>CBHRRQ010000172.1:0-8747 GCA_966081555.1 uncultured Terrabacter sp.
CCCGCCTCGAGCAGCGTCTTCATGACGACGGGGATGCCGCCGATGTGGTCGATGTCCTTCATGACGAAGCTGCCGAAGGGCTTGACGTCGGCCAGGTGCGGCACCTTCGCGCCGATGCGGCGGAAGTCCTCGATGGTGAGGTCGACCTCGGCCTCGTGGGCGATGGCGAGCAGGTGCAGCACCGCGTTCGTCGAGCCGCCGAAGGCCATGACGACGGCGATGGCGTTCTCGAAGGCCGGCTTGGTCATGATGTCGCGGGCCGTGATGCCGCGGCGGAGCAGCTCGACCACGGCCTCACCGGACTTGCGGGCGTACATGTCGCGGCGGCGGTCGGTGGCCGGCGGCGCGGCCGAGCCGGGGATCGACATGCCGATCGCCTCGGCGACGGCGGCCATCGTGTTGGCGGTGTAGAAGCCGCCGCAGGCGCCCTCGCCCGGGCAGATGGCTCGCTCGATGGCGTCGACGTCCTCACGCGACATGAGACCTGCGTTGCACGCACCGACGGCCTCGAACGCGTCGATGATCGTGACCTCCTTCTCGGTGCCGTCGCTCAGCTTGGCGACGCCGGGGAGGATCGTGCCGGCATACAGGAAGACCGACGAGAGGTCGAGGCGCGCAGCCGCCATGAGCATGCCGGGCAGCGACTTGTCGCAGCCGGCGAGCAGCACTGAGCCGTCGAGCCGCTCGGCGTTCATGACGGTCTCGACCGAGTCGGCGATGATCTCGCGCGACACGAGGCTGAAGTGCATGCCCTCGTGCCCCATGGAGATGCCGTCGGACACCGAGATGGTGCCGAACTCGAGCGGGTAGCCGCCACCGGCGTGCACGCCGTCCTTGACGGCCTTGGCCAGCCGGTCGAGGGACAGGTTGCAGGGCGTGATCTCGTTCCACGAGCTCGCGACACCGATCTGGGGCTTGGCGAAGTCGTCGTCGCCGAGGCCTACCGCCCGGAGCATCCCCCGTGCCGCGGTCTTCTCGAGACCGTCGGTGACGTCGCGGCTGCGGGGCTTGATGTCAGGCGTCTGCGTCATGCCTGCAGCATAGGACGGTGTCCGCTGGGTGGACACCGCATCTCACAGCCTGATCGTCAGTCGCGTCCGCTCAGTCGTCGTGCCCGCGGCTGACGTGGAAGCGCGTCAGGGCGCACGAGCCGAAGTCGATGTCGGCCCACTCGCCGGCATACCGGAGCACCGCCAACCCACTCGTCACGAAGCCCTCGCCGAGGGCGTCGTGGGCCTCGCGCGACCCCTCCCCGTCGGTGAGCAGGCTCGTCAGCTGCGCCATCGTCGGGTTGTGCCCGACGACCAGCACCGTCGTCGTCTCACCCGCGTCCTCGCGCACCGTCTCGAGGGTCTGCTCCGAACCGCCGAGGTAGACGCTGCGCCGGTACTCGACGAACTCGGTGTGGGCGCCGCCGTGACAGGCCTCCTCCCACGTCTGGCGGGTGCGCTGCGCGGTGGAGCAGATGACGAGGTCGGGCACGAGCCCCTGCTCGTGCAGCCACCGACCGGCGGCCTTGGCGTCGCGGCGACCCCGCGCCGCGAGCTCGCGGTCGTGGTCGGCCTTGCCGAGCCCCTCCTCGGCCTTGGCGTGGCGCATGAGGATGAGGGTCTTCTCTCTCGACGCACTGCTCATACGTCCACAGCATGCTCCGCGCGCGCCGGCTTGTCAGCCCGGAACACCGGCCGCGCGGGGCCGGCGCGAGGGGCTCCGAGTGCCCGCTGCCGCGTGATCCGCGTCGGTGGGCACACCCGCGAGCGCCCCGCCGCGCCCGGCGCCACGCGCCGGGCCCCCCCGAGGTCTGCCGTCCGCACGCCCCCCGCCCCGACCCCCGGGGGGCGGTCGGCGCCGTAGAGCAGGCGCCGCAGGCCGTCGACGGCGTAGCTCATCGGCACGACGTGGTGGACCGCCTGCAACGGGGCGGGCAGCGTCTGCCACGGGAACGTGCCTCCGGCGCTGACGAGCTGGACGACCATGAAGACGAGGCCCAGGAACTTGCCCACGGCCCCGAACCGGGAGGCGAGCGCGTGCAGGATCGCGACGAACGTCATCGAGGTGAAGCAGAGGAAGAGGAACGCGAGCACCGGGTGCGCGATCCGGATGTCGACCCCGCGACCGACGACGAGCACCAGCGCTGCGGCCTGGACGATCCCGACGGCCGCGGGGGCGAGCCAGCCACCGAGCGCGGTGCGGAACGAGCGCTGGCTCGTGGCCAGGGCCCGCTGCGACAGGGGGCGCACGAAGAGGAACAGGACGTAGGCGCCGATCCAGAGGGCCAGGCTCATGAAGAGCGGCGCCAGCCCGGCACCGTACGAGCCCGCGGACGACAGGGAGTCGGTCGACACGCCGACGGGGTTTCCGATGGTCTGGGCCATCGCCTTGCGCTGCGCCTCGGACGGGTCCGGCACGGCGTCGCGCCCCTTGACGAGAGCGGCGTGCAGGTCGGTGGTGCCCTTGGTCAGCGAGTCGAGGCCGGAGGCGAGCGACCCCGCGCCCTGCGCCAGCGAGCCGGCGCCGGTGGCGGCGGAGGACGCACCGGACACGAGCCGGTCGGCGCCGGCGTCGAGCCGGTCGAGTCCCGTCGCCAGCGATGCCGCGCCGTCCCGCACCTTGACGGCGCCGGAGTGTGCCTGCGCGATGCCGTCGGCGAGCGCGGGCGTGGCGTCCGCCAGTGCCCGGGCCCCCGTGGCGACCTGGTCGGCGCCCTTCGACAGCCGTGTCAGGTCACTGGACGCGGACTGGATCGTGGCGTCCGCGTCGTCGACGTAACCACCGACGACGTCGAGCCGTGACTCGACGACGGCCAGCTGTGCGTCGGTGAGCCCCTGCGCGCGCAGGGTGGAGACCAGGCCGGCGCGGTCGGCGGCGATGCGGCTCTTCAGCTGGGTGGAGGCGGCGGCCGCCCTCGCGCCGTAGCCGGCGACCGTGCGGTTGCCCGCCGCGACCTGCTCGGCGCCGTCGGCGAGACGGTCGGTCTGCGCGGGCAGGTCGGCGGTCCTCGAATGCAGGGCGCCCAGGCCGGATGCGAGACGGGCCGAGCCGGCCTGCAGCTCATGGGCGCCCGAGGCCGCCCTGGCGATGCCGGCGTCGAGCGTGCGGGCGCCTGTGGCGAGGTCGTCGAGACCCGTGGCGAGCGAGCGGGCGCCCGTCGCGAGCCGGTGGGCCCCGTCGTCGGCCTTGGCCGACCCGGCACGCAGCTTCTCCGAGCCGTCCACGGCCTTCGCGAGCTCGTCGTGGACGTCGCTGAAGCCCAGCAGCAGCCGGCTGGCTGCGGTCTGGCTCACCTCGCCGGCCACGCTGGCGGTCACCTGCTTGATGACCTGGCTGCCGATCATCGAGGTCATGTAGTTGTTGGCGTCGTTGGTCTCGAGCACGAGGGTCGCCTGCCGGGGCGTGAACTCCGCCGTGGAGGCGAGGTCTGCCGAGAAGGTCCTGGGCAGGATGACGGCGAACGCGTACGTCCCCTCGTCGACGCCCTGCATCGCCTCGGCGTGAGACACGCGGTGCCAGTCGAAGCTCTTCGACTCGACGAGGTGGTCGGCGACCTCGCCGCCGACCTGCAGCTTCTCCCCCGTGCTCAGGGTGGTGCCGGCGTCGTCGCTGACGACGGCGGCAGGCACCTGCGGGAACGCGCCGTACGGGTCGTGGTTCGCGTAGAGGTAGAGCCCGCCGTAGAGCGTGGGGACGAGGACGAGGGCTGCGAGGGCGAGACGCGCGAGGCGCGAGGCGGTGAGTCGGCGCAGCTCGGCGAGCGCGAGGCGGACGGGGTTCATGCGGGCACTCCGTCGGTGGTTGTCCGGGTGTCTTCCGCGGGAGCGGGAGCGGGCGCGGGAGCGGGCGTGGGCGCGGGCGTGGTGGCGGCTGCCGCATCCGGTCCCGGTCGAGGATCCGTCAGGGGTCGCAGCGCCGAGGCGGTCGCCGGTGCGCAGACCGCGATCACGGTGAGACCACTGTCGGCGATGGACTGGGCGGCCTCGAACCAGTCGCGCGGGTCGCCGCCGTGCCGGTCGGGCCCGGTCAGGACGATGACCCGGACCTGTGGGTGCCACGAGCCGAGCTCGAGCAGCAGTCGGGTGCGCAGGCCGGCGGGCAGGCTCTCCCAACGCCGCGATGCCAGCTCGGTGACGCCTCGGTCGCGGAGGAAGGCAGCGACGTCCTTGCGCGACGAGGGCCGCTCGGCGAGGGCCAGCTCCTCCGCGACGACGGCCCGGAGCGGGAAGGAGTCCTCGGGCGCGGTCACGTCGGGAACGTCGACGAGGCGCGTGCGCAGCTGCAGCTGCGACCGGTCGCTGGACCCACCGATCGACACGGACCCGGTGAGCAGGTCGACCCGTCCGCCGATCGCGAGGGCCAGTGCGACCTGGCCGACGCCGGGGTCGACCCCGACCACCGTGACCGCTCCCCCGGGGGCCGTGAAGCCGATCCCCGAGACGAACGGCTCGTGCGTACCGCGGACCGACACGTCGTGTGCGAACACCTGGCGCTCGTTCACCTGACCATCCTCCGACGGGACCTTCCCGCCTTTCGATACAAGTATGCATCCAATACGACCTCGTATTCAATTCGAGGACGTATCCTTGGCGTATGCCATCCGTGAGGTCCCGCGAAGCAGCCGCACCACCGATCTCCGCTCGCCGTCAGGCGACCCGCGACCGGGTGCTCGGAGCCGCCAGCGAGGTCTTCGCGGAACGCGGCTTCCACGGCGCGAGCGTCGAGGACATCTGCGAGCGCGCCGGCTTCACGAGAGGCGCCTTCTACTCGAACTTCTCCTCGAAGGACGATCTGGTGCTCGAGCTGTCCCGCCAGCACTCCGAGGCTCTCGTCGATCGCATCCGTGCGGCCAGCAAGCAGGAGCACGCGACGGCCGACGAGGTGCTGAAGGCCGTCTTCGCGGCCCTCGCCGACGACACGCGTAGCAAGGAGCAGTGGATGGTCCTCACCACGGAGTTCACCCTCCACGCGATCCGCGAACCGGCGGCCCGTCGCGCCTGGGCCGCCCAGCAGCGCCGGGTGCGCGACGAGCTCGTGGCCGTCGTCGACGAGGCGGTGGCCCGGCAGGGGCTGAAGCTCCCCATGCCCACCGACGTCTTCGTCCGGGCCGCCATCGCACTGGCGCAGGGCTCGATGACGCAGCGCCTCGTCGAGCCCCGTTCGCTCGCCGTCGGCGAGCTGGAGCGGACCGTGCTCCCGGTGCTGCTCGGCGTCGACACCTGAGCGGGACGACACCGCCACCCCAGCCGCCCCACACCAGTGGCGGGCGCCCACTCGGGACGCCCGCCTCTCCTGGGGGATCAGGTCACAGTGTCGCTTCTCACCACCGAGGTGGAGATCCCGCCGAGGACGGTCGATGACGCACCGGGTCGCCATCGAGCCGTGTGAACGAAGTCTCCACACCCTGTCCGGGTGCAGTCCCCACTGTCGGCGTCGGCCCTTGCGAAAACCTTGGACTCGGGCACCTTGCACCAAAGACCCTCAGATGTCCGAATTGCGTTGCCTCGTAGCCTGATTCGTCCAAGGTATCAACAAGGTCGCTGGGTTCCTCTTGAGTCGGAAAGGACATGATCAAGGGAGGAACCATGTCTTTGTCTCGCCGAGACCTCATGAAGCTGGGCGTCGTGGGGGGCGCGGCCCTGGCCCTGCCCCTGGAGCGCACCGTGAGTGCCAGCTCGAGCGCCCAGGAACGACTCGCCAGCAGCCGGCTCCCCCGGCCGTTCACGCTGCCCTTCCGGACGCCGCCGGTGCTGCAGCCCTACCGCACCGATGCGACGACCGACTTCTACAAGGTCTACATGAAGCCGCTCCAGGCCGAGGTGGTGCCGGGCCTGAAGACGCCGCTGTGGGGCTACAACGGACTCGTGCCCGGCCCCACCGTCAAGGTCGGCCAGGGCCGGCGCACCGTGATGCGGCAGGTCAACAACCTGCCGGGCCGGCACCCGCTGCTGGGCTACACCCCGTGGACGTCGGTGCACCTGCACGGATCACCCTCGCTGCCGCAGTACGACGGCTACGCGAGCGACATCACCAACCCGGGCCAGTACAAGGACTACGTCTACCCGAACACGCAGACCGGTCGCACCATGTGGTACCACGACCACGGTCTGCACCACACGGCGGAGAACGTGCTCATGGGCCTGGCCGCCCAGTACCAGCTCGTCGACCCGTTGGAGCAGTCGCTGCCGATCCCCAAGGGCGAGTTCGACGTGCCGCTGCTGGTCAGCGACGCGATGTTCGCGAGCAACGGGTCGCTCTACTTCGACAACCACAGCGAGTCGGGGATGTTCGGCGACGTCATCCTGGTCAACGGGGTGCCGTGGCCGGTCATGAAGGTCAAGCGGCGCAGATACCGCTTCCGCATCCTCAACGCGTCCATCTCACGCTCGTACCAGTGGTCGCTCGACTCGGGAGACCCGATGACGGTCATCGCGACGGACGCGGGCCTCATGCCGCAGCCGCAGACGGTGCAGCGCTTCCGGCACGGTGCGGCCGAGCGCTACGAGGTCGTCATCGACTTCAGCAAGATGCCGGTGGGCCGTCGCGTCGTGCTGCGCAACACCAGCCCGAAGAACAACATCGACTACACCAACACGAACAAGGTGATGGCGTTCGACGTCGTGGCCGACGACTTCGACCGTTCGAACAACGCGGTTCCCGACGTGCTGAACCCGACCAACCCGGCCATGCTGCTGACGGCGGCCGACGCGGTGCGCACGCGCCGCCTCGACCTCGTGCGCGAGCACGGCACGTGGACCATCAACGGCCACACGTGGGACGACGTCGTCAAGAGCAGGTTCTCGCTCGTCGAGGCCAACCCGCGTGAGGGGGACGTCGAGATCTGGGAGATCCGCAACTCGTCGGGCGGGTGGTTCCACCCGGTGCACATCCACCTCATCGACTTCCGGATCCTGGACCGCAACGGCCAGCCGCCGATGCCGCACGAGCGCGGGCCCAAGGACGTCGTCTACGTCGGCGAGAACGAGACGGTTCGGGTCGTGGCTCGCTTCGAGGGGCGCGGGAAGTACATGATCCACTGCCACAACCTCGTCCACGAGGACCACGACATGATGAGCCAGTTCGAGGTGCGTGCCGACAGCGACGTGGACGACCCGCTGAGCGACCCGTGCAAGTCGCTGCCCGAGATCAGCGACCTCTGAGGGCGCACGACATGTCCACCTCGATCCTGCCCCCGACCTCGCACTCGGGCTCGCACTCGGGACCGGCGTCGCCGCTCGCGCCCGAGCCGGGCACGTCCCCCGGCCCCGGACTCGCGACGCGGTCGAGAGCCGCCGCCGCGCTCAGCTGCGTCGCCGCGCTGGTGCACCTCGTCGTGGCGCCTGAGCACTTCGCCGAGTGGGCACCGGCCGGCGTCTTCTTCGTCGTCGTCGCAGCAGGTCAGCTGTGGCTGGGCCGGGCCGCGTGGCGGGGCCTCGGCGCCCGGCTCGTCCCGGCGGCGGTCCTGCTCACGGCGGGCCTCGTCGCCCTCTACGTCGTGTCGCGCACCATCGGCCTCCCCTTCCACGCGGACACCGCAAGCCAGGGGCTCGGCCTGGGTGGGAGCCACCACGGCGGGTCGCAGGTGCCCGGCGGCCACGGCAACGGCATGCCGATCATGCCGGGCTCCGGCGCGGAGGCGGCCGTCGAGACCGTCGGGGCGCTCGACCTCGTGTGCGTCGTCGCCGAGCTGGGCGCGCTCGCCCTGCTCGTCGGCATGCTGCCCGCCCGCCAACGTCGGTCGGTGGGCAACCTCCTCCTCGCCGTGGGTGTCTGCGGCTGGGTCGTCTGGGGTCTGGTGCGCTTCACGTGAGCCGACCGGCGCCCGACCGGGCAGGAACGGCACCCGAGGACAGCTCCCCTGCCCTCGGGTCGCCTTCCGGCCAGAGCGGACCCGCTCCGGGTCGGGCGCCGGTCAGACGCCTCGGTCACCGTCCGGCACTGGTCCTCGGGGGACTCGCTGCAGCCGTGGCCGCCACCCTGACGTGGGTGGTGCAACCGGTCCGGGTCACCTCTGACTCGATGACCCCCACGCTGACACCCGGGCAGCAGGTGCTCCTGCTCAAGCAGCCCTGGGCTGGTTCCGTCGGCCGCGGCGACCTCGTGGTGCTCGACGGCCGACGCTGGGCCGAGGGTGCGACCGCCGCCCTGGCGACCGGCGGTGTCGTGGGGCTGTCCCCCGACCGTGTCGACGCCGCGGTCCGCAGCGTCCGCGGCACGTCACTGGTCAAGCGGGTCGTGGGGATCGGTGGTGACACGGTCGAGCTCGACGACGGTGCTCTCGTGGTCAACGGCACGCGGGTGGTCGAGCCCTTCGTCGACCTCGAGTCGGTCGACGGCGTGTGGTTCGGGCCGGTCACGGTGCCTCCGGACGCTGTGTTCGTGCTGGGTGACGCCCGGGCGAGCTCGATCGACTCGCGCGACCTGGGCGCGGTGGCAGTGGACGCCGTGGAGGGCCGCGTCGTCGGCCCGTAGCCGTGCCTTCGCCCCCGTGGGTCGACGTCGGCGGTGGGTGTCGATCAGCCCGTCGCCGCGACTGCCGCCCCTGACGAGCGCACGACCGCACGCTGCCGGGCGTCGGCGGCGCGGACGAGCTCCATCAGACGGCTGCAGTCCTCCTGCAGGGAGGCCGGGACGACCGGTCCGACGCCCTGCCGGCCGCCGGCTGCTGCGGCTCCCGACGGCCGCGTTCCTGCAGCGGTGTCGTCGAGGACGTGGTGCAGGCGCACGACCGCGGCCACCAGGTCACGCAACCGGTC
>CBHRRQ010000173.1:0-8723 GCA_966081555.1 uncultured Terrabacter sp.
CCTCAGGCCGTGCCACGCCCCGCTCAGGCGCCGCCAAGGCGTCGGGCACGCGTCCGGGCCAGTCCCGACCGGGCGCCTCGCGGCAGAGCCGCCCCGGTGCGGGCAAGGAGCGCCCGGCGCTCGCCGCCCGCCCGCGCACGCCGCAGGCCCCCCCGCCGTCCGCGTCGACGGCCTGGGTGCGAGGCGCGATCCTCCTCGGCATCGTCGTGATGCTCGCCGTGACGATCGTGCCGACCCTGCGCTCGCTCGTGCAGCAGCGCGGCGACGCGGCCGCACTGCAGGAGAAGGTGGCCCAGCAGCAGCAGACGGTGCAGCAGCTCGAGCGCGAGGCCGCACTGTGGAAGGACCCCGCCTTCATCGAGGTGCAGGCGCGCGAGCGCCTCAAGTTCGTGCGCGTCGGCGACCGCGCCTACACCGTCATCGACCCCACGGCCGACGTGAAGAGCGCGCCGGCCGCCGAGCGCCCCGTCGTCGCGGCACCCCTGGCCAACTCGTCCGCCCCCTGGTACGGCAAGGTGTGGCAGTCGGTCCAGATCGCCGACCGACCGACTGCCGGCGTCGCGCGCAAGTGACCACGGCCGGCGCCGCCCGCGGGTGGCGCCGGAAGGAGCACACTGGTGCGGCACCGGTCCGAAGGCCCAGCAGCCAGTCCCAGGAGTGAACCCCAAGTGAGTGCCGAGTGAGCGACCCCGCACGTCCCTCCCGTCCCGTTGTCGATCCCGTCGATCCCGTCGACCTCATCGCCGTGGAGCGGCAGCTGGGCCGCACGCCGCGTGGCGTCGCCGAGGTGGCCCACCGCTGCCCCTGCGGTGAGCCCGACGTGCTGCGCACCGAGCCGCGGCTGCCCGACGGCACACCCTTCCCGACGACGTACTACGCCACGTGCCCGCGCCTCACCGGCGCCATCAGCACGTTGGAGACGAGCGGGGTCATGAAGGAGATGACCGACCGGCTCGGGCAGGACGCCGAGCTCGCGGCGGCCTACGGCCGCGCGCACGAGCACTACCTGGCCCAGCGCGCCGAGCTCGGTGACGTCCCGGAGATCCACGGCATCTCCGCCGGGGGCATGCCGACGCGCGTCAAGTGCCTCCACGTGCTCGTCGGCCACTCGCTGGCCGCCGGTGCGGGCGTGAACCCGCTCGGCGACGAGGCGCTCGCGATGCTCGACGACTGGTGGCAGCCGACGTCGTGCGCCGCCCAGCACGCCGCCGAGGACGCCGCCGAGGAGACCACCGGGGCTCCCGACGCCGCCGCTGCGACGGGCCGAGCCGATGGCTGAGGCCACCGTGCGCGTCGGAGCGATCGACTGCGGCACCAACTCGATCCGCCTGCTCGTCGCCGACGTCGACCCGTCGACCGGCGCCCTCACCGACGTGCGACGCCGCATGGAGATCGTGCGGCTCGGCCACGGCGTCGACCGCACCGGCGTCATCGCTCCGGAGTCCATGGAGCGCACCCTCGCGGTGACGCGTGAGTATGCCGCCGCGTGCCGAGAGCTCGGCGCCACGGCCGTCCGCTTCGTGGCCACCTCGGCCTCCCGCGACGCGAAGAACGCGGCCGACTTCATCGAGGGGGTGCGCACCGCCTTCCAGGAGCACTACGGCGACGAGGTCTCACCCGAGGTCGTCTCCGGCGACGAGGAGGCGGCCCTGTCCTTTGCGGGAGCGACGGGCGGCCTTGCTGCCCTAGGCGTTCCGGGGCCATACGTCGTCGTCGACCTCGGTGGCGGATCGACCGAGCTGGTCCGCGGCACCGACCACGTCGAGGCAGCGCGCTCGGTCGACATCGGTTGCGTCCGCATGACCGAGCGCCACCTCGCCGGTGACCCGCCCACGGCCGACGAGATCGCCGCGGCCACCCGCGACATCGATGCGGCGCTCGATGTCGCCGAGTCCACCGTGCCCCTCGAGGGCGTCTCGGCCCTCGTGGGCCTCGCCGGCAGCGTCACGACGATCACGGCGCACCTGCTCCGCCTGCCGGCATACGACCCGGGGCGCATCCACCTCAGCCACGCCCCGGTGGCCGACGTGATCGCTGCGTGCGACGACCTGCTCGCGATGACCCGGGCCGAGCGGGCGGCGCTGCCCTACATGCACCCTGGCCGCGTCGACGTCATCGGCGCCGGCGCGCTCGTGTGGCGGCGCGTCGTCGAGCGTGTCGCCGACCGGGCGGGGATCGCGGAGGTCATCACGTCGGAGCACGACATCCTCGACGGCATCGCCCTCAGCGTCGCGCGCCGACCCTAGACTGCGCCCGTGGACAGGGTGTGGTCAGGGGTGCGCGACGCCTCGTCGGTGGTGGTCGACGGCCTGCGCCTGGCGTGGCGGCACCTGCCGGTCCTGCTGGTCCTCTTCCTCTTCGGCGCCGCTGTGCGCGGCGGAGTGATCTGGGCGGCCGTCGAGGTGAGCGACCAGCACCCTCTGATGGCGCAGCTGCTGCTGCCGCTGGCCCCCATCGGCACCCTCGCCGCGATCATCTTCATGCTGCGCACGCTGTCGCCGTCGCTCCGGCACGCGAGTTTCGCGACCGCCCCGTCAACCGGCGACGCGGAGGCCCGTGCCACCACCCGACGAGAGCGACGTAGGGGCGCTGCAGGGGGCCGGCTGGGCCTGCTGGCGAGCATGCTCGTGCCGTTCCTCACCGTCTACTCGGCGCAGGGCTTCCTCGAGGCCGACCGCCGCCAGTTCATCAACCAGGCGGCCTTCCAGGAGTTCCGGGCCAGCGCCGACCTCTTCTACGGCAGCGACACCGGCCCGATGCGTTTCATCATCGGCGACCGGGCGTTCCTGCTCGGCGTCATCGTCGTGGCGTTCGTGCTGCGCCGCCTCATCAACCGCTTCGAGCTCGCCGAGAAGCACACGGGCGTCGGCCTCTTCGCGGCTTACGTCGAGATCTTCTGGCTCTTCTCCCTCGCCGTCTACGCCGACCAGCTGGTCCAGAAGTTCGCCGACTGGCGCGACTCACGCGCCTTCACCGTCTGGGCACTCGACGGGTGGCACCGGGTCGTGGAGGTGCTCGGGCCGGTGGGTGTGCCGGTCAAGGCGGTCGTCGACGCGGTGGCCGGTGTGCTCGCCAACGGGGCCGACCTCGTCGTGGTGCCCATCGCGTGGCTCACCGTCGGCGCCGTGGCGTACGGCCGGCGGGACCGCATCGCCCCGCCGGCCACCACAGCCGGTGCGGGCGAGGTGCCGACCGGTAGGTGGCGCCGCTCGGTGGACGCCGTCGCCTCGCGCACCCAGCGGGTCCCGGCCCCGGTGCGCCGGCTCGGCCGCAACGCGACCGCCGACCTTCGCGACCGCTTCCGCACCTTCGCCGACGGCGTCCGCCTGCTCGTCGTCGCGGGTCTCGTGCCGATGCTGCTCTTCTGCGTCGTGTTCATGGTGGCGCGCGGCGTGCACTGGGGCGTCGGTGAGCTCCTGCGCCTCGCTCGCGGCCCGGTCGACGCCTCGACCGGCCTCGCCTTCATGCCCTGGTTCAACGTGGCGCAGATGGCCTGCTACACGGTGCTGCTCGTCGGGCTCATCGCCGCGGCGGTCGACCGCATCATCATGCGGCGCGACGAGGCGGAGGCGGCAGCGGCGCTGACCGGGACGCCTGAGGCGCCGGTGCCTGCGCAGGCCTGAGACCGGCGACTCGGGCGGCGGGGGCTCAGCCGTCGGCGGGCGAGGTGATCGGCAGCGCGGCGAAGCGCGGCGCGTCCCACCAGACCCAGACCTCCGTCGGCCGTGCGTCCGCCGGCGTCACGACGTACGAGTCGACGTCGTAGCTCGCCGGGCGCACCTCGCCGGCCTCGACGACCGGCTGCTCGTCCTTCGGCAGCCAGCCCGGACCGGGGTGGTCGTCGGGCGTGCACGGCGAGAACGGTTCGGAGGCGTCGACCTCGAAGGCACGCGACCCCGTCTCCCAGCGGGTGCCGTCCTCATCGGCCAGGGCGAGGGTGCAGCCGGTGAGGATCATGTTGGGGTCGGCCTCGACGTGCAGGATGACCTTGTGCAGCACGGCACCCCTGGGCAGCGTCACCGGGCGTGGCTCTCCGTCGGAGCCGGGTAGGGAGTCGACGCGAGCGACCGACACGAGCGAGAGCCGGGGGCGAATGGGCCACGCGTGGTGCCCGTCGTCGTAGGCGTCGACGAAGTGCACGACACCGGCGGAGTCGGGGCGCTGCGGCGCGTGCAGGGCGTCCTCCCACCACAGCGTCTGCAGGCGCTCGGCGTTGCCGGCGAGCGCGGCGGCGAGGGCGACCGGCAGGAGGACGAGCCCGACGCGGTTGCGGCGCAGCCAGCTGCGTCGGCTCGGGGTGACGGTCTCGCTGACGGTCTCGCTGCCGGTCGCGCTGACGGTCGCGCTGCCGGTCTCGTCGCCGGTCTCGGTGCTGCTCACGAGAGACCCACCAGCGCGGACGACACCGTCGCCGTGCGGCCGCGCCCCCATGTGCCCGAGGCCGCCGGGTCGACGCCGAGGTCGATGCGCGCGACGTCGTCGAGGCCCTCGTCGATGGCGTTGGTCGACAGCGTGACCGACGCGCCGGGGAGCGCGTCGCGCGGCAGCTCGACGACGGCGGTGCACTCGGCGGTGACGCCGGGTGGCGGGAACGGGCAGGTCACCCCGTCCCGTCCCGACCCGATCGACGTGGCCCGGAAGACGCGGTCGTCGCTCCCGGCCACCTCGGCGACCGCGATGGTGCCCTTCTCCTGCCGCGGGGTCCAGGTGAAGTGCACGACGGCGAAGACGGCCTCGGTGGTGACGGGGTAGGCACCGCTCTCCTCCAGCGTCGTGGCGCCCTCGATCGAGGTGACGGTGAGGTTGCCCGTGCGCAGGGCGATCGGTGAGCCCGGGACCCCCTGGCGCACGAAGGGACGCTGGGCCCCGGTGCCGAAGTCGGCGCCGGTCGCCGAGGGGAGCAGGGCGTCGAGCGACTGGGTCACCGCGAGCCCGGCGACGACGAGGGCGCCCACGCCGAAGGTCGAGCGGCTCGGCCGCGGCAGCCTCACGACGCCCGCCGTTCGGGAACGGCGAAGGGGCCGGTGGCCTCGACGGCGGGGTCCTTCCAGCCGAGGTGGAAGTCGAGGGTGTCCTCGCGCCACGTGTGACCGTTGACGGCGACCGTCAGGCGCTCGGGGAGCGGCACGGCCGCGGACTGGTCCCAGAGGTAGGCCACCGTGTAGGTCACGCCCGGCTGGGCCGTGCCGAAGATCCGCTTCTCGGGCATCGTGTAGACGTAGGTGGGCAGGGCCTTCGCGGCCGGCACGAGGGCCGCGTCGCGACTGGTCACGAAGCCCTGGGCTCCGTCGAGCGAGACGGCCTCGCGCAGCACGTCGTAGTCGACGGTCTCGTCGGACGTGTTGAGCACGGTCGCCTCGACGACGACGAAACGGCCGCGGGTCGGCTCGTCGGGGTAGATCCGCCGGTCGCCGTCAGAGCTGTCGGTGGAGGCGCCGGACGTGGCGGCCTCGGGGAACGCCCTCACCCAGTACGCGTCCTCGACGGTCACGGTGAGTGGCTCGGTCTCGACGGGGACCCCGGCGGTGACGGTGCCGGCCGGGTCGGTGTCGACCTCGCGCAGACCGCCGAAGAGCCCCGAGACGAGCAGGACGACGAGGAAGGCGCCCGTCAGCAGGGCCAGTGGCGGCAGGTCGAGCGCCCAGCGTCGTGCGCGCGCGACGAAGCGCTCCCCTGTCTCCCTGACCACGCGCCGATGATAGCCAGCGTCAGGCGCGCGGGAGGGCTACGGCGAGCACCGGCTCGTCGGACTGCTCGTGCACCCGGCGGCGGTGGGCGCGCAGGCGTCCCGCCATCCACAGGGCGGCCGAGACGCCGAGGGCCCACGTGCCGTTGGAGACGGTGGCGTCGACGACGCCGTAGGTGACGAAGAAGAGGGTCGCGAAGACGACGGCGCGCACGTGCACGGCGGACAGCCGCACGGCCGCGAGTAGCACGCCGCCCCAGAGGAGGTACCACGGGTGGATGACCGGGCCCGATGCGCAGAGCACGAGCATCGCGCCGGCCGTCGCGAGCACGGGGTTGCGCGGGGCGACCCGCCAGGTGATCCACGCGATGCCGGCCAGGCCGGCGACCAGGCCGATGGACTGCGCGATCGGCACCGGGGCGGCGGCGACGCTCTCGGGCATGCCGCCCACGCGCATGAGCCACTCGACCACGCTGCCGACGAAGGTCGGGGGCGAGAGCATCGAGCGCAGCGACACCGGCACCGAGAGGTTGGGCACCCAGCCCCACCCGAGACCGGTGAGCTGGGTGATGGCGGCGAAGGTGACCGCCAGGATGCCGCCGTGGACGAGTCCGTGGCGCGCCATGGCCCGCAACCGGGCCGCAGCGCCGGGGGCGAGGTCGCTCTGCGCCTGCAGCGCCATCCCGACGACGCCGATGAGCGCGAGCACGGCCGTCTGCTTGTACGCGGCAGCGGCGGCCAGCGTCATGGACGCCACGACGAGCTGTCCGCGGCTCGCGAGCAGCAGGGCGAGCGCGACGAGCGCGACCATGACGGCGTCGCCGTGGGCGCCGCCGATGAAGTGCATGATGACGAGCGGGGTGAGCACGCCGAGCCACACGGCGTGCCGGCCGCTCACCCCGTAGCGCTCGGCGAGGCGGGGGAGGGCGTACGCGAGCAGGCCGACCGCGAGCAGCGCGGGCACGCGCATGGCGACGGCAGAGGCATACGCGTGGTCGGGGAAGACCTGGACGACGGCGTGCTGCACCTGGAGTGCGAGCGGGCCGTACGGCGCGGGTGTCTGCACCCACATCGGGTCGACCTGGTCGGCGAAGGGACCCGGCACCCAGAAGGGGCCGACGGCATACGGGTCCATGCCGCGCGAGACGATCTTGCCCTGCGCGGCGTAGCTGTAGGCGTCGCGGCTGAAGAGCGGCGGCGCGAGCATGATCGGCAGGCTCCAGAGCAGCCAGGCGAGCGACGGGGCCTTGCGGCCGTGGACCGGGCGCATCCGCAGCCAGGCGTCGACGAGGAGCGCGAGGCCGACGGCGAGCAGCACCGTGGTGAAGACGCGGCCGGCGCCGGTGCCGAGCCACTCGAGTCCGAAGCGTCCGATGAGCGGCGAGACCGGCGTCTCGAAGGTGTCCCCGGGCAGGAACGCGGGGCTGATCGAGCCGGCGGCGACGAGCGAGGTGCCCACGGTGCCCCGGCGGACCATCGGGTCGTCCCAGCTGCGCTGGAGGGCGGCGGTGAAGCGGGCGGTGAAGTCGGTCCCGAAGTCCGCGACGGCCCCGGTGAGGGTCGGACGGGCGGTCGCGCCCGTGCGTGAGGGAGCAGTCGTAGTCGCCCCCGCGACACGATGCTCCAGCACCCGCTTGCTCCTTCGGTTGAGGGGTCCGCGTCAGGGACGCGGCGCAGGCCATGGAGGAGCGACGGATCAGCCCCTGGACCTCGTTCTCGGCCGCCATTCTAGGTGGGGCGGCGGGGTGGGTGCCGAGCCACGCCCAAGGGGTGGGCGCGGCCGTTACCGAACCGTGCCCGGACGACCGTCGCTGTCCACGTACCCCCGGAGGGACTCGAACCCTCACCGTTGGCGATTTTAAGTCGCCTGCCTCTGCCGATTGGGCCACGGGGGCGCGGGCCCAGTATGCCGTTCCGGTGAGCGGGCGACGCCCCGCCCGCCGCGTGTCCGGGTGCGCCGGGAACCTATCGGTGGGGTGCGTTCGCTTACTGTTGGGGACAGTCGTCACGCCCATGAGCGGGTCGTGGCACCCAGTGCTTCGAGGAGCGCACTCACATGGCAGGTGGAAACCCGGTCTTCGACCGGCTGAACAAGCAGATCGAGAAGGAGCGCTACGCCGGTTTCGGCGCTCCCCAGGGCAGTCCGCAGCAGCCGGGCACCCCCACGCAGGCCGCGACCACGGGTTACGCGACCCAGGACGCGATGTCCGCACAGCAGCTCAACGACATGTACGCGCGCCAGAGCGCCGGCCCGGTCGACACCGGCCGCGTCACGCTCGACGACGTCATCATGAAGAGCCTCGGGCTCTTCGCGCTCCTGGTCGCCGCAGGGGCCGTGACGTGGGTGATGGTGTCCGGTTCGCCCGGCCTCGCCCGCCCGATCTGGCTCGGTGGCATGGTCATCGGCCTGGTGCTCGGCCTCGCGATCGCGTTCATGAAGACGGTCTCGGTGCCGCTCATCGTGCTGTACTCGGCCGTCGAGGGCGCGTTCCTCGGGGCCTTCAGCTACACGATCAACACGATCCCCAACTACAAGGGCGTCGTGCTCATGGCGGTGCTCGCCACGGCCTGCACCTTCGCCGGCATGTACGCCGCGTACGCCTTCGGTCTCGTCAAGGTGAACAGCCGCACCCGGCGCATCTTCACCTTCATGCTCATCGGCTACGCCCTCTTCATGCTGCTCCAGCTCGTCCTCCAGTGGACGGGCGTGCTGAGCGGCTGGGGCTTCGGCGGCAGCGGCATGCTGGGCATCGGCCTGTCGATCCTCGGCGTCGGCCTCGCGGCCTGGTCGCTGGCGTTCGACTTCGACTCGATCGACCACGCGGTGCGTCTCGGGGCCCCGGCCAAGTACTCGTGGCTGCTCGCGCACGGCCTCATCGTGTCGGTGGTCTGGCTCTACATCGAGTTCGTCCGCCTCTTCGCGCGCCTGCGCGACTGACCGCGTGACACCTCCGGCACTTCCGCGCGCGGGTTCGCCGACCCCGCAGGAGGTGTCCGACGAGCTCCGGCGCGGGGGCGAGCCGTGGGCCCCCCAGCC
>CBHRRQ010000174.1:0-8711 GCA_966081555.1 uncultured Terrabacter sp.
CGCCAAGGCGGCGAGGTCGGTGCTCGACCAGCCCTTCCCCAAGGGGGTGGGCACACGGGACGCGTGGGCCGCTGCCGCCGGGCGCGCCCTCACCGGCGCCGTGGCGAGCGCCAACGAGGCCGTCGCCGAGTGCGTCGACGAGGAGGTGCCCAACCCCCCGTCGTGCACGATCGCTGCCGCCGTCGTCGAGGACGACGTCGTCGTCGCCGGCAACGTCGGCGACAGCCGCGTCTACTGGCTCCCCGACGCTCCCGAGGAGCCCGCGCTGCAGCTCGGCCGCGACGACTCCTTCGCCCAGGAGCAGATGGTGGCGGGCGTGCCCCGGGTGGAGGCCGAGAACGGCCCGCACGCGCACTCGATCACGCGCTGGCTCGGCAAGGACGCCCCCGACGACCTCACACCGCACCTGACGACGCTGCAGGCCACGCCGGGCTGGCTCATGGTCTGCTCCGACGGGCTGTGGAACTACTGCTCCGAGGCCGAGGACCTGCGCACGCTGCTGCACGAGGCGGCCACCCGCCTGCATCAGTCCGGTGCCGAGCAGTCGGGTTCCGAGCATTCGGGTTCCGAGCAGTCGGGTGATGTGGATGCGACGAGCAGCGTCCCCACCACGACCATCACGAGGAGCGCCACCAGCAGCACCGCCACCAGCACCACCGCCACCCCGGCGGCGCTGGCCCAGGCGCTCGTCGACTTCGCGAACGAGCAGGGCGGACGCGACAACATCACGGTTGCCCTCGCCAGACTGGCTGGGCGAGGATCGAGCACGAGCGAGGCGACCGCCACCGCGGCGCCGATGGAAGGGGACCCGATCGATGGCTGACTTCACGGCAGAGGTGTTCCAGAACGAGTTCCTGCCCGACGGCGGCACCGACGTGCACGCCATCGTCCGCGTGACCTCGAGCGGCGCCTCCGCGGGAGGGTCCGGCGCCGGCGCGGGCCTGGCCGACCCCGGCTCGGCGGCCGAGGTGATCCTCATCGACACGTCGGGCTCGATGGGCCGGCGCGGCGTCGCGGCTGCGGGCGAGGCGGCCAAGGCCGCCCTCGCCGAGATCGTCGACGGCACGCTCTTCTCGATCGTGTCGGGCAACGGCACCGCCCAGATCATCTACCCCTACAGCCACCAGGGCGCGCTCGTGCCGATGTCGTCGCACACGCGCGGCGAGGCGAACCGGGCCATCGAGGGGCTGCGCGCCAACGGCGGCACGGCCATGGGCACGTGGCTCACGCTGGCGCGGCAGATCTTCGAGACCGTCCCGCACGTGACGAAGCGCCACGCGATCCTGCTCACCGACGGCGTCAACGAGGGCGAGACCCCGGCGTCGCTGCAGGCCGCGGTCCGCAGCTGCGTCGGGGCCTTCCAGTGCGACTGCCGCGGCGTCGGTGACCAGTGGCGCGTCGACGAGGTGCGCGGCATCGCCTCGGCGCTGCTCGGCACGGTCGACCTCATCCCGGCGCCCGAGGAGATGGCCGCCGAGTTCCAGTCGATGATGCGTGCCTCGATGTCGCGTGGCATCGCCAGCTCCGAGCTGCGGGTGTGGGTGCCGCAGGGCGCCGAGCTGCTCTTCGTCAAGCAGGTGTCGCCGACGCTCGAGGACCTCACGTCGCGGCGCACCGTCGTCAACCCCCTCACGGGCGCCTACCCGACCGGCGCGTGGTCCGACGAGAGCCGCGACTACCACGTCGCCGTGCGCCTGCCGGCCCGCACGCTCGGACAGGAGCAGCTCGCCGCCCGGGTCCAGTTCTCCCTCGGCGGCGACCCCGTCGCGCAGGCCCTCGTCAAGGCCAAGTGGAGCAACGACGACTCCCTGACGACGCGCATCGACCCCGCCGTCGCCGCCTACACGGGCCAGGCCGAGCTCGCCACGGTGATCCAGGAGGGGCTGGCCGCGAAGGCCGCCGGCCAGGACGACGTGGCCACCTCGAAGCTCGGCCGTGCGGTGCAGCTGGCCGGGATGACCGGCAACGACGAGATGACCTCCCGACTGCGCAAGGTCGTCGACATCGACGACGCCGACACCGGCACGGTGCGGCTGAAGAAGGGCGCGTCGAAGATCGACGAGATGTCGCTCGACACGGCGTCGACGAAGACGAGCCGGGTGCGCCGGTGAGCGCGGTCTGCCCCAACGGGCACACCTCCCAGGCCGAGGACTACTGCGACACCTGCGGTTCGCCCATCGACGCGAGCGCCCAGCCGGCCGCGGCCGCTGGTGGCACTGCGGCGTCGGCGTCCGGTGCGGCCGCCGGGTCGGGCGCGTCGGTCTCGTCGCTCGACCTCGACCCACCAGGTATGCCGTCCGGCGCGCCGGGCGCGCCCGCCGAGGCCGCGCCCGGCCCGGCCGCGCCGACCTCGCTCGAGTGCCCGAACTGCCACACCGAGAACCCCGACGGCGCCCTCTTCTGCGAGGCCTGCGGCTACGACTTCACGACGGGCGCCATGCCGCGCGACCCCGCCGCCGGGCCCGGTGACCTCGACGACACACAGCCCGACAACGAGCCGGTCACCGTCGAGGGAGCCGCGCCGACCGGTGCGACGGGAGCCGCCACTGCCGCGGGCACCGTTGGCGCCGAGGGCTCCTCGCCCGAGACCGGTTCCGCTCCCGGTGCCGGTGCCGGCGCCGGCGGGGCAGCGTTCGAGTGGCTTGCCGAGGTGTGGGTCGACCCCGACTGGTATCAGACCCAGGAGGCCGACGACCCCTGCCCGTCTCCCGGCCTGCCGACGATCATGCCGCTGCGTCACCGCAGCGTGCTGCTCGGGCGGGTCTCGACGAGCCGCAACACGCACCCAGAGATCGACCTGTCGTCCGACCCGGGCGTCAGCCGGCGCCACGCGCAGCTGACGACAGACGGGTCCCGCTGGTTCGTCGAGGACCTCGGCAGCTCGAACGGGACCTTCGTCGGGCCGGCCTCCGGTCCCCTTCCCGACCGCGCGATCTCGGTCGGGCCGAAGACCGAGCTCGACGACGACGACCGCCTCTACGTCGGCGCGTGGACGCGCGTCGTCGTCCGGCGCGCCACCCCCGACGAGGTCGAGGCGTACGCCTGACGGCCCGCCCGGCGGCATACGCAAGGCGACGCGGGAAACCGAGCACTCGACCAGTGCCCACATCGAGTCACGTCGAGCCACGTCGAATGCCCAGTTCCCGACGCGAGGAAGTGGGCACTCGACTTGAACTTCACCTGAGGTCCGGCGACATTTCGCCCACGGCCCCCTAGGGTTGTGGTCTGTGAGCGACCGGTCCCTCCACACCGATGTCGACATCCCGCAGGTCATCGTCGTCACGGGCGTGATGGCTGCAGGCAAGTCGACCGTGTCCCAGCTCCTCGCGGAGCGCTTCAGCCGTGCGGTGCACCTGCGTGGCGACGAGTTCCGTCGCGTCGTCGTGCGCGGGAGGGTCGACATGTCGCCCCACGGCGACCCCGAGGCCGAGCGGCAGCTCGCCCTGCGCCACCGCATCACGGCGCGCACCGCCGACGTCTACGCCGAGGCCGGCTTCACCGTGGTGGTCCAGGACCTCTTCGTCGGCGCCAGCCTCATGCCCTTCCTCGAGCAGGTCACGGCGCGGCCCCTCAGCCTCGTGATGCTCGCGCCCGACGTCGGCACGGTCATGCGCCGCGAGTCCGAGCGCACCAAGGTGGGCTACGGCGACCTGTGGTCGATCCGCGACTTCGACCTCAAGGTGCGCGCCGAGACCCCGCACATCGGCCTGTGGCTCGACAGCTCGCAGCAGACCCCCGACGAGACCGTCACCGAGATCGTCTCCCGGCTGCCCGAGGCGAGGATCGCCTGAGATGTCGGCCCTGACGATCGGCGAGGTGGCCCAGCGCACGGGCGCAGCCACCTCGGCCCTTCGCTACTGGGAGGACCTGGGGCTCATCACCGCGGTCCGCACGACCGGCAACCAGCGCCGCTACGAGCGGGCCACCATCCGGCGTGTCTCCTTCATCCGCGCCGCGCAGCGGGTCGGCCTGTCGCTCGACGAGATCGGCGCGGCCCTGGCGACGCTGCCAGAGCAGCGCACCCCGACGGCCCGCGACTGGGCACGGCTCTCGCGCACCTGGCGCGCCCGCCTCGACGAGCAGATCCGCCGCATCGAGAAGCTGCGCGACGACCTCGACGGCTGCATCGGCTGCGGCTGCCTCAGCCTCACGAGCTGCGCCCTCAACAACACCGCCGACTGGCAGGCGGACCTCGGGCCCGGCCCCCACAAGCTCGAGGTCTAGCCCGACCCCCTCCTGAGCGCTGGCTCGAATCACTCCGCGCCACAGTGCATCCCGCCACGGTTAGTGGCTTGTTAGGACACTTCGCGACGGTCTCCTCGATGGATCACCGACCGGTCCCCCGGTCGCTGGTCCACCACCGTCAGCACCCACCAGCACGCCCACAGGGATCCAGGAGACCACCATGAAGCTCAACACCGCAGTCCTGCGCCGCGCCGCGGCCGCCGCCGTCCTCACCGCCTCCGCGGCGTCCTTCATGCCGATGAGCGCCACGACCGCCGTCGCCGCGCCGGCCATCGTCGAGCACGCCCGCAGCCACATCGGCGAGTGGGGCGGCCAGTGCAAGGCGTTCGTGCAGCGGATGTACAACGAGACCCACGCGAACAACCTCGGCCCGGGCTACTACCAGGCCTACATCGACGCCGGCTACCACCGCGTCGCCAAGGCCGACGTCGTGCCCGGCGACATCATCCAGGAGACCGACTCCACCCACCAGCGCGGCATCCACACCGCCATCGTGACCGGCGACCCGTCCGGCGCCAACATCCGCGTCGTCGACTCGAACTGGGTCGGCTACGAGATCGTCGGCGAGCACTCCTACGACCCGACGACGCACGCCGCCAACAACGGCGGCGCCGCGTACTACTGGCACAAGTGACAGCCGGCGGTGGGGCCCGAGGCGACGAGGGCCCCACGGCCAACCGGCTCTTGTTAGCGACGTGTTAGCGGGACCGGCCACAGTTGCCTGGTCCGCGCGAGTCGTACAGGGGCGACTCCGCGCGGTCACGTCCTCCGGCACGAACGCAGCGCCTGCTGCCCCGGGCTCCGGCCTCCACCACGACCGGTGGGGACTCGCCCGGGGCAGCAGGTGCCTGCGCTCTGTGGCGACGCGGCGCCGTCGTTCCGGTATCAATGCCCTGTGCAGTTTCGCTTGCTCGGGCCCATGGAGGTCGTCGCCGACCACGGCGCGCTCCTGCGGCTGGGCAGCGCGCGCGAGCGGTTCGTCCTGGCGACGCTGCTCGTCGGCGCCGACCGCCTCGTCCCGGCCGAGCGGCTCATCGACGGCCTCTGGGACGAGCCCCCGCCGACGGCCAGGCAGCAGCTGCAGAACCTCATCGCCGGCCTGCGCCGCCGACTGGCCGCGCACGACCGCGGCCTGGTGACGACCCGTCCCTTCGGCTACGAGCTGCGGATGGGCGACCACACCCTCGACCTCGCCGAGTTCCGGCGCGAGGTCGCCGAGGCGCGCGCACTGGAGGGCAGCGACCAGCCGGCCAGCGTCGTGCGGCACCTCGAGCGCGCCCTGGCCCTCTGGAGAGGCACCGCCCTGGGCGACGTCGCCCCCGCCGCAGACTCCTCGACCGAGAGCCTCCAGCAGGCTCTGCGCGACGAGCGCATCGCCGCCGTCGACCTGCTCGTCGACTCCCTCGCGCAGCTCGGCCGGCACGAGGAGGTGCTCGCGGCAGCGGCCGCCCAGCTCGAGGACGACCCGTGGAACGAGCGCCTCCACGAGCACCGGTTGCGAGCCCTGGCAGCGACCGGCCGGCGCTCCGAGGCCAGCGACGCCTACCGCCGGCTGCGACGCCGCTTCCTCGACGAGCTCGGGGTGCCGCCGAGCCAGGCCCTGGCCAACCTCAACACCCAGATCCTCGACGGCAGCCCGCTCGTGCCGACCTCCTCGCGGCGTCGCGTGGTGCCACGAGAGCTGCCGGCTCCGACGTGGACCCTCGTCGGTCGGGAGGCCCTGCTCGGAGCGGTCCTCGCCCGCCTCGCTCCGCGGGTCCCGGACGCCCCGGGCGGGTCGCGCTCACCAGTGGCCCTGGCGTCGCGGGCCGCCGCACCTCCGGCGCTCGTCGTCCTCGTCGGCGTGGGCGGGGTCGGCAAGACGGCCCTGGCCGTGACGGCGGGTCACGCGCTCGCCGACGCCTACCCCGACGGCACCCTCTACGCCGCCCTCAGCGACGACCCCACGGGCGCCATCGACCCGCACCACGTCGCCGCGCGGTTCCTGCGGGCGCTGGGCGTCGACGGCCCCTCGATCCCCGCGGGCCGCGAGGACCGCATCGCGCTCTACCGCACCACCATCGCGGGCAAGCGCATCCTCACGGTCATCGACGGCGCCACCAGCGAGTCCCAGGTGCGGCCGCTGCTGCCGACCTCGCCCGGTGCCGGAGCCATCGTGACGTCCCGCAGCCGGCTCGCCGGGCTCGTCGGCGTGCGCCGGCACACGGTGCAGCCGCTGACGGCCGAGGCGAGCCTGGCCCTGCTGACCGAGCTCGCCGGACCGGAGCGCGAGGTCGACGCCCCCGACGCCCTCGTCGACATCTCGGCCCTCTGCGGCCACCTGCCGCTGGCGCTCTGCGTCGCGGGCTCGAAGCTCGCCACCAACCCCACCCTCGCCCTGCCCGAGCTGCGGGACCGGCTCACCCCCGAGCACACGCGCCTCGACGAGCTGTCGGCAGGCGACATCGACGTGCGCGCCAGCATCGCGCTCTCGGTCGAGGACCTGCCGGGTCCGGCGCGCACCCTGTTCCGGCGCCTGGCGCTCGCCCCGAGCGCGGACTGGCCGGCCTGGGTCGCGCGACGGCTGCTCAAGGACGTGACCCGCGAGATCGAGGCGCACCACGCCCTCGACGAGCTGGTCGACCGGCACCTCGTCGAGCCCACGGGCCGCGACGCCGCCGGGCAGCCGCGCTACCGCGTGCACAGCCTCGTCTCCGAGCTCGCAGCCGAGTACCTCGAGTCCGAGGAGGCGGCCGCGTCCGTCGCGGCGCTGCGGCTCGACCTCGGCGAGGCCTGGCTGCAGCTCGCGACCGCGGCCGGGCCACGGCTCGAGGGCGCCTCCGACGCCCTGCCCGAACCAGAGGGTGACGGCGCCATGGACGCGGTCTCGGCACCCGCCGAGTGGTTCGAGTCCGAGCGTCTCAACCTCGTCGAGGCCGTGACCGTCGCCGCTCGCCTCGGCGACCCCGACCTGGCTGGCCGCCTGGCGCTCTCGATCCGCAGCTTCCTCACCGTCCGCGCCTACGACGACGACCGCGAGCGCGTCCTGCGTGCGGCGCTCGAGTCGACGGCCGCCGAGGGCCGGACGCCGCCCAGTGACCGCCAGCGCCTCGACCTGCTCGGCGCGCGCTTCGCCGTGCTGGGCCAGGTGCACCGCGACGTCGAGCTGCCCGACGTCGCGGCGGAGGCGCTGGCCATCGCGCGCCGCATCGGCGACCGGGACGGCGAGCAGCGCGCCCTGTCGCAGTCGGCGTGGGCGTCCATGGCGCTGCACCGCTTCGAGGCCGCTTTGGAAGGTTTCGCCCGCACCGCAGCCTTCGCCGAGCTGCGCGGTGACCGCCTCGGACGCGTGCGGGCCGAGGCGCACCGCGGCATCGTGCTGCGCAACGTCGGACGTGCCGACGAGGGAGACCCCCTCCTCGCCGCCATGGTCGCGGAGGCGCGGCGTTCCGGCTCACGACGCGACGCCAGCATCTGGATGGCCTCGCGTGGGGAGGGACTGGTCGACCTCGGCCGGTTCGACGACGCGCGCGCCGTCCTCGAGGAGGCGCTGCAGGTCGCGACGGACATCCGCGACGACCTCGGCGCAGCGCACTGCCGCCTCGCCCTGGGCAGGGCCCTGCTCGGGCTCGGCGACGTGCGGGACTCCCTCCACCAGCTGCACGCGGCCAGGGTCGAGCTCGACGCGCGGGCGGGCGACGGTGGCGACCTCGACGTGCTGCGACTCGAGGTCGACGTCCTGGCGCACCAGCACGAGTGGGCGCGCGCCGCCGGCCACGTGCGGCGACTGGTCACGGGCCGTCGCCGGGACGGCACCCCCCTCGCGCTGGCCGCTGACCTCGCCCGCCGAGGTTGGGTGTCCGCCCAGCTGGACGAGCACGAGGCGTCCGTTCCCGACCTCGCGGAGGCGAGGGCCATCCTGGCCGATCTCCGTGTCTCGCCACAGGCGCTGAGGCTGCCGAGCCCGCCCTACCCAGAGGCGAATTCGCTGTTAGCGGTTAGTTAGGACCCCAGGTCTATCCTCCGATCACCGCTTGGTCGACAGGGACCGGGCGCTAGAGATCCAGAGGTTCATCATGAAGGTCCTCATCCGCACCGCAGCCGCCCTCACCGCCGCACTCGCCGTGGCGTTCGCCGTGAGCCCGGCGTCGGCCTCTCCCTCGGCCACCCCGTCGGCGGCCACGACCAGCGGGTGGTGCCTCCGCGCCGACCCGGGCACGAACGGCCCGTGCCCCATCCTCAAGGCCCCGTCCTTCAGCTGACCGGCCGGCTGACCTGTCCAGGCTGACCGGTCAGCGCGACGACTCGGGCGTCGCAACGGAGTGGCCCCCGCAACAGGCCGGGGGGGGGGGCCACGTCCCAGCGCCGGACGCCGGCGAGCACGGGTTCGGTTTCGGGCGCGGCCCAGATGGGCAGCGGAAAGAGTTCGCGCCAGCGGGCCGCGTCACGCTCGTGGTTGCCGTTGGTGAGCACCACCGCATCGGGGG
>CBHRRQ010000175.1:0-8679 GCA_966081555.1 uncultured Terrabacter sp.
GTGACAACACACACACACCGGTTTTACGCAAACACCCACAACCCCCACCCACACCCCCCTACCGCGACACCGCGGCGACAGCCCGGCGCGTTCTCTCGATCGGGGAGGGGCCCGCGTCCCAGTCGGCAAGTGCGCGACGGAGCGTTCTTTCGATCGGAAAGCGTTCGTCAGACGAGGAGGCCGTCGGCGACGAGGTCGCGAACCTGCGGGACGAGCTCGGACCGCACCTCGCGCGGGTCCAGCTCGAGCACGGTCGCGATCGCGTCGAGCGCTGAGCGCGCCGTGAGCTCGCCGTCGGCCACGCCGAGGTATGCCGCCAGCAGCGTCCCCGCACGCACGACGCGTCCCAGCCCTCCGCCCTGCCGCACGAGGATCACGCTCGGGTCGTCGGCGCCGGGCACGCCGTGCCGCTCCTCGGTGACATCCGGGGCGCAGGACCAGGCGACGTCGAGCACCTCGTCGTCCGAGCGCTCGGCCAGCCACGTGCGGGCGCTCAGGCCGGCATCGATCGCAGGCCCCATCGGGGCGGCCACCGGGCCGTGCGCCTCGTCGAGGGAGCGCCACGTCGCCCGGTCGGTGGCGGGCCGCTGGAGGGTGACCACCCCGAAGCCGATCGACTCGACGTCGCGGGAGGCGAAGTCACGCAGCCACGCGGCATACATCTGCGAGTGCGCCTCGCTGCCCGGGCTGGCGCCGCCGTCGCGCGCCCACAGCTCGGCGTACTCGGCGGGGTCCTGCGACTCGCGCTGCACGACCCACGCGTCGAGGGCGACACCGTCGCGTGCCTGCTCGTCGAGCCACTCGCCCCAGACCTCGCGCCAGGAGCGGCCGGCCGGCACCTCCCAGTTGCCGAGGAACTGCGCCACCCCGCCCGGTACGAGGACACGGCCCACCTGGCGCACGAGGGAGCGCACGAGCACGTCGCCGGGACGCCCGCCGTCGCGGTACTCGTAGAGCGGCAGGCCCTGGTCGCGCGGGGTGATGACGAAGGGCGGGTTGCTCACGACGAGCGAGAACGTCTGCCCCGCCACGGGATCGAGCAGGTCACCGGCGAGCAGCTCGACGTCCGGCACCGCGCCGGACCGCTCGGACGCGGCGAGCGCGAGGTTGAAGGCGGCATACGCGAGGGCCCGCTCGGAGATGTCGGTGGCGACGATGGAGCCGGCATGGGCGGTGAGGTGCAGGGCCTGCACGCCGCACCCGGTGCCGAGGTCGAGGGCCCGGTCGACGGGGCGCCGCACGGTCCACGACGCGAGCGTGGTCGACGCGCCGCCGATGCCGAGCACGTGGTCGGCGCGCAACGGCCCGCCGACCGCCAGCTCGGACAGGTCAGAGGCGACCCACCAGTCATGGGTGTCGTCGCCGTAGGGACGCAGGTCGCAGGTGGCGACCGCCTGACGGCCCCGGACGTCGCGGCCGGCGCCGAAACCGGCCCGGCCGTTCTCCACGCGGACGAGACCGAGGGCCACGGCTCCGTCGACGGTCAGGGTCGGCAACGCCTCGGCCAGCGCCGAGGCGGCAACAGCGCGGCCCAGCGTGAAGGCGCGAATGAGGGTGCCGCACGCGTCGGGGCCGGTGGCCCCCGAGGAGGCGTCGGGATCGGTGGCGAGGAGCGCCGGCAGCGGCTGCTCGCGGTGCAGAGCTGCCGACGCCACCGGGCCGAGGCGCTCGGCGACACCGTCGACGGTGAAGCGCGCGGCGGACAGGTCGGCGCGCAGCAGCGCGACCAGCCGCTCGTCGACGACGGGGGTGTCGCTCAGGACTGCTCGCCCTGCGCGAGGCCGGCGCCGGCAGCCGCCGACTCGCCGGCTGCGAGCGCCGCGTCGAGGTCGGGGTGGATCTCGAAGACCTTGTCGAGACCGGTGATGGAGAAGACCTTGAGCACGCGGTCGTCCTTGCCGACGAGGCGCATGGAGCCGCCTCGGGTGCGGGCGAGCTTGAGGCGCCCGACGAGGACGCCGAGGCCCGTGGAGTCGAGGAACGTCACGTCGGTGAGGTCGACGACGAGCCGGGTGCGACCGCCCTGGATCTGCTCGTCGAGCTTCTCGCGCACGAGCGGCGCCGTGTAGACGTCGATCTCGCCGCCGAGGTGCACCACGGTCTGGTCGCCGTGGTCGGCTCGGGTGATCGAGAGATCCACCTGTGCCCCTTCCTGTCCCCACATGTGTGCTGCGTCCGGCCGCCCCGGCGGGGGGACCGTTGCCTGTCATCTTGCCTGTCGTCGTGCTGACCGAACCGCGTCGACCACGTTTCCCCGACGTGACTGACCGCGCAGTAACATGCCCCGCACGTCGGTTACCGTACCCCGACGACATACCGTTGCTCCACATGAACGGCGAGCCAGCGCCCCGCGGATCCGTGCCGGGATCGTCCGGTCACGGCGCGACGCCGGCCGTGCCTCATGCACGTGGTGGTGCGAGCGGTCGTGCCAGCGGTCGTGCGGGCGGTGGTGAGGGTGGCCGAGCGGGTGTCCGCGCGGCGGCGCCGCACCGTCCCGCACCCGAGGAGCTGCTCCGCACGCTGGTCGGTGACCACCCCGAACGCCTCGTGCACGTGCACGAGGTCGCGGCGCGCGACGCCGTTCACGCGGCGTGGCCCGAGTGGGTCGACACCACGCTGCTGGGGTCGCTGCTCGCGGCGGGCATCGAGACGCCGTGGGCGCACCAGGTCGAGGTGGCCGAGGCCGCGCACGCGGGTCGCCACGTCGTCGTCAGCACGGGGACCGCTTCAGGCAAGAGCCTCGGCTACCACCTGCCGATCCTCAGCGACCTCGTCTCCGGCGCGAGCGCCCCGAACGGGCGTGGCGCGACGGCGCTCTACCTCTCCCCCACCAAGGCGCTGGCCGCCGACCAGCTGAGCCGCATCGGGGCGCTGGCGCTGCCCCAGGTGCGGCCGGCGACCTACGACGGCGACACCCCGACCGACGAGCGCCGGTGGATCCGCGACCACGCCAACCTCGTGCTCACCAATCCCGACCTGCTGCACCACTCGCTCCTGCCGGGGCACGAGCGGTGGAGCTCGTTCCTGCGGGCCCTGCGCTACGTCGTCGTCGACGAGTGCCACGTCTACAAGGGCGTCTTCGGGGCCCACATGGCGGCGGTGCTGAGGCGGCTGCGCCGGGTCGCCGCCCGCTACCGGTCCGAGCCGACGTTCGTCTTCGCGTCCGCCACCGTGGCCGACCCCGAGCAGCACGCGAGCCGTCTACTGGGTATGCCGGTCGCCCCGGTCACGCGCGACACGTCCCCCCGGGCGTCGATGACGTTCGCCCTGTGGGAGCCGCCGCTGCTCGTCGACGAGAACGGCCAGCCCAAGCGCGTCAGCACCGTGGCCGAGACGGGCGAGCTGCTCGCCGGTTGCGTGCGCGAGCAGGTGCAGACGGTCGCCTTCGCCCGCTCGCGTGCCGGGGTGGAGGTCGTGGCCCGCATCGCGCGCGAGCGCGTGTCGGTCACCGAGGAGGAGCGGGTCGCCGCCTACCGCGGCGGCTACCTGCCCGAGGAGCGGCGTGAGCTCGAGAAGGCCCTGCGGTCCAAGGAGCTGCTCGGCCTCGCAGCGACGAACGCCCTCGAGCTCGGCGTCGACGTCAGTGGGCTCGACGCAGTGCTGCTCGCCGGTTGGCCGGGCACCCTGTCGTCGCTGTGGCAGCAGGCCGGGCGCGCCGGGCGGTCGGGCGAGCGATCGCTCGCAGTGCTCGTCGCCGCGGACGACCCTCTGGACACCTTCGTGGTCCACCACCCCGAGGCGATCTTCGGTCGCGGCATCGAGGCGACGGTCGTCGACCCCGACAACCCCCACGTGCTGGCCCCGCACCTGGCCGCAGCGGCCGCCGAGCTGCCCCTGACCGAGGCGGACTTCGAGATCTTCGGGGCGCAGACCCGGTTGCTGCTCGACGCGCTCGTCGACCGCGGCATCCTGCGCAAGCGGCCGCGGGGGTGGTTCTGGGGGCGCGAGGACCGGCCCGCCGACCACCTGTCGCTGCGCGGCGCCGGCGAGCCGGTGCGCATCATCGAGACCCGCACCGGACGTGTCGTCGGCACGGTCGACGAGGCCGCCGCGCACGCCCAGGTGCACACCGGCGCCGTGCACCTGCACCAGGGTCAGACGTGGGTCGTCACCGAGCTGCAGCTCGACGACCACGCCGCCTTCGCCGTGCGCGGGGACCCCGGCTGGACGACGCAGGCGCAGTCGGTCAGCGACTTCCAGATCGTCCACGAGGTCGAGCACGAGCAGTGGGGGCCGCTGCGGTGCTCGTTCGGGCACGTCACCGTGCGCAACCAGGTCACCTCGTTCCTACGGCGCCTGCCGGGCGGCGAGGTGCTCGGCGAGCACCCGCTCGACCTGCCCCCGCGGTCGCTCGCCACCAAGGCCGTGTGGTGGACGATGCCCGTCGAGGAGCTCGCGTCGGCCGGCGTCGAGGAGGCCGGCATACCTGGTGCGGCGCACGCCGCCGAGCACGCAGCCATCGGGATGCTGCCCCTCTTCGCGACCGCCGACCGGTGGGACATCGGGGGCGTGTCCACGGCGCTGCACCCCGACACCGGGTTGCCGACGATCCTCATCTACGACGGGCACCCGGGCGGGGCGGGGTTCGCCGAACGCGGCTACCGCCGGGTGCGCGCCTGGCTGTCGGCGACGCGCGAGGCCATCGCCTCGTGCGAATGCGCGTCCGGCTGCCCGTCGTGCGTCCAGTCGCCCAAGTGCGGCAACGGCAACGAGCCCCTCGACAAGGCCGGCGCCGTGGCGCTGCTCGACCTCACGCTGCGCCATGCGCGCGCCGCTGCCCAGGCGGCCTCGACTGCCGACTCCGGCCAACCGGACAGTTCGGTCGCACGGCGGAAGACCATCGGCCCGCAGGCCTCTGACCAGCGCTGACGCTCGCTTGACGGGCCGTCTGCAAGGAAAATCGACTGGCCAGAAGCCTCCCCAAAAGAGGCTGTACGCGGCTATGGTCCTCCCACACGGGTGCAGCAGTACGCCCTTGCGCCGCCTCGGGGACCACACCTCAGGAGAACCATGAATCGCCGATGGTTTGCTGCGCTCGCCGCAGTTCCTCTCGCACTCAGCGTCGCCGGAACGGGAGCCGCCGACGCCTCGCCCAGCGCAGCGTCGGCCGTCCCGGCAGCCGCTGACACGCTGGACACGGACGGCGTCTACGTCGTCCAGATGGCAGATCTGCCGGTCATCGCGTACGACGGGTCGACCGCCGGCTACGCGGCCACGAAGCCCGCGAAGGGCGCGAAGATCGACGTCACGTCGACCGCGGTGACCCGCTGGGCCGACAACCTCAAGAGCAAGCACGGCAACGCCCTGCGCTCTGTGGGTGCGACCTCGCGCCTCTACGACTACGCCTACACCTACAACGGCTTCGCGGCCCGACTCACCGGCGCCCAGGCCAAGGCGATGCGTTCGGTGGCCGGCGTGCTCGCCGTCTCGAAGCAGCAGACCTACACCGTCGACACGTCGACGACACCGGGCTTCCTCGGCCTCACCGACAAAGGTGGCCTCTGGGAGCAGCTCGGCGGCACCAAGAGCGCCGGCGAGAACATCGTGATCGGCGTGATCGATTCCGGCATCTGGCCGGAGTCCCTCTCGTTCACCGACCGCATCGACGCCAACGGCACCCCGACACGCGCAGCCACCGGCAAGCTGGCCTACCAGCAGATTCCCGGCTGGAACGCCAAGTGCCAGAACGGCGAGCAGTGGAACAACTCGCTCTGCAACCAGAAGCTCATCGGCGCGCGCTACTTCAATGAGGGGCAAGGCGGCAACGCCGCCATCGACCGTGACAAGCCGTGGGAGTTCAACTCGCCCCGCGACTACAACGGCCACGGCACGCACACGGCGAGCACGTCCGGCGGCAACTTCGCCGTTCCCGTCACTGGCGCGGCAGCCGGCATCGCCCCGAAGGGCATCAGCGGCATCGCCCCCCGTGCCCGCATCGCGGCCTACAAGGCGCTGTGGTCGACCGAGAGCGGTGACACGGCCGGGGGCACGACCTCCGACCTCGTCGCCGCCATCGACCAGTCGGTGGCCGACGGTGTCGACGTCATCAACTACTCGGTGAGCGGCACGCAGACCAACTTCGCCGACCCGGTCGAGATCTCCTTCCTCTTCGCGGCCAACGCCGGCATCTTCGTGTCGGCATCGGCAGGCAACAGCGGCCCGACCCCCTCGACGGTCGCGCACCCTTCGCCGTGGATCACCACGGTCGCGGCGGGCACGCACAACCGCGACGGTCGCGGCTCGGTGACGCTCGGCAACGGGGCGACCTACAGCGGGGCCAGCATCGCGGCCGCCCCCGTCACGGCGCCGCTCGTCGACTCGACGGCCGCGGGCAAGGCGGGCGCCGACCCGGCTCAGGTCGCCCTCTGCTTCTCGAGCGCCGACGGCGGCAACGCTCTCGACCCGGCCAAGGTCAAGGGCAAGATCGTCATCTGCGATCGCGGCGTCACCGGTCGCACGAACAAGAGCCTCGCGGTCTCGGAAGCGGGCGGTGTGGGCATGATCCTCGTCAACACCAGTCCCAACTCCATCAACGCCGACCTGCACGTCGTGCCGTCGGTCCACCTGCAGAGCAGCGACCGCGCGGCGGTCAAGGCCTACGCGGCCACCGCGGGCGCGGAGGCGACGATCAACAAGGCCGTGCTCGTCACGGACGCACCGGCCCCGTTCACGGCCGCGTTCTCGTCACGGGGCCCGCTGACCGCCGGAGGCGGCGACCTGCTGAAGCCCGACGTCATCGCTCCGGGCCAGGACATCCTGGCGGCGGTGTCGCCCTCGACGAACCGTGGCTACGGCTTCAACCTGCTCTCGGGCACGTCGATGTCGGCTCCCCACGTCGCGGGGCTCGCAGCCCTCCTCATGGACCTGCACCCGAACTGGTCGCCGATGGCGGTCAAGAGTGCGCTCATGACGACCGGCTACGACGTGAAGGACTCCGCGTCCCCGGCCGCCCTGGCGTTCTCCCAGGGTGCCGGGCACGTGAAGCCGAATGCCGCGGCCGACCCCGGTCTGGTCTACGACAGCAGTTGGAACGACTGGCTCGCCTTCCTCTGCGGCAACTCGAGCGCGGTCGGCGCCAACACCTGCAAGGCGCTCAAGGGACTCGGCTACAGCACCGACGCGAGCGACTTCAACGGCGCTTCGATCGCCGTCGGTGACCTCGCCGGCATCCAGACGGTCACGCGCAAGGTCACCAACGTCGGCTCGACGGCGTCGACCTACTCGGCCGAGGCTGACGTGCCGGGCCTGTCGGTGACGGTCACGCCGTCCACGATGACTCTCGAGCCAGGGAAGTCAGGCACCTTCACGGTCACCTTGCAGCGCACGACGGCAACGCTGAACGCCTACACGGCAGGCAACCTGACGTGGTCCGACAGGACGCACTCGGTCCGCTCGCCGATCGTCGTCCGGCCCGTCGCCCTCGCGGCGCCACGGAGCGTGACGGCGCCGGTGGCGGGCACGTCGTACGGCGTGACCTTCGGCTACACCGGTCCCTTCAGCGCGACGCCGCGCGGGCTGGTGCCGGCGACCGTGACGGCAGGCACCGTGGCCGACGACCCGACGGACTCGACCTGCTCGCTGAGCTCGCCGAACGCCCAGAAGCACGACGTGAGCGTGCCGGACGGGACGTCGTTCGCCCGGTTCGCCATGTTCGACGCCGACGTCAACGCCGGGAGCGACATCGACCTCTGCGTCTTCAAGGGCACCGGGCTGGTCGGCTCGAGCGGCTCGGGCACCTCGGCCGAGGAGGTCAACCTCCTCAACCCGGCCGCAGGGACCTACACCGTCGTGGTCCAGGGCTGGGGAGTGGCCGGTTCCACGCCCTACAAGCTGCACACGTGGGTGCTGCCGACCGCCGCCGTCTCGCCCGCCAACATGACGGTCACCGCGCCGACGCAGGCGACGACCGGCGGCATGGGAACGATCGCGCTCGGCTTCACCGGCCTCACGTCGGGCAAGTGGCTCGGCTCCGTCGCGTACGACGGCAGCCCGGGCATGCCCAGCCCGACCATCGTGCGGGTGGACGTGCCGTAGGGGTGAACAACCAACGGGGGCCAGCCGGCCCCGAACGACGGGGAGGTCCCGGCAGCCGCCGGGGCCTCCCCGCTCGGCGTCCGGGCGGGACTCCGGACCGGGGCGACGCCGGGATGCCCGACGAGGTGCGGGCGGAGCTGCGCCGCGCCGTCCACGAGGCGACGTCGCGGCCCGGGTCGAGCGTCACCGTGCGGGGCACGTTGCGTCGGGCCGAGGTCGAGCGCAACCCCCTCGTGCTCGACGCCGACGACGGGACGACCTGGGAGCTGTTGCTGCCCGCCGGCTGGGCGCTGGAGGCGGAACCGGGTGCGCGGGTGACGGTCAGCGGTGACCGGGCCACCGACATCGTGACGACCTCGATGGTGGGGCCCGTGCTGCGCGTGCGTTCGCTCTCCACCGACCGCTGAGAGTCGACGACGGGGCAGGGGCCCGACCACACTCTGAGACATAATTCCGCGTTATTTGACCGGTAACGCTCGCCTATTCGAAACTCCCATGCAACAGATAGGAAAGCCCCCCGCTCTCCACTGGGCACGACACCGCACCCGACCGCCGCCCCATCCCTCAGGAGCCCGCCCATGCGACGACCGTCCATCGCCCTCGCCGCCATCGCCGTCACCGCGACCCTCGGCCTGTCGGCGTGCG
>CBHRRQ010000176.1:0-8644 GCA_966081555.1 uncultured Terrabacter sp.
AAGTACAAGGAGACCGCCCGCGGCGGCCTGGCCGTCAACGTCATCGAGTGCTGACAGGACATGTCCCCCAAGTCGGTCGACTTTCGTGTGGCTCTCGTCTGGAACCTCATGCAGGAGTAGGGTTTTGGCCGCGGTGAAGCGGCTCGCGGGGGACGTGGGGGCACGGGTCCGGACCGCACTGAAGGAAACGGTGGCTCAGGCGCCGGGGGAAAGGACGGTCCGGCACGTCTCCTGAGCGGGTGTGTCTGCTGCAGCTACATGGGATCGGGGGCCATGTCGTGCTGCACCGGGGCGCGAGCCCCAGGCAACACAACCTTCAGCCAAGAGGGACATCAAAATGAGTTTGTTGAGAGGCAAACGACGCAGCGGCCGCCGCACGGTCGGCGTGGTCGGTGTGGCAGCACTCGTCATGGCGGCAGGACCGGCCGCCCTGGCGAACCTTCCGGGGAGCACCTTCGAGGGAAACGACGGCAACCTCGTCGTGAACACGTCGGGCAACACCGACTGGCAGAACGCGCCCAACCGCGTTCGCGGGGACGACCTGACCAGCGGCAGGACCGACAACTCGTTCGGGCAGGGCACCAAGGAGGACGACCCGAATGTCACGGTGGTGACGGGTTCGATCCCGCCCAACAAGAGCGATCTGACCCGGTTCTACGTCGCGAGCGAGTTCGCCAGCAACGCCAACTTCCTCTACCTCGCGTGGGAGCGCTCGAACGTCCTCGGCTCGGCCAACATGGACTTCGAGATCAACAAGCTGGCGCAGCCCGACCTGACGACCGCCGGAGCGAAGGCGCTGAACCGAAGCTCCGGGGACCTGCTGATCACCTTCGACTTCACCAACGGCGGCGGCAACCCGGTGCTGGGCCTGCTCCGCTGGGTCACCAGCGGGCCGACCACCCAGTGTTTCAGCACCAACGTGCTGCCGTGCTGGGGCAACCGGATCGACCTGAGCGCGGCCGGTGAGGCGGAAGGTGCGGTCAACTCGGTCACCGTGTCAGATCCCATCGCCGGAGTCTCGCTGCCCGCTCTCACGTTCGGCGAGGCCGCGATCAACCTCACGGCCGCCGGCGTCTTCCCGGCAGGCACTTGCACGGCGTTCGGCAGCGCGTTCCTGAAGAGCCGGTCGTCCGCGTCGTTCCCGGCCGAGGTCAAGGACTTCGTGGCGCCGCAGCCGGTCAACATCAGCAACTGCGGCACGATCATCGTCCAGAAGGTCACCATCCCGTCGCCGGATCCGACCGACACGAGCTTCGCGTACACGGCCGGTGGTGGGCTCACGCCGACGAGCTTCAGCATCAAGAACGGCGAGCACACGACGTACAGCAACGTCCTCGCCGGATCGGGCTACAGCGTGGCTGAGACGGTGCCCACGAACTGGCAGCTCGTGAGCGCGACGTGCGACGACGGAAGCCTGGTCAGCAACATCAGCGTCAGTCCGGGCGAGGTCGTCACCTGTACGTTCACCAACAAGCTGAACCTGGGCGCAGTCAAGGTCACGAAGACCCGCAAGCACGCCGCCGACGGGCCGGGCGACCACCCGCAGGCCGGGGTCAGCTTCACGGTCGACGGAGTGACCAAGCAGACCGATGCCAACGGCGTGGCCTGCTTCGACAGCCTCACCTTCGGCTCGTACACGGTCCACGAGACGGTGCCCGCCGGCTACTCGGTCGACGCCAACGACAAGTCGGTGACCGTCGACAACACCGCGACCTGCGGGGACAACCCGTACGGCGGTGAGACGGTGAGCTTCCACAACACGCCGCTCACCGACCTCACGGTTGCTGTCGACTCCCAGGTCAACGGGGGCACGGCCTCGACCATCAGCTGCGTCCAGGGCAGCACCACCGTCGCCAGTGGCTCCACCGGGGCCAACGGTGACGGATCCGCATCCGCCACGAACCTCGAGCCGGGCACCTACACGTGCACGGTCGTCGTGGACCCGTGACGCCTGACGCCACCTCTTGAGGCGAAGGGCGGTCGCCGGCGCGTCCGCCCCTCGTCCGCGGTGCGGGGCGTCAACGGCACGTCGACGCCCCCGCACCGCTGACCTCTTCGTGGCTAGCGGCTGATCGTCACCTCGGCGTCGATCTGGCCGAGCTTGGCCGGGTTGCGCACGGCATAGATGCGGCTGATCCGACCGTCCTCGACGACGAAGCTGATCGCGGTGTCGTGGCCGTCGTCGGTGCCGACGATCCGCGCGCCGAGGGCGCCATTGAGCAGCACGGGCAGGATCCGTGCCACGGGCGCCCACCGCCCGAACGGGCGCAGCAGGTTTGCGACCTTCCTGGCGCCGGTGACGGGATTGACGACCGCCTGGACCACGCCGCCACCGTCGGCCACGAGCACGACGTCGGGGGCCAGCACGTCGAGCAGCTCCTGCAGATCGCCGCTGGTCACGGCGGCCAGGAACCGCTCGACGACCGCCTGCTGCTCGCGCCGGCCGACGTCCATCCGAGGTCGGCGGGCGGCGACGTGTTCGCGCGCGCGGTGGCCGATCTGCCGGACTGCGGCCGCGGACTTGCCCACGGCGACGGCGATCTCTTCGTAGGGGGTGTCGAACACCTCCCGCAGCACGAACACCGCGCGCTCGGTCGGCGTCAGTGTCTCGAGCACGGTGAGCATCGCCATCGACACGCTCTCGGCGAGCTCGGCGTCCTCGGCCAGGTCGGGAGCCGTGAGCAGGGGCTCGGGCAGCCAGGCGCCGACGTAGTCCTCGCGACGGCGGGCGTTGGCCCGCAGCCGGTCGAGCGCCTTGCGGGTCACCATCCGCACGAGGAACGCGCGAGGGTGCTGCACCTCGCCGCGGCCACCGTCACCCATCGCGTCCCAGCGCAGCCACGTCTCCTGCACGACGTCCTCGGCGTCGGCGGCCGACCCGAGCATCTCGTAGGCGACCGTGAAGAGCAGACCGCGGTTGGCGAGGAACGGGTCGTCGGTCGTCACGCGGACGACCCTACGACCGGACGCGTCGCGAGCGGCCGAAGACCGCACGCCGTCGCGAACCCGTCCGACTCGATGCCGAGGGCGACGTTCGCCCGGGTCGTGAAGTTGGCGAAGGCGACGACGGCGGTCAGCTCGACGAGCGCGGCCTCGCCGAGCTGGGCGACCAGCGCGGCTACCATCTCGTCCGTCACCGTCGGCTCCGTCTCGGTCATCGCCTCGGCATACGCCAGCACCTCACGCTCGAGCGGGGAGAAGGCGTCGGACTCACGCCACCTCGGGATCTCGTGCGCCTTCGCCAGGTCGAGGTGCTTGTTGTGGGCCTCGAAGTAGTTGAAGTCGAGGCACCAGCTGCAGCCGACCTGCGAGGCGACCGCCATGTGGGCGAAGGACTTCAGCTGCTCGTCGCACGCGTCCCACTTCTGCACCTTGCCGCCGACGGAGGTCATCCCCATGAGCACCTTCTGGTTGTGCCAGTAGACACCGAGGGAGCTCGGGACCCGGCCGAGCGCCTTGCGCGCGAAACGCTTGATGACGGCCCCCTTGAGGCCCGTGATCGGGGCGGCGGGGATGCGGGTCGAGTCGGTCATGTCGTCCTCCTGCTGTCGGTTCCATGGGCGTTCGACATCGAGACGCCGACGGGCCGCGGTTTGTGACATCCGGGTGTGACGGCCCTCCTCTGACGGGGTGGTCGTCGAGGCCGGCGCCACCCTCTACCCGTCCGCGCGATACCGGGCCGCCGACGCCTCGAGCCGCAGCTCGTCGGTGCCGGCCGTTCCCGTCGACAGCTCGATGGCCCGCTCGAGCAGCGCGGCCGCGTCCGCGTGGGCCAGTCGTCCCGCCGCCAGCCGGGCAGCCTCGGTGAGGTACTTCTGGGCGGTGTCGCGGTGACCCGTCGAGTGGGCGGCCACGTAGTGGTGGGCCAGGCGCTCGATGACGTCGGGCGCGTCCCGGAACCCTGCCTCCAGTGCCCGGGCGACGGCGAGGTGCGTGGCGATGAGGCTGCCCGGCCGCATGAGCTGCTGCACCGCCTGACGGGCGATCTCGTGGACGAAGGCCAGCCGCACGTCAGGGCCCGGGCGCGCGTCGATGACGCCGAGTGCCGCGCCGGCGTCGGCGGCCCGCAGGACGGCTGCCGTGTCGACACCCGCTGCGGCCGCGACGACGTCGACGTCGAACTCGTGACCCACGACGGCCGCCACCTCGAGCGTGTGCCGCTCGCCCGGCGCGAGCCGGCCCAGGCGCTGCTCGTAGATGTCGAGGACCACCGAGGGAGCGACCAGCGGGGCCGTGCCGAGCGTGGTGAGGCCGCCGTGGCGCTGCAGCTCGCGCACGATCTCGCGCAGGAAGAACGGGTTGCCCCCCGACTGCTCCCGCAGCAGCGACGCAGCACGGCGGGCCTGCGTCGGGGTCGCACGCAGCTGGTGCCGCACGTAGGTCTCGACGTCACCCGCGGTCAACGGCCCCAGGTCGAGCACCTCGACCCCGTCGAGGCGGGCGAGCCGCGCCATGGTCGCCACAGTGGTGGGGGAGCGGTCCGGCGGGGCGTGACGGTGCGTCGCCAGCACCAGGAGACGGTCGTCCGGCGTCTCTGTGACGAGGTGCTCCAGCAGCTCGAGCGTCGCCGCCCCGGCCCAGTGCAGGTCCTCGAGGATCAGCACGACAGGCCTCACCCGGGCCGCCGCCCGGACGAGCTCCACGACGGCGTCCGACAGCTGGTCCCCGGCGAAGGCTCGGGCCGCGGGAGGCGGGGGCCGCTCGGCGCCCCGGGAACGCACGCCGACGACGTGCCCGACGCGCTCGATCGTCTGCGTGCGTGTGGCGGCAGGAAGCATGAGGTCACCTGTCGCCGCGGCATCGACGAGCGCCCGAAGGGGCTGCACGAAGGGCTGGTAGGGACGCTCCAGCTCGGGCGAGCACTGACCGAGGAGGACGACGGCCCCGACGGCATACCGGGTGACGCCGACCTCTGCCACGAGACGGGACTTGCCGGCGCCTGCCTCGCCTCCGACGAGGGCGACGCGACGCGCCCCACGCGTGACGGCCTGCCAGGCCTCCTCGAGCGAGTCGAGGTCGCGCCGTCGTCCGACGAACGTCGGCGCCTCGGACTCCCAGCGGGTCGGCAGCGACGGGCGCTGCCAGACGGTGCCTCGGCCCTGCACCCCGACGTCGAGGTGGGGGTCGTGGGCGAGGATCGCGCGTTCGAGGCGGCCGACCGCCGGCGCGGGTTCCAGACCTTCGTCGCGCAGGTTCCGCCGGAGCCTGCGCAGGGTCGCCAGGGCCTGCGCAGGGTCGTCGCCGAGGTACTGCGCCCGCGCCAGGAGCATCGCGCGATGCTCGGAGGCGGGCAGCTCCTCCACGAGCACGCGCGCCGTGGGGAGCACCGCAGACGGCCGGCCCGCTCCGATGCCGGCCTCGACGAGCAGCTCCCTCGCCTCGGCACCCACGACGTCGAGGCGACTTGCCTCGATCTCGCCCTGTGGCCAGCCGGACAGGTCGGGGAGCGGAGATCCCCTCCAGAGACCGACGGCGCTCTCGAGCAGCGCGTGGGCGCGAGACAGCTCGCCGGACTCGACCAGCCCGCGTCCCCGCTCGACCGTCCCCTCGAAGGAGGCCGCGTCGACGTCGTCGTCGTCGACCTCGAGCCGGTAGCCGGTCGGGGTCGTGACGATCGCGTCGGGGCCGAGCTCGCGACGCAGCCGCACGACGCAGCCCTGGACGACCTTGGCCCACGACGACGGCGGGTGCACCGGCCACAGTGCCTCGGCGAGCTCCGCGGAGGTGGCAAAACCCGGCCGCCGGATCGTCAGCACGGACAGCACCACTCGGTCGCGCCGCGACAGCCTGCCGGGATCACCGTCGACGCAGAGAGGACCCAGGACCGCGATCCGCACCCTACGACTGTAGGGCTGCCGGACGTGCTGTCGCCGAGGTTCGCCGCGCGTGGAGCCGCTGCCGCGTCAGCAGCCGTGTCGGGCCGTCACCGGGGCCGTGACCCGGGGCTTGACGCGGCGGCGTGACCCGGGGCGTGACCGGGCTGATACCGGTCGGGCGGACCGTGGGGTCGTCCCCGCACGCTGCGCGAACGTCCCTGGGAAGCACCGGAGAGGGAAGTCATGAACGCCACCCGCCGCACCACCGCCCTCGCCGCCTCCGCCGCCGTTCTCGCCACCGTCGCCCTGGCCGCACCGGCCGCCGACGCTGCGAGCTACATGGACCCGGTGCCCAGCACGTCGGCGTTCGTCGGCCGCAGCGGAGCGGGCCGGATCGCGACACTCTCGGCAGAACGTCGTGCAGCCACGGGCCTTCAGGCCAAGACGATGCTGCACAACGAGATCCGCCTCGCGGAGAACGCCGTCCGCGACCTCTGAACGAGCAGGAACGGAGACGCGCGGTCGGCGGCTCGCGCGCTTCCGCCTCCTCGCCACCGGCCGACCGCACCGGACCCACGGCCGGTGCGCGACGGCATACCTGATGGTGGTGGTCTCGACCAATGGAAGTCGGCTGAGTCGTGGGTCACATCGGCGCCTTGCAGGGGACGAGTGGTGCATCACGGTGTGCCACAGTTCCTCTCGTGGCCTCATCGACGACGCCAGCGTCCTCGCCCCAACCGACCCCGGCCTTCTTCCTCGCCGGTGGCACGGGCATCTCCGCGGAGACGCTCGGGAACATGATGCTGCAGCAGTTCCCGTCGGTGAGCTTCACCCGGCGCAAGATCCCGTTCATCACGACGGTCGAGCAGGCGCGCCAGGTCGTCGCCGAGCTCGACGCCGCCATGACCGACACCGTGACGCCGCTCGTCTTCTCCACCGTCTCGGACGAGGAGATCCGCGGCGAGCTGCAGCAGACACGGTGCGCCTTCATCGACCTCTTCGGCTCGCACCTCGCGACGGTCGAGCACGTGCTCCATGTCAACGCCGTGCACAGCGTCGGCGCCCTCCACGGTGTGGGTGACGTCGGTCGCTACGAGGCTCGCATGCGCGCGGTCGAGTACGCCATGGAGCACGACGACGGCCAGAGCATGCGCAACCTCGAGCAGGCGCAGCTCATCCTCATCGCGCCCTCGCGCTGCGGCAAGACGCCGACCTCGATCTACCTCGCGCTGCAGCACGGCATCAAGGTCGCGAACTACCCCCTCGTCGAGGAGGACTTCGAGTCGAGCGACCTCCCGCGCCCCGTCCGGCCGTATGCCGCCAAGTGCTTCGGGCTGCTGTCGACGGCCGCCCGGCTCAGCCAGGTGCGCGGCGAGCGGCGCCCGGGCTCCCGCTACGCGAGCCTCGCCCAGTGCAGCTACGAGCTGCGCCGCGCCGAGGCGATGTACCGCGCGCACAAGGTGCCCGTCGTCAACTCCTCCGCGATGTCCGTCGAGGAGATCGCGGCCGTCATCATGCAGAGCCGCGCGCTCGGCAACGGCTGACGCACCCCACGAACCACTCGACCACCGAGCCGCACCACCTACTGGAAGGACCTGCTGTGACCGAGAACGTGAAGAGGTTCGCCGACCTCGGACTGGGAGACGTGGAGCTCGTCGGAGGCAAGAACGCCTCCCTCGGCGAGATGGTCCAGCACCTCTCCAAGGCCGGCGTCACCGTGCCCGACGGGTTCGCGACGACCGCCGACGCGTACCGCCGCTTCCTCGCCGAGGACGGCCTCGCCGACCGCATCAACGCGCTGCTGTCGGACCTCGACGTCGACGACACGCGCAAGCTCGCCGAGGTCGGCGCCAGCATCCGTGAGCAGGTCGAGAACCAGGCGTTCCCCGCCGACCTCGAGCAGGACATCCGTGAGGCGTTCGACCGGCTGGTGGAGGAGCAGGGCGGCTCGGGGGAGGGCGGCGAGGTCAGCTTCGCCGTGCGCTCGAGCGCGACCGCCGAGGACCTGCCCGACGCGTCCTTCGCCGGGCAGCAGGAGACCTTCCTCAACGTGCGTGGCATCGACAACGTGCTGCACGCCATCAAGCTCGTCTTCGCCTCGCTCTACAACGACCGCGCCATCGCCTACCGCGTGCACAGCGACTTCGACCACTCGGTCGTGGCGCTGTCGGCGGGCGTGCAGCGCATGGTGCGCTCCGACGTCGGCGCCTCGGGCGTCATGTTCACGATGGACACCGAGTCCGGCTTCCGCGACGCCGTCTTCATCACGAGCAGCTACGGCCTCGGCGAGGCGGTCGTGCAGGGCGCCGTCAACCCCGACGAGTTCTACGTCTACAAGCCGGCTCTGCGTGAGGGCCGCCCGGCCATCCTCAAGCGCGGCGTCGGCGGCAAGGCGACGAAGATGGTCTACACCTCCGACGCGAGCGTCGGGCGCACCATCGAGTTCGTGCCGGTGCCGGAGGAGCAGCGCCCGCTGCTGTCGATCACCGACGAGGACGTCACCGAGCTGGCCACCCACGCGCTGCGCATCGAGGAGCACTACGGGCGCCCGATGGACATCGAGTGGGGCAAGGACGGCGTCGACGGCGGCCTCTACATCCTGCAGGCGCGCCCCGAGACGGTGCAGTCGCGCCAGTCGGGCTCGACGATGCGCCGCTTCCGCATGGACGAGCGCGGCCCCGTCGTGGCCGAGGGTCGCGCCATCGGCCAGAAGATCGGTGCCGGCGCCGTACGCGTGCTGCAGTCCATCGACGCGATGCACGACTTCCAGCCGGGCGAGGTGCTCGTCGCCGACATGACCGACCCCGACTGGGAGCCGATCATGAAGC
>CBHRRQ010000177.1:0-8643 GCA_966081555.1 uncultured Terrabacter sp.
CGACTCGCCCCTCGCCGCGGCCTGCACCCCTTCGACGAGGCGAGCGGCGGTCGCGTCCTTGAGCAGGTAGCCGACCGCCCCAGCGCGCAGCGCGGGGAACACCTCGTCGTCGTCGTCGAAGGTCGTCAGCACGAGGACGCGCACCTCGGGGTGCTCGACGCGGAGGCGCTGCGTGGTGCTGACGCCGTCGAGGACGGGCATCCGCAGGTCCATGAGGACGACGTCGGGTCGGAGCCGGTCGACGAGCCGGAGAGCCTCCGCCCCGTCGCCCGCGCCGCCGACGACCTCGACCTCCGCGCGGGCCTCGAGCAGTGTCGTCAGGGCCTCACGGAAGAGGGTCTGGTCGTCGACGACCAGCACCCGCACGGGCTGGGGACTGCTCATCCCGGCAGCTCGACGCGTACGGCCAGGCCTGCCCCGGGCGTGGAGTCGACGGCCATGGAGCCGCCGAGGTGCTCGGCCCGCTCCCGGATGCCGGTGAGCCCGAAGCCCCCGGACGGCGGCACGTCTCCGCTGACGCCGCAGCCGTCGTCACGCACCTCGAGGGTCATCCGGTCGGGCAGGTAGCCGAGGCGGAGCACGGCAGCGCGGGCGTGCGCGTGCTTGCGCACGTTGGTGAGCGCCTCCTGCGCCACCCGGTAGAGGGCGGACTGGACCTCGTCGTCGAGGCGCCGCTCCGCGCCGTCCACCGCGACCGACGTCGGCAGCCCCGCCGCCGCACTCTCGTCGGCGAGCGCCCGGAGCCGGTCGGGCAGCGGCGTCACCGGCCGGCCCCTCAGCGCCCCCACCGACTCACGGACCGACGCCAGCGCCTGCCGGACCTGCTCCTCGGCCTGGGCCAGGAGCCCGTCCGCCCTGGTGGGATCACCGGCCAGCACCGCGCGGGCGGCCTGGACCTGCATCCCGACCACCGTGAGGTGGTGGCCCAGCCCGTCGTGGATGTCCCTGGCCATGCGGGTGCGCTCGCGCATGGCGGCCAGCTCCTCGGTCTGCGCCCCGAGCTCACGCAGCTGCTCGTTCGCCACCGCGAGCTCTTCCCGGGCCCGCTGCTCCCGCAGCCACAGGCGGGCGAGCACGAACGCGACGGCGCACGCCAGACCGGTGCTCACCACCTCGCGGAGGCCGTCGGCCATCGGCATCCCCACGTGGACGAGTGGCACCGCAGCCGCCACCAGGAGCGACCATCCGAGCGGGAGCAGCATGACCGCCTGAACCACGACGAGCACGAGCAGCACCGTGCTGCCGACGCCCGGGCCGGCCAGGTCGAAGGTGAGGAACCCGAGCACGAGGGCCGACCCGAGGTACGCCACGGAGGCGCCCCGACCGCGAGCGAGGGCCCAGCGGTAGCCGACGACCGACCACGCGACGAACGCGACACCTGCGACGGCGGCCAGCACGGAGACACCGCTGGGAGCAGCCTCGAGCAGCATCACCAGCAGCGCAGCCACCGCCAGAGCCGGCAGAGCCCGGTTCACCGCTCCAATGTCGCCCCGGCTCGCACCCGCGTCAACCACGGGGGAAGGCGCGAGCGACAGCCCCCGTAGACTGCCGCGGTGACCTCCCGCTCCCCCGGCACCCGCGTGCGCATGCCCAGAGCCGAACGTGAGGCGCAGATGCTCGCCGTCGCCGAGCAGGTCTTCTCCAGCCGCGGCATCCAGGCCGCCACGATGGACGAGATCGCCGAGCTGGTCGGGGTGACGAAGCCGCTCATCTACGACTACTTCGGGTCCAAGGAGGGGCTGCTCGCGGCGACGATCGAACGGGCGCGGGGGCAGCTGCTCACCGCCCTCATCGACGCCTGGGTGGCGCAGCCGCTCGCGCCGGCCCGCGACCGGGTGGCGGGCGTGGTGCTCGCCTTCTTCGCCTTCATCGACGAGCACGAGCAGGCGTTCACCCTGCTGCGTACCGAGGGGGCTCTCATCGGCGAGGCATCGGCGTCCGTGGAACGCATCCGGCAGCAGACCGCCAAGGCGTTCGCGGAGGGCTTGCGCACCCTGCCGGCGTTCACGACGCTCGAGCCGCGGCGCGTCACGGTCATGGCCGAGATCCTCATCGGCGCGTGCGAGCGCCTCGCCGTGTGGCGCACCACGCACCCCGGCACGACCGCCGACGAGGCGACCGACCTCGTGGTCACGACCATCTGGGACGGGCTCGCGTCCGTGGCCGGCGCCTGATGGCCCGGCAGCGCCAGTCCGGTCCCTCCACCCCGGCGACCGTGGCCCTCGACCGTGCGGGCATCACGTACACGAAGCACCCCTACGAGCACGACCCCGCCGCCCCGAGCTACGGGCTCGAGGCCGCCGAGGCGCTCGGCGTCGAGCCGGCCCGCGTGTTCAAGACGCTGCTCGTCGACACCGGCAAGGGCCTCGGCGTGGGCGTCGTCCCGGTGGACCGGCAGCTCGACCTCAAGGCGGTCGCCGCGGCGCTGGGGACGAAGAGCGTCACGATGGCCGACCCGGGCGCCGCCGAACGGAGCACCGGCTACGTCGTGGGCGGCATCTCCCCGGTGGGGCAGAAGCGCGCGCTCCCGACCGTGCTCGACGAGACGGCATACGCCTTCGACGTCGTCTACGTCTCCGGCGGGCGTCGTGGCTTCGACATCTCATTGGCCCCGGCCGACCTCGCGCAGGTGACGCGGGCCGTCCGCGCGCGGATCGGCCGGGCATGACAAGCACCCCCGACGCCCGGTCGGCACCCGCGACCTCGCGGCTCTCGCGGCTGCGGCTCGTGCTCATCCTGGCCGCACTGACGATGGTCGGACCCTTCACCATCGACGCGATCTTCCCGGCGTTCGAGGTGATGGGCCGCGACCTCGGGGCCGACAAGGTCGCGATGCAGCAGACGATGAGCGTCTACCTCGTCGCCTTCGCCGTCGCGAGCCTCTTCCACGGCTCCCTGTCCGACGCCCTGGGGCGCCGCCCCGTCATCGTCACCGGATCCCTGCTGTATGCCGTCACGAGTGCCGTGTGCGCGCTCGCGCCGAGCATGCCGACGCTGCTCGGCGCCCGCGCAGCCCAGGGCCTCGTCGCGGGCGCGGGCATGATCGTCGGTCGCACCGTCGTGCGCGACCTCTTCGACGGGGCCCACGCGCAGCGCTTCATGAGCCACATCTCGATGATCTTCGCGGTGGCACCGGCGCTCGCACCGATCGTCGGCGGCTGGATCCTCGGCTGGGGCTCGTGGCGGACGATCTTCTGGGTGCTCGCGGTCTACGGGCTCGTGCTCGTGGTCCTCACGCTGACCGCCCTGCCCGAGACCCACCCCGCCGAGCGGCGCGTGGCCTTCCACCCGCGACCCCTGCTGGCGTCGTTCGCGTCGGCCGCCGGCGACGGTGGGGTGCTGCGCCTCAGCGCCGCGATCGCTCTGAACTTCGGGGCGCTCTTCCTCTACATCTCCTCGGCGCCGGCCATCGTCGTCGACCACCTGCACCTCGGGGAGCGCGACTTCGGCGTGCTCTTCGTCCCGCTCGTCGTCACGATGATGCTGGGCTCGTTCCTCACCGGACGGCTCGCGGGGCGGGTGCGGCAGGGCGCGTTCGTGCTGGCCGGCTTCGTCGTCGCGCTGGCGGGTGGCGTGCTCGCCGTGGTCTACCAGTCCGCCGTCGACGTGCCTGCCGTCGCCTGGACGGTCGTCCCGGCAGCCGCGGCCTCGCTCGGGGTCTCGCTCGTCTTCCCGATCCTCACGATCGCGCTGCTCGACCTGCGGCCGCGCGAGCGTGGCGCGGTGTCGTCGTTCCAGTCGTTCCTCAGCACGTGCGTCAACGCCCTCGTGGCCGGTGCGGTGTCGCCCCTCGTCAGCAGCTCGTTGGCCACCCTCGCCGCCGTCGCAGGGGCCATGACCCTCGGCGCGCTGGCGCTCTGGTGGTGGCACCGCGCCCGCACGCACGCGAAGGCGCTGCGCCGCGACGACCTCGTCCGCATCGAAGGGCTGGCCCCCGAGCCGACCGACCAGCTCTGAGCCGCGACCGACCGTCCTCACGCGGGTGCGAGCGCCTCGTCGACCATCCGGAGACCCTGCGCCTCGAACGCCTCGTCGCCCACGGCGTGCGCCCACGCCGCGGTGCCGATCCCCTCACGCACCCGTTGCCGGAACCAGGCGCCCGGCTCGCGCGGGTCGTCGCCGTAACCCGTCAGGAACGCGCGCTCGAGGCCGGGGTCGCGGCGGAAGTCCTGGGCGGCGAGCCGCGCGAAGTCGGTGAGTGCCGGGCGCAGGGCCGCGCGGCCGAAGTCGATGACCGAGACGACGCCGTCGGCGACGAGCCAGTTGCGCGGCTGCCAGTCGCCGTGGGTCGGCACGACCGTCGCGGGCGGCTCAGGCCACGAAGCGATCTCGTCGCGCAGGCGTTGCTCGACGGCGGCGTCGATCCGGTGTGGCTCGTCGAGCCAGGCCAGCGCCCTGGCGTTCTCGAGCCGCTCGTGGTCGGGGTCGACGTGGCTCTCCTGGCCGTGGAAGACGGCGAGCAGCTCGCCCGCCTGGCGGTACGTGTCCGGGTCCTCGGCCCTGGGGTCACCCAGCACGAGGCGACCGGGCAGGTAGCGGGTCACGACGAGCTTCGCGTCGACGTCGCAGTTCACGAGCACCGGGGCACGACCGCGAGTCGTCCACGGCGACAGCCACTTCCGGTGTGCCGTGATCTCTCGGGCGATGTGTCCGTCGCGTGCGCCACCAGCCTTGACGATGAGGCGCTGGGAGCCGCGGACGACCTCGAGCACCGTCGTCGCCACCAGGCCCCAGCCGTGGTCGCGCACGACGTCGGCACCCGGCAGCCAGGTGTCGAGGAGCTCGGCCTGGCGGGCGGACAGGGAGCTGATCGAGGCGAAGGTCATCGCGCGATCCTAGGCCTGGCCGAGGTGCGTCGCGGCTGCGCCCGTAGGCTCGGCACGTGATCCAGCGTGCCGACGTCGAGAGGGCCCGAGACCGCGTGCGGGGCCATGTCCGCACCACCCCCGTGCTCGGCGTGGAGGCCGAGGCCTTCGGCACACCGGCCTGGTTCAAGCTCGAGATCCTCCAGCACACGGGGTCGTTCAAGGCGCGGGGAGCGTTCAACCGCATCCTCGCCGCGCAGGAGGACGGCCTGCTCGACCCCGGGGTGGGCATCGTCGTCGCGTCCGGCGGCAACGCCGGCATGGCCAACGCGTATGCCGCTGCGCGTCTGGGGGTGCCCGCCACCGTCTTCGTCCCCGAGACGGCACCCGCGGTCAAGGTCGCGCGGCTCGAGGCGTACGGCGCCCGGGTGGTCCTGTCCGGACGGGAGTACGCCATGGCGTACGAGGCGGCTCAGCACGAGGTGGCGCGCTCGGGCGCGCTCTACTGCCACGCGTACGACCAGCCTGAGATCGCCGCTGGCGCAGGCACGCTCGCCCTCGAGCTCGTCGAACAGGTGCCGTCCGGCATCGACACCGTGGTCGTGGCCGTCGGAGGCGGCGGGCTGCTCGCCGGAGTCACGGCAGCGCTCGACGGGACCGCCACCGTGGTCGGTGTCGAGCCCACCGGCGCCCCGACCCTGCGGTCGGCCCTCGAGTCCGGGCGGCCGGTCGACGTGCCGGTGTCGGGCATCGCGGCGGACTCGCTCGGCGCTCGTCGGCTCGGCGACATCGCCTTCGACGTGGCCTCACGTCTGCCCGTGCACAGCGTCGTGGTCTCCGACGACGACATCGTCGCCGCACGTGCCCTGCTCTGGGAACGCTGGCGGATCGTGGTCGAGCACGGCGCCGCGACGGCACTGGCCGGCCTGACGTCGGGTGCCTACGTGTCCGAGCCGGACGAGCGGGTCGCGGTCGTGCTGTGCGGGGCCAACACCGACCCCTCTGGTCTCTGACCGCCCGCGCGGAGGCGGGTCCGCGTCAGGCGTCCTCTCGCGGCTGGGCCGAGGCGCTGCGCCCCTCCCACGGGGTCGAGAGCACGACGGTGGTGCGCGTCGAGACATTGGCAGCAGAGCGGATTCGGGCGAGGAGGTCCTCGAGGCTGCCGGGGGTGCCCACACGCACCTTGAGGATGTAGCTCTCGACGCCGGCGACGGAGTGACAGTCCTCGATCTCCTCGATGTGGCGGAGCCGCTCGGGCACGTCGTCGGGGGCGCTCGGGTCGAAGGGCGTCACCGAGATGAGCGCCGTGAGAGGCAGGCCCAGGGCCTCGGGGGAGACCTGCGCGGTGTAGCCGGTCACGACCCCGCGTTCCTCGAGCCGCCTGACACGCTGGTGGACCGCCGACGTCGAGAGGCCGGTGGCCTTGCCCAGGTCGGTGTAGCTCATGCGGCCGTCGGCGAGCAGGAGTCCGACGAGGCGGCGGTCGAGATCTTCCATGGCCGAAGGGTAGACCAGCGGTCACGCGCAGGGCGGTCCATTCCTCATGCCGGTACGACGCGTGACGCCCCGCCCACCACCGGGTGGTCGCCGCGCCCCGGTAGCCTCTCGCGTATGCCGTCCCACGCGCCCCGGTTGCTGCTGCTCGACTCCGCGTCCCTCTACTTCCGGGCCTTCTTCGGCGTGCCTGAGGTCATCGGCCCCAGTGGCGTGCCCACGAACGCCGTCCGTGGACTGCTCGACATGATCGCCTCGCTCGTCGACCGGGCGCACCCGAGCCATCTCGTCGCCTGCTGGGACAACGACTGGCGTCCTGCCTTCCGCGTCGAGGCCATCCCGTCCTACAAGGCGCACCGCGTCGCCGAGCCGGGCGACGACGAGCTCGCGGGCGAGCAGGTGCCCGAGGCACTGGGTGTGCAGGTGCCGATCATCGAGGACGCGCTGAGAGCGCTGGGCATCGCTCGCGTCGGGCTCGACGGCCACGAGGCCGACGACGTGATCGGCACCTACGCGACGGCATGGTCCGGCCGTATGCCGGTCGACATCGTCACCGGCGACCGTGACCTCTTCCAGCTCGTCGACGACGCGAACCAGGTGCGTGTCGTCTACACCGCGCGAGGCGGAGTGCGCTCCCCCGACTTCGTCGACCAGGGGTTCATCGCCGAGAAGTACGGCGTCCCCACGGGATCGGCCTACGCCGACATGGCGGTGCTGCGGGGCGACTCGAGCGACGGCCTGCCCGGTGTGGCCGGCATCGGCGAGAAGACCGCGGCCAAGCTCATCACCACCTACGGCACGCTCGCGGCCCTCCGCGCGGCCATCGACGACGGCGACCCGGCGCTCAAGGGCGCCCAACGGGCCCGCCTCGAGGCTGCTGCCGACTACCTCGACGCCGCGCCACGCGTCGTCGAGGTGGTCAAGGACGCCACGCTCCCCGACGTCGACGTGTCGGTTCCGACGACGGTCGCCGACCCGGCGCTCATGTCGAAGCTGGCCGTCGAGCACGGACTCACCTCGTCGTTCGACCGGGTGATCTCCGCCCTCGGGATCGACTGAGGGCCGACACCACTGGAGGGCACGAGATGGCACACCGGCACCACGCGATCGACTACGTCGAGCTGGCCGCGCCCGACCTGGACGCGACCAAGGCGTTCTACGCGGCGGCCTTCGGCTGGCAGTTCAACGACTACGGGCCCGACTACGCCGGCATCCGGGCGACCGACGGCGAGGGTGAGGTCGGCGGCCTCAACCCCGAGGGGCGGCCGGGAGCCGGCGGCGCACTCGTGCTGTTGTGGTCCGACGACCTCGACGCGACCGTCGCAGCGGTGACACAGGCCGGTGGCACCATCTCCCGCCAGCCCTACGCGTTCCCCGGCGGTCGGCGCTTCTACTTCACCGACCCCGCGGGCAACGAGCTCGGTGTGTGGCAGGCCGCCGACTGAGCCGGCTGAGCACGCCTGAGCACGCCTGATCACGGTCGAGCGGTCCTCGCGGCCACCCGGGGCGCCCGGAGGGGGGATACTGGAGGGTGCCCAACCGCAGAACGCCCTCATCGCCCGCCGTCCGACGCCACCTCGCCAGCAGCCCGTTCAGTCCGGCTCCCGCGCCTGAGATCGAGGAGTTCAACGTCGGCGACCGCGTCTCCCACGTGCGACACGGCCTCGGGGTCGTCGTCGCAGCGAGCCCGGCGACGGTGACGCTCAAGTTCGAGTCGGGGATGGTCCGGGTCAACAGCCCGTTCGACCGCCTCACCCTGCTCTGACCTGCCCCCGAGCGGTTCCCGCTCCGACACACCGAAGGCCGGTCCCCTGTCGGGGACCGGCCTTCGGTGTGTGGACCTGGCGGCCCTGGGAGCTCGAAGAGCCCAAGTGAGCTCAGAGAGCGCGGACGCGCATCGCCTGCGGACCCTTGGGGCCCTGCTCGACGTCGAACTCGACGGCCTGGTTCTCCTCGAGGCTGCGGTAGCCGTTGCCGGCGATCTCCGAGTAGTGAACGAACACGTCGGGACCCTCGGTCGGGGCGATGAAGCCGAAGCCCTTCTCCGAGTTGAACCACTTGACAGTACCCTGCGCCATGACTGGCTCCTTCAGGTAGAGAGGTGAGGTCACCCGGTCGGGAGACCCCGTGTCGAAAGGGGACGCAACCCTTCACACCTGAAGAAACTGCGCTCGCTGGTCGTCCTGCGAGCGTGCGGAAACACGAGCACCAAAACGTCGACGGTCCGCCCACAGTAGCCGACGGGGTGCGGACTCGACGATTCGTGGCGACGGGGGTCCGGCGCCTAGTTGTCATGACCCGAGAGGTTGTTGTCAGGTCTCGAGCCGGGTGATGGGTGGTTTGC
>CBHRRQ010000178.1:0-8631 GCA_966081555.1 uncultured Terrabacter sp.
GCCGGGGGCTGCCAGCGCCGTGGGGGGCGGTGTCGAACCCCCCCCCACCGCCCCTCCGACGCCACTGGCCCAGAGCGTCGACGAGCAGCTCGTCCGCAAGATCCAGCAGCTCGTGCACGCTCCCCTCGTCCATGAGCGCGTCGACGAACATGGCCTTGCGATGAAGATGCTCGTCGCCGTCGAGTCCGTGCACGGCACCCCGGCCGAAGAGCGGGGCGGCCACCGCGACCGGCATGGCGCCGCGCCGTCTCATCAGGGCCGGGTCGTAGAAGAGCCGCACGCCCTCCGCCCCACCGACCACCGTGGCCGGGCGGCCGAGGAGACGCACGGAGGTGGCGTACCTCGGGCGCTTGGCGGCCTCCTCCGAGGAGCGCCGGCGGCGCGCCCACGCCGTGAAGACGTAGCCGCGGCGCACGAGATCGACCGTCTGGTCGAGAAGCATGATGGACCTCCAGGTGGCTTGCCGCACGCCTACCCTTCCGAGCGGGGGTCAACCACGGGCGGACGTGTCAGCGCGCGGCTGCTGGTTACCCGGCCTGCAGACGCCGGAGCCCCACCGAGAGAGTGCAAGCCCATGAGGTCGGACCCTTCCACTCGGCTTCACCTACGAGGTGGTGCGCCACGAGGTGGGAGAACTGGTCAGTGCGCGCGGAGGGCCGGTCGGTCGTGTCCACAGACACCATGGAGTTCGCGGAACGGCAGGACGAGCGTGGACGCCTGCAGACCGTCGTCACCTACACGGCCGTCCTGGAGCCGAAGGGTGCGGCCCGCCTCCTCGAACGCTGTTGCGCCGGATGCTCGAGCGATTCGCGGACGAGGGTGCCGCGGGCATGCGTGACACGCTGTCCCGAGACCTCGTGCACTGAACGACGCCGCCGGCGGCGCCACCTTCGTCAGGGCACGTCGGCACCGGCGCGCTCCACGAGGATCGCCAACCGTGCCAGCGCCTCCCGGTTGCGCTGGTCGAGGGCGAGGTCGCGCAGGACCCGCGGGACGAGCAGCGCGGGGCCCTTCTTCGCGTCCTCCTCCATCGTGACCTCGGTGCCCTCCCCGACCTCACGGCAGGTGACACGCACGACACCCTCACCCGACGGCCAGGCTCGGACCCTCAGCTCGAGCAGGGTGGGCCGCTCCGAGCGGACGACGGTGGTGAGGTCGTTGATGAGGAGCGGCCACGCCCCCACCGAGTGGTGGATCTCCGCGCCCTCCTCGGGCCAGTCGGGCGTCACGTCGCGCACTCGGGAGGCGCCGACCACCCACTGGCTGTAGCTCCACCCGTTGGCCAGGACGTCGAAGACCCGGTCGGGCGATCCGTGGATGATGCGTTTGGTCGTGCTCACGTTCGCCTCCATGGGGTGCGGATTCGGTTGTGCCACAGGGCAGCTCTGGCGGCGTTGGCGCCGCAGGCGCCGTGGACCCCGCCCCCGGGGTGGGCGGACGCAGAGGCAAGGTAGAGGTTGCGGACGGGCGTCTCGGCGCGCCCGGAGCCGGCGACGGGACGGAAGACCAGCTGCTGGTGCAGCCCGGCGGTGCCGCCGTTGATGGCGCCGCCGGCCAGGTTGCGGTCCATCGCCTCGAGCTGTCTCGGCCCGAGCACTCGCCGGGCCGTGATGCGGTCGCGGAATCCGGGGGCCCGGCTCTCGATGCGGGCCTCGACCCGCTCGGCCATCGCGTCGAGGTCGGCGTCGTCCCACGTGCCACGCACCGGCGGCAGGCCGTCGCCGTCCGTTGCCGCGTCGCCCCGGACTCGTTGCGGCACATGGGTGTACGCCCACAGCGCCTCCCCACCCTCGGGCACGCGGCTGGGGTCGGCGACGCCCATCTGGCCCACGAGCAGGAAGGGCCGCTCGGGCACGAGCCCGGCTGCGACCTTGCCGCCGGTGAGTGACAGCTGGTCGAGGGAGTCGGCGATGTGCACGGTGCCCGGCAGGGCGTCGGGCGCGCCCGACCACGGCACGGGGCCGTCGAGGGCCCAGTCGACCTTCACGGTCGACGGGTCCCACTCGAACCTGTCCATCCGGTGGCGCAGTCGAGGCGGCAGGGCGTCCCACGTCACGAGACCGCCGTAGAGCGCTGGTGCGGACACGTCGGCGAGGACGGCGCGGCGGGCCGTGATCTCGCGCGACGGCGTGCGCACGGCGACCGCACGGCCACCGTCGACGCGTACGCCCGTGGCGGGCTCGCCGAGGAACAGCTCGCCACCCTTGTGCTCGAGCCGGCGCACCATGGCGCCCGAGAAGCTCGCCGCGCCGCCGCGGGGCACGGGGAAACCGACGCTCTGGCCGAGCAGGACGAGGAGCAGGCCCATGGCGCCCGATCCGGGGGCCTCGAGTCCGATGTCCGCGTGCGCTGCGTTGCCGGCGATGAGCAGGCGCGCCGCCTCACCGCCGAACAGCTTCTCCACGAGGGTGCGTGCGGGCATGAGCATCTCGCGCACCAGCTCGAACCCTCCGGGGCGCAGCACCTGCCAGGCGAGTCCCGCGCCGCCGCGAACGGGCGGGAAGGGCGTGAGCAGGCAGCGGATGAGGTCGTCGCCGACCCGGTCCCAGGTGTCGCAGAGCTGCAGCCACGCCTCGCCGTCGCCGGGGTGGTCGGCCTCGAGGGAGGCCGCCGTGTCATGGCGGTCGCGGTGCAGGACTCCCCAGCGCCCCTCCGGGAAGGAGTGCCCGACCACGGAGGGGGCCTGCACCCACTCGAGGCCGTGCTGCTCGAGCTGCAGTCCGGCGATCGTCGGCGAGCCGGCTGCGAGCGGGTAGAACGAGCTGAAGGTGTCGTGCACGTGGCCGGGCGCGACGCTGTCATCGCTCCAGACCGCCCCTCCGGGACGGCCCTGCTCCTCCAGGACGACCACCGACCAGCCCGCGTCGACGAGCAGGTTGGCGGCCACGAGGCCGTTGGGCCCGCTGCCGATCACCACGGCGTCCGTCGTCGTCACGTCGTCCTCTCCTCGCCGGGGCGCTGCCGCTCGTCTCCTACCCGGGGCACCGGGCGACCAAACCCGTTAGGAACGGTGGGGCGGCGGGCACGGGTCAGGAGTGCAGACACCATCGGAAGGCGCGGCCCGGGCTCCCCTCGTGCTCGTGACGGGCGCCTCGAGCGGGGTGGGGCTCGCCACGGCGTTCCGGCTCGCGCGCCGTGGTCGACGCCTCGCCCTCCTGGCGCGGGGCGAGGGCCCCCTCGAGCGGGCTGCCGAGGAGTGCCGGGCCCTCGGTGCGCCGTGGGTGGGCACCCGGCCCGTCGACGTGCGCGACGACGCCGCGGTCGGGCACGCGGTGCGGCAGCTCGTCGCGAGCCAGGGCCCTCTCGCGGCTGTCGTGTCGAGCGCGGGTGTCGTGGCCTACGGCCGGCTGGACGAGCTGCAGGCCGATGCCTTCGACGGCGTCGTCGCCACCAACCTGCTCGGTTCGGCGAACGTCCTGCGGCACACCCTCCCCGGGATGCGTGACCAGGGTGCCGGAAAGGTGGTGCTCATCGGCTCGATGATCGGCCACATCGCCGTGCCGACCATGAGCGCCTACACCGTCAGCAAGTGGGGTGTGCGGGCCCTCGCCCGCCAGGCCGCGCTCGAGAACCGCGACGTCGCCGGGCTGCACGTCTCCTACGTCTCGCTCCCCGGGGTGGACACACCAATCTACCGGCAGGCGGCCTACGTGGGCGGCCCCGCAGGGCGGCCGCCGCCCGTGGTGTGGTCGGCCGACAAAGCGGCCCGCGTGGTCCTGCGTGCCCTCGACCGCGAGCGGCGGGTCGTGCACGGGGGCGCGTTCGACGGCCTCACACGCCTCGGCTTCACGCTGCTGCCGCGCGTCTACGACGCCTGGGTGGGGCCCCTCTTCGACCGTCTGGCCTCCGACCCGTCGACGCGCCTGCCGGCGCAGGAGGGCAACGTCGCGCACAGCGTCCCGGAGGGCAACCGGCTCGACGGTGGTCACGGGTCGGGGCTGCGGGCGGCGGTGTCGACGATGGCGTCCCTCGTGCGCTGGCGCTGACGTGCTGCGCCGGCGCTGACACGCGGCGCCGACGCCGAGACGCGAGACCGATGGCCTCCCGCACCGGCTGGAGCTGTCAGACGACCAGCGCCTGCGTCGAGACCTCCTTGATCTTCGCGTTGGCCCACGTCATCTGCCGCTTCGTCTCCGCCTGGCACCGCGTCGCGAGCTCCACGAGCTCGTCGTGCACGATCGCCTGAGCCGCCTGGCCGACCATCTCCCAGTCGGTGAGCACGCCCGAGGCCCGCAGGTAGACGTCCTTGAGGTCCCGCACCATGACCAGCTCGGCGTCCTTGCTACGGCCCATCCGCTCCGAGGCCCAACGCCGCGCCTGGTCGACGAGGGCAGGGGTGCCGTCCGGGGCCGGCTCGAGGTTCTCGCCGAACTGCGTTGCGATGGAGGCGATCTCGCGCACGTGGCGCATCGACCAGTCCGCGAGGTCGTAGCCGAGGTGCTGCAGCTCGTGGTCGACGTGGTGCTCCTCGGCCAGCCGCACGAGCGCCTTGGCGAGCTCCGTCTCGTCGTGGTGCAGGTCTCGCAGGACGATCCCGATCTTCATCGTGCCCCTCCCCCGGTGGAGCCGTCTGCCGTTGCCAGCGGCGAGGTCACGGGGGTGGAGGCCAGCCCGACCGGCGCCGGCGACAGGCTGCCGTCGCCCGCTGCCACCCTGACCACCGTGCACGCCGCCGTCTTGAAGATCGGCTGCTTCGACGCCGGGTCCCAGTCGGTGAGGGTCAGCTCGTTGGCCGCCCTGCCGTGCTCCCCCGGGCGCCACCCCTGCGGCGTGTCCCAGTAGCCGTAGTGGAACGGCAGGAACACCACACCGGGGCGTATGCCGCTGACGCGCACCCTCGCTCGCACCGAGCCTCGTGCGGTGCGGACCTCCGCGAGGTCCCCCTCCGTGATCCCGAAGGTGGTGGCGTCGTGCGCCGACAGCTCGACCCACACCTCGGGCGCCGCGGCCTGCAGCTCCGGCGCGCGGGCGGTCCGCGTACGCGTGTGGAAGTGGTAGACGGTGCGGCCGGTGATGAGCTGGAGCGGGTGCTCGTCGTCGGGCATCTCGTGGGGTGGGCGGTAGTCGGCCGCCTTGATGACGGCGCGGCCGAAGGGGTTGAGGGCCTTGTAGTCCTTGGCCTCCAGAGGCGCTCCTGTCTCGAGGTCACGGCCGTAGGTCTCGCAGTCCTCAGGTGACGCCCAGAAGACGCCGCCGGCATACAGCCTCTCGGTGCCGTCCGGGGCGGCGTCGGTGCACGGCCACTGCACGCCGCCACTTCGCAGCTTCTCGTAGCTGAGGGCGCTGTAGTCGCAGGGCCGGCCGCGGCTGCACTCGCGCCAGGCGTCGAAGGCCTCCTGGGGCGTGCTCCACTTGACCAGCGGAGCACCGTCCTTGTCCTGCAGGCCCATCCGGCGGGCGAAGTCCACGAAGATGTCGAGGTCCGACCGCGCCTCACCGGGTGGCTCGACCGCCTTCTCCGACAGGTGGACCGTGCGGTCGACGTTGGTGAACGTGCCCGTCTTCTCTCCCCACGCGGCTGCCGGCAGCACCACGTCGGCGAGCTGCGCGGTCTCGGTCAGGAAGATGTCCTGCACGACGAGGAAGAGCCGGTCCTGCGAGAGGATCTGGCGCATCCGGGCCAGCTCGGGCATCGAGACCGCAGGGTTGGTGCCCGAGACCCACAGGAGGCGGATCGAACCGTCCTCGACGTAGCGCATGATCTGCATCGCGTGCGTGGGCGGAGTCGCGTGCGGGATCTGCTTGGGCTCGATGTTCCAGACCTTCGCAAGGTCGGCCACGTGGTCGGGGTTGCTCCAGTTGCGGAACCCCGCCATGTCGCCGTCGGCGCCGCACTCGCGGGTGTTCTGCGCTGTCGGCTGCCCGTTCATCTGGAGGATGCCGCAGCCGGGCCGCCCGATCATGCCCCGCAGCAGGTGCACGTTGTTGACCTGCACGGCCGCCGCGGTCGCCTGGTGCGACTGGTAGAAGCCCTGGAGCACCGTCGAGACGAGGGCCTCGGCACCGCCGAGCAGGCGCGCGGCCGCCCCGATCTGGTCCGCCGGCACGTCGCAGATCGCACTGACGACCTCGGGCGTGTAGCGCTCGACGACGTTGCGCAGTTCGTCGTAGCCCACGGTGTGGCTCTCGACCCACTCCTCGTCGACCGCGCCGTCGGCGACGAGCTCGTGCAGCAGCGCGTTCATGAGGGCGACGTTGGTGCCGGGCCGCGGCGCCAGGTGGATCGTCGCCGCCTGGGCCACCGGCGTGGGTCGGGGGTCGACGCACAGCAGCTGCGGGGGGTCGTCGCCTGCGAGCCGGTCGAGGATGCGCATCCACAGCACCGTCTGCGTCTCGGCGACGTTGTGGCCGTAGAGCGCGATGACGTCGGCGTGGTCGATGTCGGTGTACGAGCCCGGCTGGCCGTCGCTGCCGAAGGACTCCTTGAGCGCCTCCGCAGCCGTCGCCGTGCACAGGCGGGTGTTGCCGTCGACGTGGTTGGTGCGGATGCCGCCGTGTGCGACGAGCGCCAGCGTGTAGTACTCCTCGAGGAAGAGCTGGCCGGTCGTGTAGAAGCCGACGGCACTGGGCCCCTGCTCGTCGAGGAGGGCACGGGTGCGCTCGACGACCGCCCCCAAGGCCTCGTCCCACGTGGCCTCGACGAGCTCACCGTCCCGGCGTACCAAGGGGCGGGTCAGCCGGTCGGGAGACTGGATCGCCTGCCAGCCGAAGAGGTCCTTCGGCCCGAGCCGGCCGTGGTTGACGCGGTCGTCGGGTCGTCCACGCACGCCGACCATGCGGCCGTCACGGACGGCCACGTCGAAGGCGTCGCCGTTGGAGTGCAGGCTGGACGCGGTCTGCACCCACCGCTCGACGTCGTCCTCGCGTACGCCGTCGGCCAGGTGTGTGTCGACGCGGACCGGCCATCGGCCACCCCTCGCGTACGGTGTGCGCCGGCCCCAGACATCGACGATGCGGTCTTCGATGGGCACGGGTGATCCTCCTTGTCGTCGTCGACTGTGTGCCGTCGGCGAGCGGCCGGTCGGGCGCGGACCGGTGCGGCCCGTCAACGCTGGCTTACCCCGCGGCACGCACTTCGGTCGCGGCGGTGGAGGACGCGCGACGGAACCCCCGGCGCGTCAGTCCTCGAGGTCCTTGGCCGTGCGTGGGAGCGTGCCCGTGCGGGCGACGTCGTCGGCGACCAGGCGCAGCTTGACGTTGAGGTTCTGGCTCGTGGCCCGCAACAGCGCGAACGCCTCGTCCTCCGTGACCTTGTGCACGTTCATGAGGATGCCGATCGCCATCCCGATGCGGCGGTTGGTGGCGAGGGCCTCCTTGAGGTGCGCGGCCTGGTCGGCATGGCCCGCATGCATGAGGAGCACTCGCGCGTGAGCGGCGAAGAGCGCTCCCGCGACCAGCCCATCGCCCTCGAAGGCACGCGGGCTCCCCCCGTACAGGTTGAGCGCGCTGCGCTCCGGGTCGTCGCCGAGGTGGAAGGAGAGGATCGAGCGCACCGGCGTTCGCTGGATGGTGAGCCGGCTGAAACCGGGCCACCTCTCGTCCGCGGCGAGATCGGGGATGCGCACGGGGTCGTCCTCCTTGGCCGCGACCAAGCAGGGTCCGTCGCCGAGGGAGTACTGCAGCTCGTCGACGGTCATGGCGATGCGGTCGGTCGCCGCGAGGCTGCGCGGGTTGCGCTGCACCGGCCAGGCGGTGATCCCCGCCCAGTCGCAGCCGGGCACCGAGGCGACGGCGAGCTTCACCAGGCGCTCCAGGGCATCGGCACCGTCGCTGCCGTCACCCAGGTACTCGTTGAGCGCCACGAACTCCGAGGCCAGATCGGCCGGCTCCGTGCGTGGTTCCATCGCCGCCCTTCCCTTGGACGCGACGAGGACGGCGCACTCGAGGCATCGCTCGCTTCTGGCTCTCGGTTTGAACCACCTCAACCCTAACGCGCCCCGCACATGGTGCAAGCCCGCGCTCGGCGCCTGCTCCGCTGCCTGAGGGAGTGCCGTCAGTGCGGGTCTCCGCGCAGCTGCCCGCGCCGCATCGCCTCGTCGTGGCCGACGGCGTGGCGCGAGCGGTGCCGGCCGAGAAGCACCCCGATGGCGACCATGCCGAGTCCGAGGAGGAGGTGCAGCCAGTCGTCGGCCGCGTTGACCGGGACGAAGTTGGCGCCGGACTCCTTGTCGACGAGCAGGCCGTAGAGCCACAGGACGAGGTAGACGACCCCGCCCCCGATGAGGTAGCCGCGGGCGCCGGACCACGTCCTCGACGCTGCCACGCCGACGATGCCGAAGAGCAGGTGCACGAGGTTGTGCAGGATCGAGACCTGGAAGACGCCGAGCAGCTTCGCGTCCGAGTCGTGGCCGGCGAAGCTGAGGTCGCCGTAGCTCGTCGTGATGCCGGGGATGAACCCGGCGACGCCGACGAGCAGGAAGACGATGCCCACTGCCAAGGCGGCCCCATGAAGGGTCGTGCGGCCGGTTCCCGTTCCGCGCGCGTAGGGGGTGCTGTTGTCCATGTGAGTTCCTCTCGGTATTGCTACGGGGCCGGGGGGGGCCCCGCCGCCCCGCCCCCCCCCCACGGGGGGGGGGGGGGAGGGGGCCGGGGGGGAGACCCGGGCGGCGGGCACCGCACCCCCGGAGCGCC
>CBHRRQ010000179.1:0-8618 GCA_966081555.1 uncultured Terrabacter sp.
TCGATCCGCGACGTCATCGCCTTCCCGAAGTCCGGCGGCGGCTACGACCCGCTCACCGCGGCGCCGGCGCCGATCACGCCGGCCCAGCGCAAGGAGGCGGGCGTCGACGCCAAGCCCGCACCGTCAGCCCCGGCCCCGCAGGGTGCGCCCGAGGTCAGCCCCAACCGGAGCTGACCGGATTCACGTCACGCGTCGGCGGGGCGCGGGCCGGTGAAGCCGTGCTCGCGCACGCCGTCGACCGTGGTGACGGTGCGCTCGGCCCAGAAGCAGAGCAGGTCGCGCACCGGCTCGGCCTCGCGCAGCGGGCTGCGGTAGCACCAGGCGATGTCGCGGCCGTTCTCGCCCTCCGCGCTCAGGTACGACGCGTGGCCCTTGTAGGCGCACGTCGTCCTCGTGTCGCTCGGCACGAGCAGCTCGGTGCGCACGTCGTGCGCCGGCAGGTACCAGCGGGTGGGCAGGCCCGTCTCGAACAGTGCGACCGGCCGCCGGGAGTGGGCGAGCTCGACACCGTCGAGCTCGACCCTCACCTCGCGGGTGCTGTGCAGGATGTCGATGCGGGCGAACGGGTCGTGAGGATGACCGATGACGGGCTCGTCCTCCTCGAGCCAGTCGAAGTCCCCGAAAGGGAGCAGCACGTGCCCCTCGACCCCCTCACCCTCGAGGACCACGGCAGCCTGGGGGAGGCTGTCGGGCAGCGTGGCTCGGGGCACGGCGTACTCGGGGACGACGTGGCGCGGCAGCCACACCACCAGGGCCTCGGTGGTGTCGCAGACGGGCGTGCCGTCGCGGCTCGCCCGCAGGCGTTTGGCAGTGGAGGCGTAGCGCAGCCGGCCGCGCAGCTCCAGCTGCTGGGCACGCAGGTCGATGGTCATCGCTCCAGCATCCTCGCCGGTCGACGACGCCGACAAGGCCGCCGACAGCGCCGCCGACATGGCCGCCGACAAGGGTGCGGACCGGGCCGCGGACGAGGCCCGGGCAGGGCCGCCGTCGAAGGCGCAGGCGGTCAGCCCACGACGACGGGGCGGCTCGCCCAGGCGCACACCTGCTCGTAGCCGAGCGCGATGTAGAGGCGGCGTGCGACCTCGTTGTGCGAGTACATGCCGAGCGTGCAGACGCCGGCGTCCGCAACGGCGAGGCGGGTGAGCGCGCCGACGATCGTGCGCCCGAGTCCCTGCCCTCGCCGGCGGGCGTCCACGGCGACCGACGAGAGGTGCGGTGCACCGGCCTGCGTCGTGCCCCAGGCGGCCACGGCCACGAGCCGGCCGGCTCGGTCGGCCGCGTCCGGCTCCTCGACCGCGAACCACCGCTCGCCGCCACCGGGCGCGGTGTCGGCCGTGGGTGAGTGGGCCTCGAGGAAGAGGCGCACCTCGTCGGCCCGGGCGACGTCGTCGATGGGCTGCACGAGGTCGTGCGACGGGTCGGGCGGCGGGCTCGTCGTGGTGTGGAACCACTCCCAGTCGCCGCCCTCGAGCACTCGGTAGCGCTCGCGGAGCAGCAGCTCCAGATGCTGGGGAACACTGACGGAGAATGCTTTTCGTGACGGGTCGACCTCGGCGGCTACCTGCGGGAGGGCATCGATCAAGGCAGCGACGCCCTCGTCGTCCCCCAGCAGGTTCACGGTGCGACGGACCGCCTTGCGCGTGCGCTGGAAGGCGACGGCGCCCGGCACGCTCCACCACGTGTCGGCGAGCTCCTCGGTGACCTCCCAGCGGACGAAGGGGTGGTCGCCGGTGCGGCGCAGCAGCTCCGCGAGGCCGTGACCGGTGAGGACCGCCGTCACTCCGTGATCCCGAACCGGTCGTGCACTCGGCGCAACGGGGCCGGCGCCCACCAGTTCCAGCGCCCGAGCAGCGTCATCGTGGCCGGCACCAGCAGCATCCGGACCAGCGTGGCGTCGATGGCCACCGCGGCGACCAGCGCCACACCCATCTGCTTGATGATGAGGATGTCGCCGGCCACGAAGCCCGCGAAGACGATGACGATGAGCAGGGCCGCCGACGTGATGATCCGGCCCGTGCGCTGGAGCCCCAGCGACACCGCGCGGTCGTTCCCAGCGCCGTGGCGGTGGAACTCCACGATGCGCGAGAGCAGGAACACCTCGTAGTCCATCGAGAGCCCGAAGCCGAACGCGAGCACGAGGAAGGGCACCATCGACTCGACGGCACCGACCGAGGAGAAGCGCAGCAGCCCCTCGAGGTGGCCCTCCTGGAAGATCCACACGACGACGCCCAGGGCGGCTCCGAGCGAGATGAGGTTGAGCAGCAGGGCCTTGACCGGCACCACGACCGAGCCCGTCATCAGGAAGAGCAGCACGAACGTGCCGAGCACGACCAGCCCGACGGCATACGGGGCCCGGGCCGACATCGAGTCGAGGAAGTCGATCTGGCCGGCCGCCTGCCCGGTCGTCAGCGTCTCGAAGGGGGCGGTGCTGTCGCGCACCGCGGTGACGAGGTCCTGCGCCTGGTCGGAGGTCGGCCCGCCCGCCACCCGCAGGTCGACGCGCTGGTGTGTGGCGCCGAGCGGCTGGACGGTGACGCTCTCGACGCCGGGCGAGGTGCGGAACCGGTCGGCCCAGTCCGTGACGGCGTTCCGGTCGGGTGACGCGGCGACGACTGTCACCTCGGGTGCGGTCAGGGCGGGGTAGTCGCGCGCCAGGTCCTCGAAGAAGACCCGCTGGTCGGCGCCCTTCGGCAGCAGCTCGGTGCCCGACGAGGTGAGCTTCATCGACAGCGTCGGCAGGGCCAGCGTCACGAGCACGACGACGACCGCCGCGATCACGAGGACGGGCCGCCGCTGCACCGCATGCGCCAGCCGGGAGAACAGACCGACGTCGGACGGGCGCTCGATCGCCTTGCGGGAGAGTCGTTTTGCGCCGATGACGCACAGGGCCGGCACGAGCGTGATGGCGACGACCATGGCGACGAGCACGATCGAGACGCCGGCGACGCCGATGGCGCGCATGATCGACGCCTCGAAGGTGAGCAGGCCCGCGAGGGCGATCGCGACCGTGAGCCCGGAGAACAGGACGGTGCGCCCGGCGGTCGCGACGGTGCGTTCGGTGGCGTGCGCCACCTCCTCTCGTGTCGGGAGCTCGTGCTCGCGGTGGGCGAGCTCCTCGCGGAACCGGCTCACGGTGAGGAGCCCGTAGTCGATGGACAGACCCAGGCCGAGGAGCGTCACGATGTTGACCACCGTCGCGTCGAGCTCGACCGCGTGGGAGAAGCCGAACAGCGAGAGCAGGCCGCCGCCGATGGCCACGACCGCCCCGATGATCGGCATCCCGGCAGCGATGAAGCCGCCGAAGACGAAGACCATGACGAGGAACGTCAGCGGCAGCGCGATGCCCTCGCCACGCAGCAGGTCGCGCTCGACCGTGCTCGTGATGGCCGTGATCACCGTGTTGGAGCTGCCCAGCCGGCCCGTGCCGCCCATCGCGTCGGGCACCGCCAGGAGCGCCTTCTCCGCCCCGGCCTCTGCCGTCTTCTGGGCGTCGCCCTCGAGCCCGGGCTCGAAGTCGACGACGGTGACGAAGCCGTCGGGGGAGCCGCTCGAACCGGCCCGCAGCAGGGGCGCCACGGACGGGTCGGTCGGACCGCCCGGTGCGAGCAGCGGTGAGCGGACGTTCTTGACCCCGGGCACGTCCGCGAGCGCACGGGTGCGCTCGGCCCCCGCCGCGACCGCCTTCGGGTCGCCGAGGTCGACACCCGAGACCTGCATCGTCAGCGTCTGCAGCGCCGGGCTGCTCTCGGCGATGACGTCCTGGGCGCGCGAGGCCTCGGAGTCGACGGTCGGGGCACCGGAGTGGAGGCGCTCGAAGAGGCTCTCGCCGGTGACTCCGCCCACCGCCACGGCGAAGCACGTGACAGCGACGACGACCCACGCGAGGACCCACGACCGTGGGTGGCGGGCGACGAGCCGACCGAGGCGTGCCAGTCGCGTGGCCGGGACCGGCCCGGCAGGTGAGGGTTTCAGCACGCGGATAGCCTTCCACAGTGATGTCGAACAGCACCGAGGACCTCTTCGGGGCGGCGTCCGCGGCCGAGCGCGGTGAGCAGCCGGCGTCGGCCGGCGTGGCGCCCCTCGCCGTCCGCATGCGGCCGCGCACCCTCGAGGAGGTGCGGGGCCAGGGCAAGGTGCTCCGCCCCGGCAGCCCGCTGCGACGCCTCATCGAGGGATCCGGTGGGGCGGCGGGGCCACTGTCGGCCATCCTCTGGGGGCCGCCCGGCACCGGCAAGACGACCCTTGCGCACCTCGTCGCGACCGTCGCCGACCGACGCTTCGTCGAGCTGTCGGCCGTCACCGCCGGCGTCAAGGACGTGCGGGCGGTCATGGAGGCGGCGGTGCGCGAGCGCGACCTCTACGGCCGCCAGACCGTGCTCTTCCTCGACGAGATCCACCGCTTCACCAAGGCCCAGCAGGACGCGCTGCTTCCCGGTGTGGAGAACCGCACCGTCATCCTCGTGGCCGCGACGACCGAGAACCCGTCGTTCAGCATCATCTCGCCGCTGCTCTCGCGGTCCGTCCTCGTCACCCTCGAGTCGCTGTCGGACGAGGAGGTCGCCGACCTGCTCGCGGCTGCGCTCACCGACGAGCGCGGTTTCGACGGCGGCCACACGCTGGCCGCCGACGCGACCGAGCACCTCGTGCGCATCGCCGGGGGAGACGCCCGACGGGCGCTCACCTCCCTCGAGGCCGCGGCCGGCGTCGCCCTCGACGCCCAGCCGGCCGGGCGTCTGTCCGACGAGCCCGTCGAGATCACCCTCGCCCACGTCGAGCAGGCCGTGGCGCAGGCCGCCGTGCGCTACGACCGGGCCGGTGACCAGCACTACGACGTCGCGAGCGCGCTCATCAAGTCGATGCGCGGCAGCGACGTCGACGCTGCCCTGCACTACCTCGCCCGCATGCTCGAGGCGGGGGAGGACCCCCGCTTCATCGCCCGGCGCATCGTCATCTCGGCCAGCGAGGACGTCGGCATGGGCGACCCCACCGCCCTGCAGACCGCCGTGGCGGCCATGCACGCGGTGGCGCAGATCGGCATGCCCGAGGCGCGCATCATCCTCGCGCAGGCGGTGGTGCACAACGCCATGGCACCCAAGTCCAACGCGGCATACCTCGGCATCAACGAGGCCATCGCCGACGTACGCGCGGGGCGGGGTGGCGTCGTCCCCGCGCACCTGCGGGGGAGCGGCTATGCCGGGGCCGAGCGCCTCGGCCACGGCAAGGGCTACGTCTACGCCCACGACGAGCCCGACGGTGTGGCCGCGCAGCAGTACCTGCCCGACGACCTCCACGACTCCGTCAGCTACTACCGGCCGACCGACCGGGGCTTCGAGGAGCGGCTCCGGGCACGGTGGGAGTGGCTGTCGGGACGCTTGGGACGCACGCGCAACCAGTGACGCGGAACGGGCCGCCCGACTGCAGCGCCGGCCCCCTACGGAGGCGTACTTTTCGCGTGCTCTCGGTTCCCTAAGGACATTGTGTGGCGCATTCCGGGGTTCGGTAACGATTTGTCATCCATGGCCGTCCCGATGTTCGGACCCGCGAATCTGTGTGGCAGGCTCACGACGTCCCGGCGGGGGTGGAGCAAAGCAGCTTCGGACTTCCCTCGGGGACGGCTCGGGTGACGAGAAACCCTGAGCGAGATGTGATCCCACCAGGATGGAGACAACGCGTTGAACGCCATGCCGGAGCCCTCAGCGACCGAGCTGAAAGAGGCATCCGATGAGAAGCCTTCGACGACCACCCAGCAGTCCCAGGAGAAGCGCACCGGCCGTTCTCCCGGTCAGGTCGCGTGGTCGCGCCTGAAGCAGGACAAGGTCGCGATCTTCTGCTTCGTCGTCATCGTCTTCTTCATCCTCCTCGCGATCTTCGCCCCACTGGTCGTCTCGCTCCAGGCCACCGACCCGATCACCAAGACCAAGGCGACGGTCGACGCGGTGCACACGGAGCTCGTCGACTTCAACGGCCTCCCCGAGCAGGGCTCCAGCTCTGCCCACTGGCTCGGCATCGAGCCCCGCCTCGGCCGTGACCTCTTCGCGCGCTTCGCCTACGGCGCCCGCCCGTCGCTCATCATCGGCTTCGTCGCCGCGGCCGTCTCGACGATCATCGGCGTGACGCTCGGCCTGCTCGCCGGCTACCTCGGCGGCATCGTCGACAAGATCATCTCCTGGGTCATCGACTTCTTCCTGTCGCTGCCCATCCTCATCGTCATCGTCGCCGTCGTGCCGCTGTTCCAGAAGAGCATCCAGGGCGACGGCAACCTCAGCGCCGAGCAGACCTCGAACCTGCGCTTCTGGGTGCTCATCGTCGTGCTCTTCGTCCTCGGGTGGATGGGCCTGGCACGCCTCGTGCGAGGCGAGGTCAAGAGCCTGCGCGAGCGCGAGTTCGTCCAGGCGGCGCGCGCCATCGGCGTGCCGACCCGGGGCATCCTCTTCCGCGAGGTCCTGCCCAACCTCGTCGGCCCGATCATCGTCTCGGCCTCGATCGCCGTGCCCGCCTACATCACCTACGAGGCGACCCTGAGCTACCTCGGTGTCGGCCTCGTCGAGCCCACCGCGTCCTGGGGCCGCACGATCGCCGACGCCCAGACGCTCTTCGCCACCTACCCGCTGTGGTTGTGGCCCTCGGTCATCGGCCTCTCGCTGCTCGTCCTCTCGCTGAGCCTGCTCGGCGACTCGATCCGCGATGCCTTCGACCCCACCAGCCGCCGATAACCCCACCCGGTTTCGGCCAACTCACGTCCCCGGCAAAACGCCGGGACACGCACAAAGGGAGCAAACAACAATGCGCTGGACCAAAGTCCTGACCGTGGGGGCCGCGGCCTCCCTCGGCTTCGTCGCAGCTTGCGGCGCGCCGGCCGCAAACAACGGGGGTGCCGGTGGCACCAATGGTGCCGGCAACGGGGGCGCCGTCGAGGGTGCCTCGGCCGGCCTCATGCCCGACGCCAAGGGCCCGGCCCCGGAGATCCCCGGTGCCAAGAAGGGCGGCATCCTCACGGTCTCCAACTCCGGTGTCCCGGCCACGATGGACCCGAGCGACGAGTTCTACCAGGACTCCGCCGTCATCTTCTCGCTGTCGCACCGTGCGCTCACCACGTTCACGCAGCGTGACGGCAAGACCGTCCTCGTGCCCGACCTCGCCACCGACCTGGGCAAGGCGTCCGAGGACGGCCTGACGTGGACCTTCACGCTCAAGGACGGCATCAAGTACGAGGACGGCACGCCGGTCAAGGCCGCCGACATCGTCTACGCCGCCAAGCGTTCGTTCGACCCCGACCTCGCGGCGAACGGCCCCACGTACCAGCGCGAGTTCTTCAAGGGCGGTGCCGACTACCAGGGCCCGTTCAAGGGTGACAAGAACTGGAAGGGCGTCGAGGCCACCGACGACAAGACGATCGTCTTCCACCTCGAGAAGCGCTTCGAGACGCTTCCCTACTTCGTGTCCTTCAACCAGTTCACGCCGATCCCCGAGGCGAAGGACAAGAAGGCCGACTACAAGCTGCACCCGCTGGCGACCGGCCCGTACATGTTCGACAAGTACACCCCGGGCTCGGAGCTGACGCTCAAGCGCAACCCCAACTGGGACCCCAACACCGACCCGGCCCGTCACAACTACCCCGACGGCTACCACTTCAAGTTCGGTGTCGACACGGTCAAGACGCAGACGGCCATCCTCGCCTCCAACGGCGACGACGCCACGACGCTCAACTGGGAGCCCATCGACTCCTCGCTCATCTCGCAGATCGAGGGCGAGAAGAAGGCCCAGTACTCCGAGGGTCCCTCCTCCTGCGTGATCATGGTCAACATGGACGCGACGAAGATCCCGCTTCCCGTCCGCAGGGCGATCGCCGTCGCCTACCCGTTCGACTCGATGCACAAGGCGTCCGGTGACTCGACGCACTCGTTCTCCCCGGCGAGCACGATGATCCCGCCGCAGATCGCCGGCTTCCAGAAGTACGAGGCCGAGGCTGCCCCCGGCTTCAAGATGAACGGCCAGGGCGACGGCGACCCCGCCAAGGCCAAGGAGATGCTCGCCGCGGCCGGCTACGGCCCCGACAAGCCCTTCGAGCTCATCTACTACTACACGAACGACGACGACACCGCCCAGAAGGCGAACCAGGTCCGCAAGCAGAAGCTGCAGGCTGCCGGCTTCAAGGTCACCGACCTCGGTGTGCCGAACGCCGAGCGTCGCAAGCTCATCGGCAAGCCCAAGGGCAAGTACAACATGCTCCAGGGCCCGCGCGGCTGGTGCTTCGACTGGCCGTCCGCCGACTCGATCATCCCGCCCACCGTCGGCAGCATCGCCCTGTCGCAGGGTGGCACGACGTTCGGCAACTTCTCGGACGCCAAGATCGACGCCGAGATCAAGCGCATCCAGCAGCTCTCCATCACGGAGCAGGGGCCGGAGTGGGCCAAGATGGACAAGTGGCTCACGGAGAACTACCTCCTCGCCATCCCGGACTACTACGACAAGGGCAACCAGGTCTTCGGCACGAAGGTCAAGAACGTCCACAACAACCCCAACAAGGGCATGCCCGAGATCACCTCGATCTGGATCGACCAGTAAGAGGCAGTGACGCCGCCCCCTCGGGGGCGGCCCCACTGAACTGACAGCCGAGG
>CBHRRQ010000180.1:0-8575 GCA_966081555.1 uncultured Terrabacter sp.
GCACCACACGGTCGACGCAGGTCACGGCCAGGGGAGGACACTCTTCCAGATCAGGGTGGGCGGACGGCATCCGCACGCTTGCGGATGCCGGCGGCCCGGGAACAGCGGAAGGGCGGGCCACGCGGGCCCGCCCTTCCGGAAAAAGCTCAGTGGGTGATCGGGTGATCACTCAGCAGCGGCGGTCTCGACCTGCTCGATGTTGACCGTCTTGCGGCCGCGCTTGGTGCCGAACTTGACGGCGCCGGCGACGAGGGCGAACAGCGTGTCGTCGCCACCGCGACCCACACCCTCACCCGGGTGGAAGTGCGTGCCGCGCTGACGGACGAGGATCTCGCCCGCGTTGACCTTCTGGCCACCGAAACGCTTGACGCCGAGGAACTGTGCGTTCGAGTCGCGACCGTTGCGGGTCGAGGACGCACCCTTCTTGTGTGCCATGTCAGTTACTCCTTGAGAGGTTCTGTGCCGAGCCGGTCAGGCGTCGATCACGCGGTGATGTCAGTGATCTTGACCTGGGTCAGCGGCTGACGGTGGCCCTGACGCTTGCGGTAGCCGGTCTTGTTCTTGTACTTCATGATGACGATCTTGGGGCCCTTGGCGGCCTTGACGACCTCGGCCTTCACCGACACCTTCGACAGCTTGTCGGCGTCCGACGTCACGGTCGTGCCGTCCACGAGGAGCAGCGGCGTGAGCTCGATGGCATCGCCGGGCTGACCCGTCACCTTGTCGACGAGCAGGACATCGCCCACCGACACCTTCTCCTGGCGACCGCCAGCGCGAACAATCGCGTACACAGTGAAACTCACTCTCTCATCAGGGTTCGGAACGCCGCTTTCGGCACCGGCCCGTCAACACGGGCCCGGTGGGCGCACCAAGGAACAAGATTACCGGCTGGGACGGCCCAGCTCCAAACCGAGGTCAGGCCTCGCTGGACGGCCCTGACCCACCGGCCGCGCGCGGCGGCCCGGCAGGGGCCACCACCCGGCCTCGACGGCGTCGACCACGCGTCGCCGGCTGCACGTCCACGACGGCCTCGACCGGAGTCGGGCCCTCCGACTCGACCGTCGCGGCGACGGGCACCTCGGCAGGCTCCGCGGCAGACTCCGCGGCGGGCTCCGCTGTAGGCGCCTCGCTGGGCGTCTCGTCGGTGACGTCGGACTCGAGCTCGACGTGCGAGCCGCCCTGAGTGGCCTGGTCGTCGGACGTCGCCTCGTGGGCGTCGTCGCCGGACCAGGGCCCGGAGTCCTCGGGGAACGCGTGCGGGTGCCCGTCGGCCTGCGCCCCCGCTGACACCGCGGCTGCCACCTCCGCCTTGACCTCGGCGATGGCCTCCTCGGCCGCCTCGCCCGCGGGCTGGCCGGAGGCGCTCTTGAGCGCCGCCGCGTGGGCAGCCGCCGCGATCTGCGCAGCCGTCGGCCCGCTCGGCTTGCTCTCGGCGTGACCGGAGGCCTGCTGGCCGTTGCCCTGCGAGCCGCCCTGACCGGAGCCCTGGCCCCCGGACGAGCTGCCGCCCTGACCGCCCTGACCGCGCCCCCGCCGACGGCCGTTGCCGCCGCCGTCGCCCTGGGCGGACTCGTGCTGGTGCGCCCCGCGGTCGACGGGGTCGGCGTGGATGATGAAGCCGCGCCCGTTGCAGTGCTCGCACGTCTCGGAGAAGACCTCGATGAGGCCCGAGCCGACCCGCTTGCGCGTCATCTGGACCAGGCCGAGCGAGGTGACCTCGGCGACCTGGTGCTTGGTGCGGTCACGGCCGAGGCACTCGAGCAGGCGCCGGACGACGAGCTCGCGGTTGCTCTCGAGCACCATGTCGATGAAGTCGATGACGATGATGCCGCCGATGTCGCGCAGCCGGAGCTGGCGGACGATCTCCTCGGCCGCCTCGATGTTGTTCTTGGTGACGGTCTCCTCGAGGTTGCCGCCCGACCCGACGAACTTGCCGGTGTTGACGTCGACGACCGTCATCGCCTCGGTGCGGTCGATGACGAGCGAGCCGCCGCTGGGCAGCCAGACCTTGCGGTCCATCGCCTTGGAGAGCTGCTCGTCGACGCGGTGGTGCGTGAAGAGGTCCTCCTCCGCCGTCCACTTCGTGACGCGGTCGGCGAGGTCGGGCGCGACCGAGCTGATGTAGGGGTGGATCTCGTTCCACGCCTGGTCGCCGGCGACGACGAGCTGCTTGAAGTCCTCGTTGAAGACGTCACGGATGACGCGCACCGTGAGGTCGGGCTCGCCGTGCAGCAGCATCGGGGCCTGGCCACCGCTGGTCGCGGAGCCCGAGCCGCCGTTCTTCTTCTTGCCCTTGCTCTTGCCGGCGCGCGGGGTCGACGCGGCCTCGGCCTTCGCCTGGATGTCCTCCCACGTGCGCGTGAGTCGCTCGACGTCGGCGCGCAGCTCCTCTTCGCTCGCCCCCTCCGCCGCGGTGCGCACGATGACGCCGGCCGAGTCCGGCACGACCTCGCGCAGGATCTTCTTCAGACGCGCCCGCTCGGTGTCGGGCAGCTTGCGGCTGATGCCGGTCATCGAGCTGTTCGGCACGTAGACGAGGTAGCGGCCGGGCAGGGAGATCTGCGAGGTGAGGCGCGCGCCCTTGTGGCCGATCGGGTCCTTCGTCACCTGGACGAGCACCGTCTGGCCGGAGCTGAGGGCGTTCTCGATGCGCTTGGGCTGGTTGGCCTCGAGGCCGGCGGCGTCCCAGTTGACCTCGCCGGCGTAGAGCACGGCGTTGCGGCCCTTGCCGATGTCGACGAAGGCGGCCTCCATCGACGGCAGCACGTTCTGCACGCGCCCGAGGTAGATGTTGCCGGCCATCGACACGTTCGTGGCCTGGTCGATGTAGTGCTCGACGAGGACGCCGTCCTCCAGCACACCCATCTGGGTGCGGCCGTCCTTGTTGCGCACGACCATGACGCGGTCGACGGCCTCGCGGCGGGCGAGGAACTCGGCCTCGGTGATGATGGTGCGGCGGCGACCGGCCTCACGGCCCTCGCGGCGACGCTGCTTCTTGGCCTCGAGGCGGGTCGAGCCCTTGACCGCCACCGGCTCGTCGCTCTGGGCCCGGGGCTGGCGCACCCGGGTCGACACGTTGGGGCTGTCGTCGCCCGAGTCGGCGGACGAGCCCGCACGGCGGCGGCGCCGGCGACGGCGGCTCGAGCCACCCTCGTCGTCGCCCTCACCCTCGCTGTCGGCCGAGGAGTCAGCGCTCGGCTCGGCGTCGGACTCGTCGCGGTCGCCGGCCTCGGCGGAGGGGCGGCGCGAACCGCCCTCGTCGTCGGCCTCGTCGGAGGTCTGGTCCTGCGACTCGTCCTCGTCGGAGGCGCGACCGCGCCGGCCCTTGCCGCCACGACGGCGGCGCGAGCGGCGCGGCGTGCCCTCGTCGTCGGTCTGGTCGTCGGCCGGGCCCCGGTTGTCGTCGGCCTGCGGCTCCTCGACGTCCTCCTCGGCGGGCTGGGCGGGCTCGGGTGCCTGCTCTGGCGCGGAGGCCGCGCGGCGGCGCCGGGTCGGCGTCGCCTTCGACGCGTCGGGCGCCTGGAAGAGGACGCTGAAGCTGGGCACCACCGCGGCCGGGCGGTCGTCGCCCGCGTCGCCGGCGGCGTCGCCGGCGTCGGTGCCGCGGGCCTCGTCCGAGCCGTCGGTGTGCCCGGCGCCGAAGCCCGCCACGGGCTCCTCCGTCTCGTCGAGTGCCTCGACGTCGACGAGCGACGAGCTGTCGAGCCCGGCGTCGAGCGGTGCGTCGGCAAGTGCCTGGGCGGGTGCCTCGGTGGGTGCCTCGGTCAGGCTCTCGGACACGGCGTCGGTCGGTGCCTCGACGACGTCGGTGGACCCGACCTCTGCCACGAGCTCCTCCAGCGCCGCGGCCGCACGGTCCGCCTTCGTGCTGCGGGATCCGCGCCTCGAGGGCGCCTTCGCGGCGGGGGCCGCCTCGCCGGCGTCTGCCGCCTTCTTGCGGGTCGTGCGCTTGCGCGCCGGGCGCTTCGCCCCGGTGGTCTCGGCGGCGTCGGCGGTGCCCTCCGCGGTCGAGTCGCCGGCGTCGCCGGTCGGGCCGGCCTCACCAGTGACCTCGGCGCCCGGCACGGGAGCCGGCTCGGCGGCGGCCGCCTTCTTCGTCGTGCGGCGCGTGGCACGACGACGGGGGGCCTTCTCGGCGGCAGGCGCCTCAGCGCCGTCGGGGGCGGCGCCCTCGGCGATCTCGGGGCCCGTCGCCGCCGGGAAGAGCGTGGCGTCGCCCGCGCTGTCGCGGACGCTCTCGCCGAAGCCTTCGCCGGAGTTCTCGCCGTTGGTGTTGTCGTTGGGTGCCATCAGGCAGTCTCCCGTCAGGTGCGGTGTGACCCACACGCCGGCCGGGGCCGTCAACACCGCACGAGTGCGGTTGCAGTCGTCGCGCCGCGTGTGCGGCGGGACGGAAGTCGTCTCGCTACACCCGAAAACGGTTCGCGCTGGGCGCGGCCCCGTGATCGAATGCCGTCGGCGTTCTTGTCGGCAACCGCTCCGCCGTCATGACCTGGTGGGTCATTCCAACGGGTCGGTCACCCTCGCGGTTGCGGTGTCGAGCGGTCCCTGCGCCAGACGCGTCACCAGTGGCGGACGCGGAGGCTGCAGGTCGGCGATCTCACGCAGCGCGGTCAGAATGTCGTCGGGGCGTACAGCAGGTGTGGTGTGCCGTACGACCATGCGCAGTATCGCACAGTCGTCGCCGACAACGTGAGTCGCCACGACGTCGGTGAGCGCGTCCGCAGGGGTCGTCACGCGTGCGGACACGATGGATCCACGCACGTCGAAGGTGCGCGGACCCGACTTCGTCATGCGTGTCACCTCGGCCGTGTCGCGGGCCAGCAGCGCTTCGACGGCGGTCTCGAGGACCTCGACCGGGAGCCCGGCGAACTCGAGCACCCAGTCGCTCGCCTCGAGCCGGTCGGCGAGGGCGCCGGGCGCCGCCTCGACGACCTGGAGGATGTCGATGCCGTCGGGCAGGGCCTCGTCCAGCGCCTCGCGCACCGACGCGACGTCGACGCGCTGGGTCACCGAGATCTCGAAGTACTCCGCCTCGCTCGCCGTGCCCGTGGCCGCCGCGTTGGCGTAGCTGATCTTCGGGTGCGGGTGGAACCCCGCGGAGAACGCCATCGGCACGTCGGCGCGCCGCAGCGCCCGCTCGAGGGCACGCTGGAAGTCGCGGCTCGAGGTGAACCGCAGGCGCCCCCGCTTCGTGTAGCGGATCCGGAGCTTCTGGACCGCGGGGTCCGGGGCCGGACCCTCGGGGACGCGCTGACGTGCCTGACGAGCCATGCCCGGAAGGCTACCGGCGCCGCGCAGGTGCCCCGGTCACGAGTCGGACGGGAAGCCGCGCCGCTCGTCGGCGCGCCGCTGCCGCTCGGCCGACTCGGCCTCGTCGAGCCGGGTCGCCTCGGCGAGGGTCGGGGCGGTGCCGCCCATGCTGGCCGGGAGGTACTTGAGGTCGGGACCGGTGAGCGGCTCGTAGGCGGCCCGGGCGATGTCGAGCATGTGCGCCATGACGGCCTTGTACCCCGCGGTCACCTCGTCGGGGTCGGCGTCGGCGGCGACGGGGATGGGCTCGCCGACCGACATGATGATCGGCACGTTGGTGCGCCCGAGGCGCTTCGGGTGTCCCTTGGTCCAGACCCGCTGTGAGCCCCAGATGACCACGGGGAGGATCGGCACGCCGGCCTCGGCGGCCATCCGGGCTGCGCCCGTCTTGAAGTCCTTGAGCTCGAACGACCTCGAGATCGTGGCCTCCGGGAAGACGCCGACGATCTCCCCCGCCTTGAGCGCGTCGACGGCGGCGGCATACGACGCCGCCCCCGCGGTGCGGTCGACGGGGATGTGCTTCATGCCGCGCATGAGGGGGCCGCTGACGGGGTGCGAGAACACGCCGTCCTTGGCCATGAACCGCACGAGCCGACCCGACTTCTGCGCCGCGAGGCCCGCGTAGGCGAAGTCCATGTAGCCCGTGTGGTTGACGACCATGACGGCGCCGCCGGTGCGCGGCACGTTGTCGTCGCCGAGGATGGTGAACTTCAGTCCCTGCATGGCGAACACCCCGCGGGCGAAGCCGATGACGGACGAGTAGACGGGCTCCATGGGGACACTCTGCCCTGCGCGGCTACGCTTCGGCACGCCGGTTGCCCCGCGCGCCTCGCGGGCCCGGCTGACGACAGGGGACGACGTGATCAGCATCACCGGGGCGGCGGTCGGGCATGCCGTCGCGTATGCCGCCGCGCCGGCCCTCGTGGACCGCCAGACCTTCGTCGGCGCCACGGCCCTCGGCCTCGTCCCGCTGGCGCTCGCCGGCCTCGTCGTCCTCGTGAAGTGGTGGCGCGGACGCGACGAGGTGTTCGACGCCGTCACTCCCGGGCTGGTCCCCGACGACCCGGCCCACGCACCCCGGCACCGGGTGCGCGGCGGGGAGTGGTCGGGCGTGGTCGCCCCCGCCTTCGCTCCCCCGCGCGACGTGCGGCCCGGCGTCGTGGGCACGGTCGTGGACGGCGTCGCGCACGCCCACGACGTGAGCGCGACGCTGGTCGACCTCGCGGTGCGCGGCTGGTTCCAGATCGTCGAGGTCGGCCGCGAGATCGGGACGCAGGGTGCCGTCGATGGCGAGGACGGCCCCACCGAGCGGGCCACCGACACCGGCCGGGGCCGGGCGCGCGACTGGGAGCTGCGACGCGCCGCGACGCCGCCCGCCGAGTCGCCCAGCGCGTTCGAGCAGCTGCTGCTGGACCGCCTCTTCGAGGGGCGTGACACCGTGCGGCTCTCGAGTCTCAAGGGCTCGTTCGCGATGACGATGCGCGAGGCCCAGATCGGGCTCTACCGCGAGGTGGTCGACCGCGGCTGGTACGCCCGGCACCCGCGGGCCCGCAACGGACGCACCCGGGCGCTCGGCCTCGTCGTGCTCGTCCCCCTCACCCTCGTCGCGGCGGTCGTCCTCGCCACCGACCTGGCCGACGCGCACGACTGGTCCCTCACGCCGCTGCTCGTCGGCCTCGTCCTCGCCCTCGTCGCGCTCGCCCGCTGGGGCGGGGCCCGCACGCCGCGCACCGCCGAGGGCAGCGCCCTGCGCATCCAGGCCCTCGGCTTCCGCGAGTACCTCGCGACCGCCGAGGCCGACCGCCTCCGCTTCGAGGAGAAGCGCGCCCTGCTCAGCAGCTACCTGCCGTATGCCGTCGCCTTCGGGCTGACCGGCCACTTCGCCGGCCTGCTGCGCGAGCTGGCGAAGGACAGCCACTGGAGCGACTACGTCGACGGGCTCGACTGGTACGACTTCGGCGGCAGCGGTGGCGGCGACGGCGACGTCTCCCTCGGGGACGCCCTCTCGGACTTCGGCGACGCCGCGGGCGACCTGGGTGGCCTGGGTGACCTCGACGTCGGCGACGTCTTCGACGGCGTCGACGGCTTCACCGACGCCACCGACTCGCTGTTCTCGTTCGACGGTCTGCCCGGGTGCGGTGACGGGTTCGAGGGGTTCGACGGCTGCGACGGGTGCGACCTGCCCGGCTGCGACTTCTGACGCGACCGACCCTGAGGCCACGCCCTCAGTCGGCGGGACGGCATACGCCCTGAAAGGCGGTCGAGGGCACCCTCTGGCCCATGGAAGGATTGGGCGCATGACTGACGCACCTGCCACCACTGACTCGCGGATCCCCGAGCGGCCCACGCTCGACGGCCTCGAGGAGAAGTGGATGCAGGTATGGGCGCAGGAGGGCACCTACTCCTTCGACCGCGCGAAGGCGCTCGCCGCCCCCCGCGAGCAGGTGTTCGCCATCGACACCCCGCCGCCCACGGCCAGCGGCTCGCTCCACGTCGGCCACGTCTTCTCCTACACGCACACCGACTGCATGGCGCGCTACAAGCGCATGCAGGGCTTCGAGGTCTTCTACCCCATCGGGTGGGACGACAACGGGCTGCCGACCGAGCGCCGCGTGCAGAACTACTACGGCGTGCGCGGTGACGCGACGCTGCCCTACGTCGAGGGCTACGAGCCGCCGTTCAGCGAGGGCGTCGACGCGAAGGGCAAGGCGATCAAGCCGGCCGACCAGCAGGCGATCAGCCGCAAGAACTTCATCGAGCTCTGCGACATCCTCACCGTCAAGGACGAGGTGACCTTCGAGTCGCTCTTCCGCCGCCTCGGCTTCTCGCTCGACTGGAACATCACCTACCGCACCATCGACGAGCGCTCCCGCGCGGTCGCCCAGCAGGCGTTCCTGCGCAACCTCGAGCGCGGCGAGGCCTACCAGAGCGAGGCGCCGGGCCTGTGGGACGTGACGTTCCAGACCGCCGTGGCCCAGGCCGAGCTCGAGGCCCGCGACTACCCGGGCGCCTACCACCGGGTGGCGTTCCACCGCGGAACCGAGGCCGGCGGCGAGCCGGTCCACATCGAGACGACCCGCCCCGAGCTCATCCCGTCGGTGGTGGCCCTCATCGCACACCCCGACGACGAGCGCTACCAGCCGCTCTTCGGCACGACCGTGACCTCGCCCCTCTTCGGCGTCGAGGTGCCGGTGCTGGCCCACCACGCCGCCGAGATGGACAAGGGCGCCGGCATCGCCATGTGCTGCACCTTCGGCGACCT
>CBHRRQ010000181.1:0-8533 GCA_966081555.1 uncultured Terrabacter sp.
CCGACGACCCTGCTCGACCGACGCAACACGCGCCGGCTGCGCGAGCTGCTCGACTTCCTGCCCCAGACGGTCGTCGTCGCCACCCACGACCTCGACCTCGCGCTCAGCGCCGAACGGACCCTCGTCGTCGACGCAGGTCGCGTGGTGTTCGACGGCGTGCCTGCCGAGGCCGTGGCCCGCTACACCGCACTGGTCGACGAGTCGTGACGCCCCACGGCCTCTTCACCGCTCACGTGCCCGGCACGTCGTTCGTGCACCGGATGCCGTTGTGGGTCAAGCTCGCCGGCGTCCTCCTGGTGGGCGCGACGCCGTGGCTGGCGCGGTCGGTGTGGCCGCTCGCCTGCGTGTCGGTCGCGCTCGCCACCGTCATCGCCGTCGCCCGCCTGCCGGTGCGCCTGCTGGCACGTTCGCTGCGCGGCCTGCTCCCGCTCCTCGGCGTCCTGCTCGCCTTCCAGTGGTGGTCCACCGACCTCGCGTATGCCGTCCGCGTCGTCCTCGGCATCGCCAACGCCTTCGTCGCGGCAGGCGTCCTCACGGCCACCACTCCGGTCACGCAGCTGCTCGACGGGGCGGCGAGGGCGGCCCGCCCACTGCGTCGCCTCGTCGATCCCGAGGTGGTCGCGCTGACCCTCGGGGTCGTGGTCCGGTCGGTGCCCTGGGTGGCCGGCTCGTTCTCGGACGTGCGCCGGTCGGCCCGCGCGCGCGGCCTCGACCGCAACCCCCGGGCTCTGGTGGTGCCGACGGTGGTGCACGTCGTCGCCTTCGCCCGCTCGACGGGCGAGGCGCTCGCAGCCCGAGGTCTCGTCGACCCCCCTGACGCCTTCGACGACGCAGCCGACCCAGCCGACCCAGCCGACCCAGCCGACACGCCGCCGCCGGCCCCAGACGGGCCGAGCTGATCGGCGCCATCGCGGCCTATCTGCCCTTCGACGAGCGGCACCGGCTGGGCTGGGCAGGGTCAGGCTGTCGCCGAGCGACCCCCGGCCGGCACGAGCGCCGACACGGCAGCGGCGACCGCGGGCGCAACGCGCTCGTCGAACACGCTGGGCACGACGTGGTCGGCGGTCGGGCTCTCCACCAGACCGGCGATGGCGCGGGCTGCAGCCAGCTTCATGTCCTCCGTGATGCGCCGTGCCCCGGAGTCGAGCGCCCCACGGAAGATCCCGGGGAAGGCGAGCACGTTGTTGATCTGGTTCGGGAAGTCCGAGCGGCCCGTGGCGACCACCTCGGCGAAACGCGCGGCGACGGCCGGGTGCACCTCGGGATCCGGGTTCGCGAGCGCGAAGATGACGGCACGTGGCGCCATGCGCAGCAGATCGCGCTCGGCGACCATGCCTCCCGAGACCCCGATGAGCACGTCGGCGCCCGACAGCGCCTCGCCGATGTCGCCGGTGACGCCTCGCGGGTTGGTGAGCCGGCGCAGCTCCTCCTTGTGCGGCGCGAGGTCCTGACGGTCGGGCCCGAGGATCCCGCGTGAGTCGACGACGACGACGTCACGCACTCCGGCCGCGAGCAGGATCTTGCTGACGGCCACGCCGGCCGCGCCCGCGCCCGACACGACCACCGTCACCTCGGCAAGCGGCTTCTCGACGACCTGGACGGCGTTGAGCAGCGCCGCCAGGGCGACGATGGCCGTGCCGTGCTGGTCGTCGTGGAAGACCGGGATGTCGAGCTGCTCCTGCAGCCGCCTCTCGATCTCGAAGCACCGGGGCGCGGAGATGTCCTCGAGGTTGATGCCGCCGTAGGTCGGCGCGATGCGGGCGACCGCATCGACGATCTCGTCCACGCTGCCGGTGCGCATGCACACCGGCACCGCGTCGACGCCGGCGAAGTGCTTGAAGAGGACGGCCTTGCCCTCCATCACCGGCATCGCGGCGAGCGGGCCGACGTCACCCAGACCGAGCACGGCCGTGCCGTCGCTGACCACGGCGACGGTGTTGCGCCGCGACGTGTAGGCCGAGGCGAGTGCCGGGTCGGCCGCAATGGCCAGGGACACCTGGGCGACACCCGGCGTGTAGAGGAGGGAGAGGTCGGTTGCGTCGCACAGCTGCGACGTGGCGTGTACCCCGAGCTTGCCGCCCTCGTGGACGCGGAAGACCGGGTCACTCGGGTCGAAGAGCTGGCTGGTGGGCAACGCACTCATGCTGGAACACCTCGTTCGCATGGAGAAGAAAAGGGCAGACGCCCTCACTGGTGGAACAGTGCCGGGGGTCTGGCCTGCAAGCTTTCGTTCTCGCGACGGGGGTTGCCCGAAGCCGTCATTCTGGCACGTCGGCAGGCTCGAGCCCAGAGTGCGACGCGCGGTGTGACAGCAGTCTCAGCCGGTCTGGCTGCCGCTGGTGATGGATTTGAGCAGCGCGTCGACGACGCGCGGGTCGTACTCGTAGCCCAGGCCGAGGTAGATCCGCTCGACGGCGGCGTCGCGCGCCCGGGTGCTGCGAGATCCGGCCGTGAGGTCCTCGTACGCGTTGACGACCTTGACGATGCGGCTCGTCATGGGGATCTCCTCGCCGAGCTCGCGCACCTGCCGATAGGGCGTGGTCTGATGCTCGAGGATGGTGGCCACGCCCTCGAACACGCCGGTCTCGCGCACGATGGCGACCGTGTCGGCCTCGATGCGGCGCTGGTCGGCGGGCGCAGCGAGCACCGTGGCCCCTCCCGGGATCGGCTCGACGAGGGCGACCTGGCCGATGTCGTGCAGCAGGGCGGCGTACTCGAGGTCCAGCAGCTCACGCTCCGACAGGCCGAGCTCGCGTCCGACGCGCACCGAGAGGGCGGCGACGCGCTCCGAGTGACCGGCCGGGGTGTAGCCGGCGGCGTCGGTGAGGCGCGAGAGCGTGCGGATGCTCTGGAGGTAGGTGGCCCGGATGCTGACGTAGCGGCGGAAGGCGAAGAGCGTGAGCACGAGGGGCATGAGGAAGAGGGGCAGTGCCACGACCCCGAGCGGACGCGCGGCGAGTGCCACCAGCACGCCCGTCACCGCGACCGCCATGGACAGGGCGAAGGACGAGCGGAACTCCTCCACGAAGGTGCGGCGCAGGTTGACCGCCGCGGACAGCACGCGCATGACCGTCGTGAACAGGGCATCGGTGACGAGCGCGAGCATGCAGATGCCGAGCAGGACCAGCGCGTGCTGCCACGGCTCTGGGGTCTTGTCGGGCGCCGGCGTGCCCGCGGCCTGGCCGAGAACGGCAACCCGGTAGACCAGGGTCGCCACGAGGATGGCGACGAAGCGGCCGGTCGTCTCGACGATGCTCGTGTCTCGACCTGCCACCACGCGCACGGTCGCCCCCAGTGACATCGACACGGCCGTCACCGAAAGCACGAAGGCCGCGCCGTAGGGCAGCGGGTCACCCGTCGGCATCTCGGTGGTGAGGGCGAGGCCGAACGCGGCCGCCATCGCGATGGGGGCGCCCCCGCGGAAGCCGGGGGCAGAGATGTGGAACCACTCCCCCAGCACGATCGCGAGGGCGAAGGTCGACACGGCGGCGAACGTGGCCTGGTCGCGCAGCGGCGGCACGTCACCGGTGCGGATCGCCACGACCAGCGAGACGACCAGGCCGAGGATGCCGATGACGGCGGCGACGGGCTCGCGCCTCAGGGTGCCCGTCATGAGGCGACCCCCGAGGTGGCGCGGGCCGGGACCCCGTGCTTGTCGAGCGCCGCGATCGTGGCCGCGACGACGTTCGGGTCGAACCGGCCGGGGTCGGCACCCAGCTGACGGGCGACGTCGGCGATGGCCGCGCGTGCGCCGGTCGCCGGGTCGACGAGGGCCCGCTCGACGGCTGCGACGACGGCCACGATGCGAGCCGCCACGGGGATCGCCTCGCCGGCGAGGCCGTCAGGTCGCCCGCCACCGTCGAAGCGCTCGTGCTGGTGCCGGATGCCGGATCGAGCGTCCTCGAGGAAGTCGATGCCCTCGATCATCCGCGCACCCATGACGCAGTGCCGGTCGACGACGCGCCGCTCGGCGGAGGTCAGCGAGTCAGCCGGCCGGCGGAGCAGGCGGGTCGCGACACCGAGGTGGCCGATCTCGTGCAGCGTGGCGGCATACCTGACGGTGCCGATCTGGCTCGGCGTCAGGCCGAGCTCCTCGGCCACCCACTCGGCAAGGGCCGCTGCACGCTGGCTGCGGTCGACGGCGGCCGGCTCCTTGGTGCCCAGGGCAGTGACCAGGGTGTCGATGGTCCTCTCGTGCGACCGCAGCTCCTCGCCGTACTGGACGAACGCCCACCGCGCCGCGAGCAGCGGAGCCATGATGAGCAGGGCGCTGAAGGCTCCCAGACCGGCCGGGAACCACAGGATCACGAAGAGCAGCCCGATGATCCCGTAGCCGATGTAGGCGACCCCGGATCCGGTGAGCACGCGTCGCAGCTGCACCCCGAACGGCACCCCTTGGTCGAGGTGGATCACGCCGGAGAGGAGCACCGCATTGACCAGGCACGCCACGACGTCGGCGGCGAGCAGTGGCCAGCCGACGGTCGCCGCGAGCTCGGCGGGGCCCTTGTTGAGCATTCCCTCACCCTCGACGCCCCCGAGCAGGGCGTAGGTGATCGCCCCGGCAGCCCCCAGGAGGCCACTCATGGCCGCGTTGAACATCGTCGCGGACCATCGCCGCTGGTTGCGGTCGATGAGCATGGAGACGGAGCCGACGACCCAGGCGCCGAACACCCCTGAGATGGCGGCCGAGGCGACGAGGATGATGGAGAGGAAGGAGAAGCTGATCCTCAGGCCCACGTCCAGCTCACGGATCTGGAAGCTGACGATGCCCATGAGGCACAGCAGGAGCAGCGGCCCCACCTCGGGACGAGGCAGGCGCAGCCAGGACACGACGCCGGTCGCCAGGGACAGCGCCAGCACTCCCCCGAGGTACGCCGGCAGCCACCGTGACCGCACGGTCACAGCGCTCGCCTCGCTCACATCGCCCACGGTAGCGCGACGGCACCGGGCCCATGAGGCCCCGGTGCCGTCTCGAGAAGGTCGGTCGGACTCAGCCGCCCCAGCCCCAGACGCTGGACAGCGATAGCAGGGCGCGGGTGGCGAGGTCGTTGGTGGCGAGTGCTGACAGCAGGGCAGCGAACATGTTGGGGGGCTCCTTGACTCAAAAGGTGTTCCGGATGCGTGCGCCATGGAGGGGCGTTGCTGCGGCAGCACAGAACAACTGAGGTTTCCCTCGGGTAGCAGCGTCCCAGAATCTGCAGGCGCACATAAGGGATCCGATCGCCGTCGACCGGATCCATACCAAGATTTTACCGTTGAAGGGGCAACGAGGTGGGCGAATCGTCCCCGAATTGGGCCGCCCCGGACGGTTGTGGAAGAATCAGGGCTTCGTGCCCGGACGGGGACGAGACACCAGCAGCACCAAGGAGAGCCGACGATGAGCAAGCGCGCCCGCAAGCGCCGCTCCCGCAAGGGCAACGCCGCCAACCACGGCCGCAAGCCCAACGCCTGAGCCGCAGACGCCAAAGGCCCGCACCCGATCAGATCGGGGCGGGCCTTCGTCGTCTCCGCGTGCGGCCGGGTCAGCCGCCAGGTCAGCCTCGGTCGACCTGGATCACCGTCATCGAGATGCGCGACATGATCGTCGTGCGCAGCGCCTCGGGCGCCTGCTCGCACTCGCAGGAGCGCTTGATCAGCGACTTGAGCGTCGTGTCGAGGTCGTACTCCTTGAGGCACGGCCCGCACTCGTCGAGGTGCGCCTGGATCTTGGCGCACTCCTCCGGCCCCAGCTCGCCGTCGAGGTACTCGTAGACCCGCAGCAGCGCCTCGGAGCAGTCCGTGCGTGCCTCGTTGCCGGGCGCACCCGCCGTGTGCTCGTTCATGACCGGCTTCCTTCCGTGCCGTCGCCCGTGGCCCCGGCGGTGCCGGCTGCAACGAAACCGCGCTCGGCGGCATACGCCGAGAGGAGCTCGCGCAGCTGGCGCCTCCCCCGGTGCAGGCGGCTCATCACGGTGCCGATGGGCGTGTCCATGATCTCGGCGATCTCCTTGTAGGAGTAACCCTCGACGTCGGCGAAGTAGACGGCGAGGCGGAACTCCTCGGGAATCGACTGGAGGGCGCGCTTGACGTCGCTGTCGGGCAGGTGGTCGAGCGCCTCCGCCTCTGCCGAGCGCAGTCCGGAGGACGTGTGCGACTCGGCGCGCGCCAGCTGGTAGTCCTCGATCTCGGCCGAGTCGGACTCGAGGGGCTGACGCTGCTTCTTGCGGTAGCTGTTGATGTAGGTGTTGGTGAGGATGCGGTACATCCACGCCTTGAGGTTCGTGCCCGGCTTGTACTGGTGGAAGGCGGCGTACGCCTTCGCGAACGTCTCCTGGACGAGGTCCTCGGCGTCGCTCGGGTTGCGCGTCGTGCGCAGCGCGGCACTGTAGAGCTGGTCGAGCAGGGGCATCGCCTCGCGCTCGAATCGCGCCCGGCGGTCGGTCTCGCTCTCGGCGGCGACGTCGACGCTCGCGTCGGCCGCCTGCTGGGCGGCCTCGTCGACGGGGGCTCCCGTGGACGCCGCGCCCGGCTCGGCGAGCCGCAGGGCGGCGCTGGGGTCGGTGTTCTTGTCCTTTGCCATCGCGGTCCAGCCTAGTCCGGCGGGCTGGGAGTTCCGGCCGGGCTCGACGGGCCGGCCGTGCCAGGGCAGCGCGGAGGCCTCCTCGGGTGCGCGGGTGGGGCTCGTGACCATGCCTGCTGCAACGACTCCTAGCCGGGCAGCATTCCCGCGATGGAGGTCAGAGCCTGGGTGAGGGCGCTGCGCGAGCCCTTCGGGAAGCTGTGGGCCCCCGGCACCTCGACGAGCGTCGTGCCCACGGGCAGGTGGGGCCGGAGCTCGTCGGGGGTTCCGAACGTGTCGCTGGTGCCCTGCACGACCCAGGAGGGGTTGGGCGCGAGCGCCAGCTCGTGGGCGCGCAGCTTGTCGGGCTGCCCGGGCAGGTGCAGGGGGAAGCTGAGCAGCAGGCCGGCGTCGGCCTCGAGCGGGCCTGCCGTGCGGCAGGCGACACGGGCCCCGGCGCTGCGGCCGCCGACGACGAGCGGTCTGGGGAGCCGGCCCGGTCCGTAGGTCAGTGCCTCGACGACGGGCACCCAGGCCGCGTCGAGCGTCGGTGGCCGCCCCGCCACCTTGCGGCCGGCGACGAGCCAGGGCTGCTCCACCAGTACGACTGCCCAGCCGGCGCCGAGGAGCACCTCGCGCGCGATGGCGAGGTCGATCGCGCCGAGACCCCCGCCGGCGCCGTGGCCGAGCACCACGGTGCCCCGTGGCCGGGTGGGCCGCTGGACGTGTGCACGAGCGGGACCGCCGGGTGTCTCGATCTCGCGCACCCTCGCCCTCGTGGGGCCGCTCACGCGCCGATCACCTCGCCGGTCATGGGGTCGACCACGCCCTCGAGCTCGGCTGCCGCTACGGGCTCGACGAGGGTGGGGCCGTTGTTGCCGGTCGCTCCGACGGCGCGGCTCACGGGGTGGGCCTCGAAGCGGCCGGGGTCGGCGAACTCGAGCACGCCCTGCACGTAGCCGGGGTCCTTCTCGTCGGGGTCGAGCCACTGCTCCCACTGGCTGCGCTCGAGGACGAGGGGCTGCCGGTCGTGGATGCGGTCCATGCCCGGGTCGGCCGCCGTCGTGATGATGGTGAAGGTCGTGAGCCAGGCGCCGGGGTCGCCATCGGGCAGCTCCTTGTCGCGCCAGAACTCGTAGAGCCCGGCGAAGGCCACCGGCTCGCCGTCGGCGCGGTGGATGAAGAACGGCTGCTTGCGTGGCTTGCCCTTCGCGTCGACGGCCGTCGGCGAGACCTGCCACTCGTACCACCCCTCGGCGGGCACGATGCAGCGCCGCGACAGGGCCGCCTTGGCGAAGGCGCCCTTGCCGAGCACCGACTCGGCCCGGGCGTTGGTCATGCGCAGGCCCATCTTGACGTCCTTGGACCAGGCCGGGACGAGCCCCCAGGTGAGCAGGCGCAGCTGGCGGGTCGGCTCCGCGGCCTCGTCGGGCCCGTCGCTGCCCCGGGGACGTCTGGTGAGCACGACCGGTGCCTGCTTCGACGGCGCCATGTTCCAGTCGGGCTCGCCGGCAGGCGGGCTCTGCGGGTTCTTCAGCACACTGCGCGTGGGCTCACCGGTGTGGTCCTCGTCGACGTCGAACGCCTCGATGAGCTCGTCGGGCCGCGCGCTCGCGGCATACCTCCCGCACATGCGGCACAGCGTATGCCGCCCGGGTGACGCGGGCTCGGCACCCATGGGCTCGGCGCCCGTGGGCGCGGCCACCGGGGCCGTGGGTATGTCGATACCGTAGGTGTCCACAGGTCCACGATGGTCGTGGCGCTCCACCGCGCCGCCGACCGGAGGAGGAGTTCCGCATGATCGTCCGCCGTCTCGCCCGCCCGCTGCTCGCATCCGTCTTCGTCGCCGCCGGCGTCGACGCCCTGCGCCACCCCGCGGCACGCACCGACCAGGCGGCGCACCTGCTGCAGAAGGTGCCCGGCCAGGTGCCGGGTGCCGAGGTCGCCGCGAAGGACCCCGACCTGTTCGTCCGGGTGAACGGCGCGGCGCTGCTC
>CBHRRQ010000182.1:0-8496 GCA_966081555.1 uncultured Terrabacter sp.
GACCGAGTCGTGACGCCCCGCCTTCGGATTCCGTAGGTGGCAGGCCTTCCTAGACGTCGCCGCCGAGGTATGCCGCCTTGACCGCCGGATCGGCCGCCAGCTCCTTGCCCGTGCCCTCACGGACGATCTCGCCCGTCTCGAGGATGTAGGCGCGGTGCGAGCGCTTGAGCGCCTGCGCGGCGTTCTGCTCGACGAGCAGCACCGTCGTGCCCTGGGTGTTGATCTCGGTGACGATGTCGAAGATCTGCTGGATCAGCTTCGGCGCGAGACCCATGGACGGCTCGTCGAGGAGCAGCAGCTTCGGCTTGGCCATGAGGGCGCGCCCCATCGCCAGCATCTGCTGCTCGCCGCCCGACATCGAGCCGGCCGCCTGGTTGCTGCGCTCCTTGAGCCGGGGGAAGAGCTCGAAGACCCGGTCGAGGTCGTCCTTGACCGCCTTCGTCTTGCGGTCGGGGCGGGCGTAGGTGCCCATCTCGAGGTTTTCCATCACGGTCATGCCGACGAAGCAGCCGCGGCCCTCGGGTGACTGCGAGATGCCGAGCACCGGGCGCTCGTGCGACGGCGTGTGCGTGATGTCCTTGCCGTTGAACATGATGGTGCCGGCCCGCACCGGGCGCAGGCCCGACACGGTCTTCATCGTCGTCGTCTTGCCCGCGCCGTTGGCGCCGATGAGGGTGACGATCTCACCCTCCTCGACCGTGAAGCTGATGTCGCGGATGGCCTCGATGCGCCCGTAGTTGACGCACAGGCCGTTGACCTCAAGAAGCATCTTCTTCATCAACTCCCAGGTAGGCGGCGATGACCGCCGGGTTGTCGCGGATCTCCGCGGGCGTGCCCTCGGCGATCTTGCGGCCGAACTCCAGCACGACGATCCGGTCGGTGACGCCCATGACGAGCTTCATGTCGTGCTCGATGAGCAGCACGGTGTAGCCCTGGTCGCGGATGGTCCGGATCAGCTCCATGAGCTTGGCCTTCTCGGCCGGGTTGAAGCCGGCCGCCGGCTCGTCGAGGCAGAGCAGCTGGGGGCTGGTGGCCAGCGCACGCGCGATCTCGAGCCGGCGCTGGTCGCCGTACGGGAGGTTGCGCGCGAGCTCGTCGGCCTTGCCGTCGAGACCCATGAAGGTGAGCAGCTCCATCGCGCGGGCGTAGCCCTGCGCCTCCTCGCGCCGGTGCTTCGGCAGGCGGAACATCGCCGAGCCGATGCCGGTGCTGTGGTGCGCGTCGACCCCGACGAGGACGTTCTCGAGGGCCGTCATGTTCGCGAAGAGGCGGATGTTCTGGAACGTGCGCGCGATGCCCAGCTTGGTGATCTGGAACTTCTTGCGCTTGCCCAGCGGCTTGCCGAGGTAGCGGATGCCACCCGAGGTCGGCTGGTAGACGCCGGTCATGACGTTGAAGCACGTAGTCTTGCCGGCGCCGTTGGGCCCGATCAGGCCGAGGATCTCGCCCTTGTTGATGTGGAAGCTGACCTCGTTGAGGGCGACGACACCGCCGAACCGCAACGTCACGTCGTCGACCTCGAGCAGGCGCTCACCCTCGGCGACCTCGGGCACGCCGATGTCGTCGGGGGTGATGTCGACGTCGGGGTTGATCTCGGTGACCTCGTCGGCCGGGTCGGCCAGCGGCGCCGTGGCGTCGGCGTGCTCGGTGACCGCCGGACGGGTCGTCGTGTCGTCGGCCGTGGCTGCCGCCGAGGTCTCCCTCGTGGGCTCGGGGGTGGGCCCCGCAGTCGTCCCTGCGGTGGCGTCGGGCCGGTTGGGCTCGGTCGACTCAGGCACTGGCTTCTCCTTCCTCGAGGACGGCCTGTCTGGCGTCGGCGCGCTTGGCACGGACGGTCCGGCGCGGAGGCAGCAGGCCCTGTGGACGGAAGATCGCGAGCAGCATCAGCGCCAGTCCGAAGACCAGCACGCGGAAGTCCGCGAACTCGCGGAACCGCTCCGGGAAGTAGCTGACCACGATGGCTCCGACGATGACGCCCCAACGGTTGCCCGCTCCACCGACGACGACGGCCGCGATGAAGAGGATCGACAGGAGCAGCTCGAAGCTCTGCGGGTTGATGAACCCTGCCTTCGTCGCGAAGAGCGCACCGGACAGACCACCGATCGCCGCGCCGAGGGCGAAGGCGAGCAGCTTGAACCGGAAGGTGGGCACGCCCATCAGCTCGGCGGCGTCCTCGTCCTCACGGGTGGCCTCCCAGGCCCGGCCGACGCGGCTGCTCTTGACGAGCACGTCGAAGAGCAGGACGACGCCGATGATGCCGAGGGCGAGCCAGTAGTAGGGGACGAAGTCCGTGATGCCGAACTTGAGGAACGTCGACGTCGTGTCGAGGTCGACGACGGGTGCGCCGCTGCTCCAGTCCAGGGTCGGCACCTCGAACAGCTCGACGCTCGGGGGCTTCGGGATGTCGGAGATGCCCTGCGCGCCGCCGAGCCACTGCGAGTTCACGAGCGTGAGTCGCACGATCTCACCGAAGCCGAGCGTCACGATCGCCAGGTAGTCACCGCGCACGCGCAGCGTGGGAGCGCCGAGGATGACGCCGGAGACCATCGCCACGACGATGGCCACCGGGAGCACCACGACCCAGGACAGGTTGCCGTGCTCCGAGGTGAGCACGCCGACCGTGTAGGCACCCACGGCGTAGAAGCCGACGTAGCCGAGGTCGAGCAGGCCCGCGTAGCCGACGACGATGTTGAGGCCCAGCGCCACGAGGACGTACGTCGCGACGGTGAAGAGCACGCCACCGAAGTCGGACCCCTCGGTGGTGATGAACGGGATGTTGAGCAGCGGCAGCAGGAACAGGAAGACGGCGAAGAGGACCCAGAGGACGATCTTCACGCCCTTGGGCAGGTTGTTCACCCTCTCCTTGAAGCCGGGCCGGGACGTGCTGCGTGCGTTGGCGGGAGTCGTCGCGGTGCTCATGCGCGGGCCTTTCCGAGGGACTCACCGAGCAGGCCGGTGGGTCGGAAGAGCAGGATGAGGACGAGCAGGACGAACGCCACGACGTCCTTCCACTGCGTGCCCACGACGGCTGAACCGTAGTTCTCGGCCAGACCCAGCACGAAGCCGCCCAACAGGGCGCCGCGGAGGTTGCCGATGCCGCCGAGGACGGCCGCCGTGAACGCCTTGACGCCGAGGATGAACCCGGCGTCGTAGCGCGTGATGCCGATCTTCAGCATGTAGAAGACGGCCGCCGCGCCGGCCATGACCCCGCCGACGAGGAAGGTCACCTGGATGACCCGGTCGCGGTTGACGCCCATGAGGGCGGCCGACTCGGGGTCCATGGCGACGGCACGAATGCCTCGGCCGAGGCGGGAGCGCTTCACGAACTGGTCGAGCACGACCATGATGACGATGGCGCCGACGATGACGATGATGTCGACGTTCGTCACGTGGTAGCCGCCGATCTGGAAGATCGGCTGCGGCTGGATGATGGCCGGCATACCGGCGTTGTTGCGCGAGTTGCGCACGTAGTCGCGCAGGTTGTCGTCGAGCCCCACCCAGGCGGCGACGCGGCTGCGCAGACCCATGAGCTCGGACAGCACGAACGAGGCGCCGATGGCCGAGATGAGCGCGATGAGCGGTGGCGCGTTGCGTTTGCGCAGTGGCCGGTACGCGACGCGTTCGAGCAGGACGGCGATGAGCCCGGAGAAGAGCATCGCCGCCACGAACATCATGGCCACCCAGAAGACGACCTGGCCCACGCTGCCGCCGGACTTGCCGCCGAGCAGCGTCACGACCCAGAGCGCCGCGAAGGTGCCGTACATGAAGACCTCGGAGTGCGCGAAGTTGATGAGGCGCAGCACGCCGTAGACGAGGGTGTAGCCGAGGGCCACGAGGGCGTAGACCGCCCCGATCGTGAGGCCCGTGATGGTGTACGAGAAGAAGTTGTCGATCAGGTTCTGCATCCAAGACCTCCTGGGCCGGGTGCGGTGGGCGGGGTCAGGGGTCCGAGCATCAACCGAACGAGGGGCGGTCGGAGCCTACTGCTCCGGCCGCCCCCCTTCGATGACGTTCGAACTACTTGATCTCGCCGGCGGAGGTGATCTTGCCGCCCTCGACCTTGTAGGCGAAGACCTTGATGTCGGCCGACTCGCCCTTGCTGTCGAACTTGAGCTGCTTCGTGACGCCCTTCTTGTCGTACGACTTCACGAAGTCGACCATGCTCGCGCGGTCCTTGCCGGCGGCGATGCCGTCGAGCAGGATCGTGGCGGAGTCGTAGCCCTCACCGGAGTAGGTGTTGGGGTCCTCGTTGTACTTCGCCTTGTACGCCTTCTGGAAGTCGGGAGCGACGTCCGGCGGAACGCACGGGCAGGTGATGATCGTGCCCTCGGCGGCGTCCTTGGCGTTGTCGATGTAGGACTGGTCCTTGACACCGTCGGCCACGACGAACGTGCCCTTCCAGCCGGCGTCGCGCAGCTGCTTGATCATCGGCGCGGCCTCGGGCGAGTAGCCACCGAAGAAGAGCGCGTCGGCGCCCGAGCTCGTCACCTTGGTGACGGAGGCGCTGAAGTCGGTCTGCTTCTGCTGGATGGTGTCGTTGCCGACGACCTGGCTGCCGAGGTCCTGGCGGACGATGTCGGCCAGGCCCTTGCCGTACTCGGACGCGTCGTCGATGACGAAGGTCTTCGTCGACTTGAGCGTGTCCTTGATGTACTTGGCGGCCGCGGGGCCCTGCGTCGCGTCGTTGCCGAGGGCACGGAAGAAGGTCTTCCAGCCGTTGTCGGCGAGCTTCGGGTTGGTCGCCGAGGGCGTGATGGTGACGAGGCCTGCCTCGTTGAACGCCGGGTCGGCGGCCTTGGACTCACCGGAGAACGCGGGACCGACGATGCCGACGACCTTCTTGTCGTCGATGGCCTTCTTGGCGAGGGCCGGAGCCTGCGTCGGGTCACCCTGCGAGTCGTAGTTCTCGAGCGTGACCTTGCAGTCGGCGTGCTTCTTGTTGTAGTCGTCGAGCGCGAGGTTCACGCCGTTCTGGATGTAGATGCCAAGGTTGGCGTTCGGACCGGTGAGGGCACCGAACATGCCGATCTTGAAGTTCTGGCAGGCCGCCGCGCCGCCGGTGCCTCCGGCGGCGGGGGTGTCGCCACCCTTGGTGCCACAGGCACCGAGGGCGAGAGCTGCGACCGCGAGCGGCACAGCGAACTTGAGGGTAGAACGCACGGGTGTCCTCCTGATGTCACACTTCCCTCGGTCGAGGGCTGAGACGGAGACTAGGCCCAACCCTGCGTGGAAATCATCAGGAACTCGCGATCGGTGACCGTGTCGTGACCTAGGTGGTGAGCACGACCGGACGATTTGCGGCGAGTGGGACCTCAGGAGGCCGGGAAGCCGTTGATGACGGCCTCGGCGACCTCCTTCATCCCGAGCCGGCGGTCCATCGCCGTCTTCTGGATCCAGCGGAAGGCGTCGGCCTCGGTGAGCTTGAGCTGGCTCATCAGGACGCCCTTGGCGCGGTCGACGAGCTTGCGGGTCTCGAGGCGCTCGCCGAGGTCGGCGATCTCGGCCTCGAGGGCCTTCAGCTCGTGCCAGCGCGACGTCGCGATGTCGATGGCCGGGCGCAGGTCGTCGGACGTGAACGGCTTGACGATGTAGGCCATGACGCCGGCGTCGCGGGCCCGCTCGACGAGCTCGGTCTGCGAGAAGGCGGTGAGCATGATGACGGGGCAGAGCTTGGCCTCGTGCAGCTGCTCGGCTGCGGAGAGGCCGTCGAGCACCGGCATCTTGACGTCCATGATGACGAGGTCGGGCTTGACCTCCTTGGCGAGCTCGACGGCCTGCTCGCCGTTGCTCGCCTGGCCGACGACGTCGTAGCCCTGCTCGCCGAGCATCTCGACGAGGTCCAGACGGATCAGCGCCTCGTCCTCGGCGACGAGGATGCGCGTGCCGCCGCTGGGCGATGCCGGGGCGGCCGACGCGGCCGGGCTGGTGTCGGAGGCCGCCTCGGGGGCTGCGGGGGTGGGGGCGGGCTTCGGCGTCGTGCTCTCGTCTGTGCTCACGGGCAAAGCCTAGCCGGGCGAAGGTTTCGGCCGCGTTTCGGGACCGTCACCCCCGGCCGCGTGCCGTCGACCCGGATGCGCGGGGTCGGCGGCGTGGTGCCGAGGGCGGGACTCGAACCCGCACGACCTTTCGGCCAGAGCATTTTGAGTGCCCCGTGTCTGCCATTCCACCACCCCGGCATGAGTGCCGCGCCAGCATACCCACGGATCGCCCGTGTCACCCGGCGCCCTGACGCGGCGACCGCTCAGCTGGTGACCTCTTCCGGCCGGTAGGCCGGGGCGGCGCGGTTGACGGCGTCTCCGACCCGGTGCACGCGCAGCGCGTTGGTCGAGCCGGGGATGCCGGGAGGCGAGCCGGCGACGATGAGGACACGGTCGCCCTCGGCGACGCGGCCCTCGGGGATGAGCTTGAGGTCGACCTGCATGGCGAACTGGTCGGTGTGGTGCATGCGCGGCACGAGGTAGGTCTCGATGCCCCACGTCAGCGACAGCTGCGAGCGGACGCGCGGCTCGGACGTGAAGGCGAGCATGGGCAGTCGCGGGCGCAGCCGCGCCATGCGGGTGGCCGAGCCGCCGGTCTCGGTGAAGGTGATGAGGAACTTGGCCCCCACGACGTCGCCGATCTCGACGGCGGCCTTGCTCACCGCTCCCCCGACGGTCTTCGGGTTGGTCGTCATGCGCACGATCTTGTCGAAGCCGTGCTCCTCGGTGGACTCGATGATGCGCGCCATGGTGCGCACCGCGTCGATCGGCCACGCGCCGACCGACGTCTCGCCCGAGAGCATCAGCGCGTCGGCGCCGTCGAGGACCGCGTTGGCGGCGTCGGAGGCCTCGGCGCGGGTGGGGCGCGGGTTCTCGATCATCGACTCGAGCACCTGGGTGGCCACGATGACCGGCTTGGCCTCGCGGCGGGCCAGCTCGATGGCGCGCTTCTGGACGAGGGGGACGTCCTCGAGGGGCATCTCGACGCCGAGGTCGCCGCGGGCGACCATGATGCCGTCGAACGCCGCGACGATGCCCTCGAGGTTCTCGACGGCCTGCGGCTTCTCGATCTTGGCGATGACGGGGATGCGGGTGCCGAACTCGTCCATGATCGCGTGGACGTCGGCGATGTCGTCGGCCGAGCGCACGAAGGACAGGGCGATCATGTCGACGCCGAGGCGCATCGCGAAGCGGAGGTCCTCGCGGTCCTTGTCGGACAGGGCGGGCACGCTGACGGCGACGCCGGGCAGGTTGATGCCCTTGTTGTTGCTGACCTCGCCGCCGACGACCGTCTCGGTGAGCACGTCGGAGTCGTCGACGGCCACCGCACGGAGCATGACCTTGCCGTCGTCGATGAGCAGGACGTCGCCGGGGCTGACGTCGCCCGGCAGCCCGGCATACGTGGTGCCGACGACGGTGTCGTCACCCTCGACCTCGCGGGTCGTGATGGTGAAGCGCTGGCCCTGGCTCAGCGTGACCGGACCGTCGGCGAACCGGCCGGTGCGGATCTTCGGGCCCTGGAGGTCGACGAGGATGCCGACGGCGCGACCCGACGCGTCGCTGGCCGCCCGCACGTCGCGGTAGACCTGCTCGTGGACCGAGTGGTCACCGTGCGAGAGGTTGAGTCGGGCGACGTCCATGCCCGCGTCGACGAGGGCACGCAGCTGGCTGGGAGAGGAGGTCTTGGGTCCGATGGTGCAGACGATCTTGGCGCGACGCATGGTTCAACCTTATGGGTGCTGTGACGTGGGTCACCACGGGGGTTCGACCTGTGGGACGAGCCTTCGTGGATTCCCTTGTCGTCCTTGGTGATCGTGGGTCAACAGTGCCCGTATGCCGTGTCGTCGGGGTGACGGCACGGCATACGGGCGGGTACTGCGGACCGCTCAGACGGTGAGCGGCCGGTCGGTCGGCGCGACCGGGCGGGGCAGGGCGCTCGACCCGGTGAGCCAGGCGTCGACGCCGGCGGCGGCGGCGCGGCCCTCGGCGATGGCCCAGACGATGAGCGACTGCCCACGGCCCGCGTCACCGGCGACGAAGACGCCGGGGACCGAGCTCATGAAGTTCTTGTCGCGGCGCACGTTGCTGCGCTCGTCGAGGTCGACGCCGAGCTGCTCGACGACACCGGGGCCCTGCGGGCCGAGGAAGCCCATGGCGAAGAGCACGAGCTGCGCGGGGATCTCGCGCTCGGTGCCCGGCTTCGGCGTCAGCCTGCCGTCGACGAGCTCGACCTCGGTGAGGCGCAGCGCGGAGACGTTGCCGTCGAGGTCGCCGACGAACTCGGTCGTGCTGACGGAGTAGACGCGTTCGCCGCCCTCCTCGTGGGCGCTCGCGACGCGGTAGAGCATCGGGTAGGTCGGCCACGGCTGGCCGCTCGGGCGGTCGTCGCCGGGCTGCGGCATGATCTCGAGGCTCGTCACGGACGCGGCGCCCTGGCGGTGCGCGGTGCCGATGCAGTCGGCGCCGGTGTCGCCGCCGCCGATGACGACGACGTGCTTGCCGGTGGCGAGGATCTGGT
>CBHRRQ010000183.1:0-8489 GCA_966081555.1 uncultured Terrabacter sp.
AGACGGCCGAGGTGAAGCGGGTCTGGACGCATGCGCAGTTCCGGCGGCAGGGTCTGGCCCGTCGGGTGCTGCTGGAGCTCGAGCAGGCTGCGGCAGGTTTGGGGTACAAGAGGATCCACCTCACCACCGGGCCGCGACAGCCGGAGGCGCGAGCTCTCTACCTCGCTGCGGGGTACCTGCCGGCCTTCGACCTGCACGCCGACCCCGAGTCGATCGGGCCGCACGCCTTCGACAAGGAGCTGCCTGCCGGGACGCGGAACGTGGCGTTCACCGGGGACGCTCGGACGGCCGTGAGCAGGACGCAGACTGAGGGCGTCACGGCATACCGCAACTGGGGCGCAGCGTGAGCCTGCGACGCGTCGTCGTCGTCGGTGGTGGCCCGCGGGCGCTCGGCCTCGTCGAGCGCCTCGGCGCCAACGCGCCCGAGCTGGTCCCGGTCGGGGAGAGGGTCGAGCTGCACGTGGTCGATCCACACCCGCCCGGTGGTGGACGCATCTGGCGTGCGGATCAGTCGGAGCTGCTTTGGATGAACTCCGAGGCCCAGGACGTCACGGTGTTCACCGACGCGTCCGTGACGTGCGACGGGCCCGTGCTCGACGGTCCGTCCCTCGCCGAGTGGGCGGCCGGTGAGGACGCGACGGCCGCGACGGTGGGGCTGGGCCCGCGCTCGTTCGCGCCGCGCGTCGTGCAGGCCGACTACCTCGCCTGGGCCTGGCGCAGGTCGGTCGAGAGGCTGCCCGGCAACGTCACCGTGCAGGTGCACGCCGACAGCGCCGTCAGGCTCGAGGACACGGGGTCGGCCCAGACGGTGACGCTTGCCGGGGGCGCCACCATCTCAGCCGACGTCGTCGTGCTGGCCCAGGGCTACCTCGAGCAGGCCCCTGCCCCCGACGAGCGGCTCCTCCTCACGCAGGCAGAGGCGCACGGGCTCTCCTACGTGCCCCCGGGTCACACGGCCGACCTCGACCTCGGCTGCCTGCAGCCCGGGGAGCCCGTCGTCGTGCGTGGCATGGGCCTGGCCTTCGTCGACCTCTTCGTGCTGCTGGGCGAGGGGAGGGGCGGATGCTTCACGGAGGACACCGACGGGCTGACCTACCGTCCGAGCGGCCGCGAGCCGGTGCTGTACGTCGGATCGTCTCGAGGCGTGCCCTACCACGCCAAGCTCGGCTACGAGATCCGCTCGACCGCGGACGGCCCGGCGGCACTCCGGCACCTGACCCGGGAGCGTCTCGCCGCGATCGGAGGTGGGTCGACCACACTCGACTACCGGACGCAGGTGTGGCCTCTCGTCGTGCTCGAGCTCGCGGTCGCCCACTACCGACGGCTGTTCGAGGCGCATCCCGAGCGCACCCGCGGCACCTTCGAGGCGCTCGAGAGCGCCCTCGTCGACGCCGACGTCACCGGGGACGGACTGACAGCGGTCGCCCGCACGCACCTCGCGGACCCCGAGGACCTTTTCGACATCGACCGGATCGACCGACCGCTGGCCGCGGTGGATGCCGCGACCCCGGAAGCCGACGTGCAACGGCTCGTGGCCGACCACGTCTCACACGAGCTGCGTCGCCGAGCCGACCCGGCCCGTTCCAGCGACCGAGCCGTCTTCGACACGCTCCTGGGCGTGTATGCCGCCCTGGCTGAGCTCGTCGTCGCGGGGAGGCTCGTCGACGAGGACCGCGTGCGTCACGTGGAGGGCCGCTTCCATGGCCTCTTCTCGTTCCTGGCCAGCGGTCCGCCGCCGCGCAGGCTCTCCGAGCTACTGGCCCTGCACCGTGCCGGGATCGTCCGGTTCCTCGGACCCGACCTCGAGCTGTCCGTCGAGGACGGAGCGCTCGTGGGTCGCTCCGGCGGACGCGAGGTGCGGGCCCGCGCGGCCGTCGACGCCCGGCTGCCCAGACCCGACAGCTCGCTCGTCACCGATGCCCTCGTGGGCGGCCTGCTCGCAACCGGGCAGCTGCGCTCGCGACCTGTGACGGCCGCCGACGGCACCAGCCTCGAAGCCGGGCAGCTCGTCGCCGACCGGCGCGCCAGGGCGGTGCGCGCCGACGGGACGGTGCACCCGCGCCGCTTCTTGCTCGGCCCGGCGGTCTCGGGGTCCGCAGGCGCCGGAGGGTTCTCGCGACCGGGCTTCAACGGTGCGGGGTTCCGACAGAACGACGCCGTGGCCCGCGACCTGCTCACCGTCCCGATCGCCGTCACCAGCGCAACGTCCATCCGGGCGCTCCAACCCGCAGCACGAGTCGGGGACGACAGGACCCGGAAGACCGCATGACCGACCACACGACCGACCGCACGAATGTTCACACGACAGACCACACGAGAGACAAGGACCACCGCCATGCCAGTTGAGTTCCTGGGGATCGCCGCCAACCACGACGGAACCGAGACCACCGCCCGCAGCGGCGGGGCGCTCGACCTCGCCTACGCCACCAAGCTCGCCCGCGCACACGAGGACAACGGCTGGGACCGCATCCTCTTCGCCTACCACTCCGGCTCGCCCGACCCGGCGCAGGTCGCCGCCCACGTCGCGGCGAACACCGAGAAGCTGAACCTCGTCGTCGCGCACCGTCCGAACACGGCCTACCCGACCCTCACCGCGAAGACCTTCGCGACCCTCGACCACATCAGCGGAGGCCGGTTCGAGGTGCACGTCATCACGGGCGGCAGCACCGCAGACCAGGCGGCCGAGGGCGACCACCTCGACAAGGACGCCCGCTACGCCCGCACCCGCGAGTTCATCCAGATCCTCAAGCAGGCGTGGACGAGCGAAGCGCCGTTCGACTTCGCCGGCGAGCACTACCGCTTCGAGAACTTCCTCGCCGACATCAAGCCGCTCCAGATCCCACGCCCGAGGATCTCGTTCGGCGGGTCCAGCCCGGCGGCATACCAGGTCGGGGCGAGCGAGGCCGACGTGTTCGCCCTCTGGGGCGAGCCACTGGCCGGCACCGCCGAGCAGATCGCCACGATCCGTGCGGCCGCCACGGTGGCCGGCAAGGCCCTGCCGACGATCCAGGTGGCCTTCCGGCCCATCATCGGGGCGACCGACGAGCTGGCGTGGGAGAAGGCCGAGCGCACGCTCGGAGCCATCCGAGATCAGCAGGAGGCCGGAGCCGTCACGACGCGAGGGCGTCTGCGCCGCAACGGGTCCCAGCCCGAGAACGCGGGCTCGCAGCGCCTGCTGGCCGCAGCGCAGAGCGGTGAGCGGCACGACCGCGCCCTGTGGACCGCGACGTCGGCGGCCACCGGAGGTGGGGGCAACTCGACCGCGCTCGTCGGCACGCCCGAGACCATCGCCTCCGCGCTGCTCGACTACTACGACCTCGGCGTGCGCATCTTCTCGGCACGCGGCTACGACCTCTACGACGACGCGGTCGACTTCGGCCGTCACGTCATCCCGCTCGTGCGCGCCGAGGTGGCCCGTCGTGAGGCGACCTCGGGCACGACCCGCGAGGAGGCCGTCGCGTGAGCGCCCGTGGCGTGTGGACGCAGTGGCGGGCCGTGCGCGAGGCGGAGCTCGCGGAGGAGCACGGCTGGCTCTCGCTCACCGGCTTCGCCTGGCTGCCGGACGCCCCGGCGCAGGTGCCGGGGCTCCCCGGCCTCTGGTGGGCCGACGACGAGGGCGCCCATGTCCGTGCGGAGGAGAGGGACGGGCTCGCGACCGACGTCGGCCCCGTCCTCGGGACCGCGGGCGCGGACGTTGCCGAGAGCGGTTCGCTCCACTGGGTGCGGCACGACGACCGCGTGGTCGAGCTGCTCCGCAGGGGAGGACGGCTCGCCGTCCGCACCCGGGACCCGCAGGCGCCGAACCGGCTCGCCTTCACGGGCGTTCCCACGTGGGACCACGACACCGCGTGGGTGCGACCGGCCACCTTCACCCCGGCGGAGGAGCCGGCGGCGGTCCAGGTCGTCACCGCCCGCGACGACCTCGTCCAGCAGGCTCGCGTGGTCGGCACCGTCGACGTGGACATCGAGGGCGTACGCCATCGGCTGAGTGCCGTCGCCGCCGGCGCGGGGCTCGCGCTCCTCTTCCACGACAGCACCAACGGCGAGACGTCCGCGCCGTGGCGCACGGTCGTGACCGAGGCGCCCGACCCCGAGGGCAACCTCGTCGTCGACTTCAACCGTGCCGTCAACCTGCCGTTCGCCTTCAGCGACCACGGGACGTGTCCCGCACCGGTCAGCGGCAACCGCATCGCCGTGGCCGTCACGGCGGGGGAGAAGCGCCCGGAGCCGCTCGTGGAGAAGCGGCCGGCATGAGATTCTGCACGTACACGCTCCTCGACACGAGCCCCGACCCCGTGACCGGCATCGTGCGCTCGCAGACGGAGGCGTTCGAACACGTTGTGCAACAGGCGGTCTGGGCCGAGGAGCTGGGCTTCGACGGCTTCGGGGTGGGGGAGCGGCACGCCCAGCGCTTCGTGTCGTCGTCGCCCCCGGTCGTGCTGGCGCACATCGCCGCCCGCACGAGCCGCATACGTCTGCTGACCACCGTCACGGTGCTCTCGTTGCTCGACCCCGTGCGGCAGCTCGACCGAGTCCACCGAGCTGGCCGCGCGGTGGGGCGACCCGCTCTTCTCCACCAACGGTTTCCACCCGATGGAGAAGTACGGTCCTCGTGCGGCACCACCGGGAACGGCGGGAGGCGTACGGCCACGCGCCTCTCCGGGATCTCCCTCGACGTGCCGGGCCTGGCCGAGCCGGTGACACGCCGGAGCGTCGAACGCTTCTTCGCCGACGTGGCGCCGGCGGTGCGGGCCGCACAGCCGTTGGGACAGGAGTTCGCCTCCGCGTCGAAAGCCTGACGCACCAAAGCCGCTATCGGTACTCCTGCCCGGTTAGGTTGTGCGGGTGCAGTCATCGGTGACCGATTCGCGACGTGACACCACCGTGTCCGCCGGCCCACCCGAGCCGGTGGGTCCGGCGCCCCGACGATCGAGCGGGAAGGCCTGGGAGTGGACGCTCGCGGCGCTGCTCCTCCTGCCGAACCTCGTGCTCCTCATCGTCTTCACCTACCGGCCGCTGCTCGACAACATCCGGCTGTCCTTCACCGACTGGAACATCAGCTCGCCGGTCGCCAACCCGGTGGGTCTCGCCAACTACGTCGAGTGGTTCGGCCGGGACGACACGCGCGTCGTGGTGCGCAACACCCTCGTCTTCACCATCGCGACCGTCGGCATCTCGATGGCCCTCGGCCTCGGCCTGGCGCTGCTGCTCGACCAGAAGCTCAAGGGGCGCAACCTCGTCCGCTCGGTCGTCTTCGCGCCCTTCGTGATCTCCGGAGCGGCCGTCGGCATCGCGTTCCAGTTCGTCTTCGACCCCCAGTTCGGGCTCGTGAGAGACCTGCTGGCCCGCGTGGGCGCCTCGTCCCCTGACTTCTACCAGCAGCCCGGCTGGGCTCTCTTCATGGTCACGGTCACCTACATCTGGAAGAACCTCGGCTACACGTTCGTCATCTACCTCGCGGCACTGCAGGGCCGTCGCGCCGACCTCGACGAGGCGGCGGAGATCGACGGCGCGAGCGCGTGGACGCGATTCCGCCGGGTCCTCATGCCGCAGCTGCGGCCCACGACGTTCTTCCTGTCGATCACCGTGCTGCTCAGCTCGGTCCAGGTCTTCGACATCATCAACGTCATGACCCGCGGCGGTCCGCAGGGCAACGGCACCGCCACGCTCGTCTACCAGGTGTACCAGGAGACCTTCGTCAACCAGCGCGCCGGCTACGGCGCCACCGTCGCGACCATCATGTTCGTCATCCTGCTCGCCGTGACGGTCGTCCAGGTGCGCTTCATGGACCGGGGGCAGAAGTCATGAGCACGTCCACCGTCATCGGCACGCTCGACGACGAGTCCGTCCCGCCGGAGCGCACCCGTCGCCAGCGGCGCCGCGCGGCCCACAACGTAGAGGCGTCGTCGCACAACCGCGGACCGGTCTGGACGGCGCTCGGCTACGTCGGCATGGTCCTCGTCGTGCTGCTCGTCGCGGTCCCGCTCTTCTGGATCCTCATCACGTCGTTCAAGGACCGCGGCGACATCTACGTGCGCCCCGCCCAGTGGTGGCCGAACCCGGCCACGACCGACAACTACCACGAGCTGACGACGCGCATCCCGTTCTTCGACTACGTGCGCAACTCCGTCATCATCACCTCGGCGACGGCCGTGGCGAAGATCGTGCTCGGTGTGCTCAGCGCGTACGCCTTGTCGCTGTTGCGTTTTCCCGGACGGTCGGTCGTCTTCCTCGTCGTCATCGCGGCGCTCATGGTGCCCAACCAGATCACCGTCATCAGCAACTACGCGCTCGTCGCGCAGCTCGGCTGGCGCAACACGTTCCAGGGCATCATCATCCCGCTGGCCGGCGTCGCCTTCGGCACCTTCCTCATGCGCAACCAGTTCCTCAGCCTGCCCGGCGAGATCATCGAGGCCGCGAGGCTCGACGGCGCCGGGCCGATGAAGCTGCTCTGGCGCGTCGTCATGCCGATGTCGTGGCCGACGCTCGTGGCGTTCTCGCTCATCACCGTGGTCAACGAGTGGAACGAGTACCTCTGGCCCTACCTGATGTCCGACGACGAGACCACCGCGACCCTGCCCGTCGGCCTGACGTTCCTGCAGAACAACGACGGCGTCACGAACTGGGGCCCGGTCATGGCCGGGACGATCCTCGCGATGCTGCCGATCCTCGTGCTCTTCCTGTTCCTGCAGCGCCAGATGATCAAGGGCCTCACGGCCGGAGCGGTCAAGAGCTGACCCCGACAGTCCCCGGCGGCCGGTCACCGGCACGCCGTCCTCCCACCACCCGATGCACCACCGACAGGGAAAGGCACCACCCATGAACGAGTTCTCACGCCGGGGCTTCCTCGGCCTCGCCGGGGCGGCAGGCGTCGCCGGGCTCGCAGCCTGCGCCGGCACCGGCACCGCTCCGTCCTCCGGCGGCAACGGCGGTGGCGCCTCGAGCAACACCATCGAGTTCTGGAGCAACCACCCCGGCAACAGCAAGCCGGTCGAGCAGCAGATCATCAAGGCCTTCGAGGCGGCCAACCCGAACCTCAAGGTCAAGCTCGTCGACGCGGGCAAGAACTACGAGGAGGTCGCGCAGAAGTTCAACGCCTCGCTCGCCGGCGGTCAGCTGCCCGACGTCGTGGTCGTCTCGGACGTCACGTGGTTCAACTTCGCCCTCAACAAGCAGCTCGCGCCGCTCGACGACCTGCTGTCGGCCGCGAAGATCGACACGAGCGACTACGTCGACGCGCTCTACAACGACTACAACCTCGACGACAAGCACTACGCGCTGCCCTTCTCCCGCTCGACGCCGCTCTTCTACTACAACAAGGACCTCTGGAAGGCGGCTGGTCTCGAGGACCGAGGCCCCAAGGACTGGGACGAGTTCCTCACGTGGGCACCGAAGCTCAAGGCCGCGGCGGGTTCCGACAAGGTCGTCATGGAGCTGCCCGACGGCTCCAACTACCTCGACTGGGTCTTCCAGAACATGGTGTGGGGCTACGGGGGCGCCTACTCGAAGGAGTGGACGCCGAGCTTCTCCGACCCCAACACGGTCAAGGCCGGCACGTACCTCCAGGACCTCGCGAAGAACGGCTTCCTCAAGCTGTCGAAGGACCCCGCCCCCGACTTCACGGCCGGCATCGTCGGCTGCAGCATGATGTCGACCGGCTCGCTGGGTGGTGTCGCGAAGGACGCCAAGTTCGCCGTCGGCACGGCGTTCCTGCCCGGTGACGGCAACTGCCCGACGGGCGGCGCGGGCGTCGGCATCCCGGCGAACATCACCGACGACCGCAAGAAGAACGCGCTGAAGTTCATCGAGTTCCTCACCAACGCGCAGAACACCGTCACCTTCACGCAGGCGACCGGCTACATGCCCGTGCGCAAGTCGGCGGTCGACCTGCCCGAGGAGAAGGCGTTCCTCGAGAAGAACCCGAACGCGAAGACCGCGATCGAGCAGCTGCCGAAGACCCGCTCGCAGGACAACGTCCGCGTGCTGCTGCCCGGCGGCGGCGCCCGCATCGGCAAGGCCCTCGACCAGGTCGTCCAGGGCCAGGACGTCGCGACCGTCTTCAAGGCGCTCGACGCCGAGAGCCAGCAGGTCTTCGACTCGCAGATCAAGAGCAAGCTCGGCGCCTGACACGCCGCTTGGGTATGCCGCCGGGTCCCCTCCTACGAGGGGGCCCGGCGGGTGCCGCACCAGACCAGAACGACCCGAGAGGCCTTCCATGGCAACCGTGTACTTCGACGAGGCGACTCGTAAGTTCTCCAAGGACGACGCACCCGCGGTCGACGGCATCACGCTCGACATCGCCGACGGTGAGTTCCTCGTCCTCGTCGGCCCCTCGGGCTGCGGCAAGTCGACGACGCTGCGCATGCTCGCCGGCCTCGAGCCGGTCGACGGCGGGCGCATCCTCGTCGACGGGCACGACCAGAAGGGTGTCCGCCCGCGCGACCGCGACATCGCCATGGTGTTCCAGAGCTACGCGCTCTACCCGAACA
>CBHRRQ010000184.1:0-8484 GCA_966081555.1 uncultured Terrabacter sp.
GCCGTCGCCCGTGAACTCGCTGGCGGCGAGGCCGAGCTCGCCGTCGGTCGCCACCACGACGACGACCCGGTGGCCCTCGGCCGCGGCGCGCGCCATCGTGCCCGAGGTCAGCAGCGCCTCGTCGTCGGGGTGCGCGTGGAAGGCGAGCAGGGTGTGGGGCACAGTCACCCATCCTGACGCATGACACAGTGTTCCCCGTGAAGGTGGCCCTCCTGTCCGACTGCTACCTGCCCCGGCTGGGCGGGATCGAGGTGCAGACGCACGACCTCGCCCGGCACCTGCTGCTCGCGGGGCACGAGGTCGAGGTCTTCACGGCGACCCGGGGCGCGGGCGGCGAGCTGCACGGCGCCGTGACCGTCGTCGACGGCGTGCCCGTCCACCGCCTCGCTGCCCGTGTGCCGTGGGAGCTGCCCGTCAACCCGTGGGCGCCGCCCGAGCTGCGCCGACGCCTCGTCGACGGCGGTTTCGACGTCGCCCACGTGCAGACCGGGGTGGTCTCACCCTTCGCGTGGGACTGCACCCGCGTCACCGTCGGCCTGGGGCTGCCCACCGCGATGACCTGGCACTGCATGCTCGCCGGTGTGGCACCCCTCTTCGACGCCGCCCGCTTCGTGCGCCGCTGGGCCTCGCGCGGCGTCGCCATGTCGGCCGTGTCCGACGTGGCCGCGCAGCCGCTGCGTCGGCTCGTCGGCCCCGGCCGGTCGGTCGGCGTCCTGCCCAACGGCATCGACGTGGCGCGGTGGGCCGCGCCCTCCGGCCCGCGGGAGCCGGGTCCCCTGCGTCTCGTCACCGCGATGCGGCTCGCCGCTCGAAAGCGACCGGCGGCACTCGTCGAGCTCGTGGCCGAGGCCGAGCGCCTCGCCGGCTCCGGCTCGGTGTCGCTGACCGTCCTCGGGGAGGGGCCCGACCGTCGCAAGGTCGAGGCGCTCGTGCGCCGACGAGGGTTGGACTGGGTCTCGCTGCCGGGGCGGGTCACGCGCGACGAGCTGCGCCGGAGGTATGCCGGCTCCGACGTCTACCTGTCGCCTGCCCGTCTGGAGTCGTTCGGCATCGCCGCCCTGGAGGCGCGCACGGTCGGACTCCCGGTGATCGGTAGATCGGGTTCCGGCGTGGGGGAGTTCGTCACCGACGGCGTGAACGGTCTTGTGGTCTCGAGTGACTCGCAGATGGCCACGGCGATCGCTCGACTGGCCAAGAACCCTCACGAGGTGTCGCGGATGCGGGCGTGGAACCTCGCGAACCCTCCGACGCAGGACTGGTCGCAGGTCGCCGCCATGGCTGTGGCCGAGTACGAGCGGGCCGTCGGCCTGGTCCGTCGATGAGGACCAACCAGCCGGGCGGCATCCGCGTCGTCGCGGTCGACGTCGACGACACGAGGCTCGCCGAGGCGCGCCTCGGCCACGGCGAGCACCCCGAGGTCGTCCTGGGGGCTCTCGGATGGGCTCTCGGCGCCCCGTCGTCGGCAGCGGTGCACGCCGACGGCGCGCTGGAGCTCGCGTTCCGCGTGAGCCCGCTCGACGGCATACGCCCCCGGTCTGCGGAGCCCCCGCGCGATGCGGACGTGGGAGCCGACGAGGTGGGGGAGCCCTACCAGCGGGTGGCCGCCTACGCCCTCGTGACGAGCGCCCGTGGGGTGCTGCTCACGCAGTTCAACTCCCAGACCCACGTCGCCGGCAGCTGGGGCCTGCCCGGCGGCGGCCTCGACGAGGGGGAGTCGCCCGTCGACGGCGTGCACCGGGAGGTGTGGGAGGAGACGGGCCAGCGCGTCGAGCTGGGCGGCCTGCTCGCCGTCCAGTCCGACCACTGGGTCGGGCGGTCGCCCAGTGGAGGTCTCGAGGACTTCCACGCCGTCCGGATCGTCTACGCCGCAACGTGTCCCGAGCCGGTCGACATCCTCATCCACGACGTGGGCGGCACGACGTCCGACGCCCGCTGGGTGCCTCTCGACGAGCTGGAGGACTACCCGCTGAGCTCGTCGTGGCGTCGGCTGGCCGCGCTGACCGACCTCCGTGGGCCCGGAGCGGCCGGCGAGTACGACGCTCCGTAGGATGACGGCCATGGACTTCGTCTACAACCTCCTCGTCGCCCTGCACCTGCTCGGCATGGCCGCCGTCGTCGGTGGCTGGATCGCGATGCGCTCGGGCCGCACGGTCACGGCGCCGATCGTGTGGGGAGCCCGCGCCCAGATCGTCACCGGTCTGGTGCTCGTCGGCATCGCGTCGGCGATCAAGGACGACAGCCACGAGGTCAACAACACGAAGATCGCGGTCAAGCTCGTCATCGCCCTCGGTGTCGTCGCCGCTGCCGAGATCGGTGCCGCGCGGGCGCGCAAGGGCCGCGACACCGGTCCGCTGCTCGACGTGGCGGGTGGGGCCGCCGTGGCCAACGTGCTCGTCGCTGCCCTCTGGTGACGCGTCCACGATCCGACGAAGGCGTCTGAGATGCGCTGGAACGCAGGCGTTCTCGCCGGACTGCTCATAGGCCTGGTGTGGCTGGTCATCGGCCTGTCGCTCGTCGTCCTGGGCCGACGGCGGGCCCGCGCGTCCCGGTCCGAAGGAGCGGGGAACTCTGCCGTCATCGGCTGGTTCCTGCTCGCCGTCGGCGCTTTGACCTGGTTCGCCACGCTGCTGCTGTCGGTCGTGCCCGGCGCCTGACCGGCGGACCCGTCTGAGGCGGCGCAGCGCCGGCTCACGCTAGCCCACGGTGAAGCGCGCCCCCAGCGCGATGACGGGCGGCACCGTGTCCGAGGTGAGGAAGCGTGAGACACGGTGGACCACGCCCGTGTCGACGTCCCACGCCATGATCCACGTGCCGCTCGGGGCAGCCGACAGGTACATCAGCTCGCCCCGGACGGTCCACCCGAGCACCGAGCAGCAGTCGGTCGACCGCGGGTGCTCCTCGCCGAAGACGAGCATGCGATCGCGGCCCAGGCTGTTGGTCGCCACGATGACGTGGCGGGGAGCCACCGCCTCGAGGTCGCGCGACTCGCCGGCCGCGAGGCGGAAGACGGACGCGAACTGCCGGGCGTTCGAGACCGTGTCGCCGACCGGCCTCGTGCGCGGCCAGCCCACGGTGAGCGGCCGGATGGCGGCGTCGGGGGCCCGCTCGTCCAGCACCGTGCGCCCTGCCTCGACCCGGAACTCGCGCGCGCCGGGACGCCGCGGCGGCTCGGGGGCGGGCCACCTGGCCGACAGGTCGGGCGACCACAACCCGTCCGCGGACCCGGCCTGGACGTGGTTGCCGCGCCACGCCACCCAGTCGAGCGTGGCCGACGGGATCGCGACCGTGCGCACCTCACGGGTCTCCATGTCGAAGGTGACGACCTTGCCCGGCTGGGCGAAGGCCACCGTCGTCTTGTCGCCGGAGAAGGCCCAGACGCCGAGGGGTGGGCGGGCGTCCCCGGAGTCCGGGTGGACGTCGGTCAGCTCGACCGTGTCGAGGGTGAGCAGGTCGCCGTCGCCGTAGAGCAGGACGGGAACCCACCTCCCTGCCGCGCGCCGCTCGAGGTAGACGGCGTCGCCGAAGGAGCCCAGACCCGCCGGCGGCGGTCTGCTCGCCAGCTGGTGGGCTCGTTTGGGGTCGATGACCCCGGGCAGTCCGACGGAGAGCACCGGCTGGTCGGCCTCGGTGCCGGCGACGGGGGCGACGACGTACCTCAGTCCGTCGGCGGTCGTGTGCCATGTCGCCTCGGCGAGCAGGGGCACCTGTGTGAGGCTCACCGGGGCGGGTGCCGGCGCGCTCGCGACCACCGGGTCGTGGCCCGAGAGCGATGCGCCGCCGATGAGGAGTCCTGCCGCCACGACGGCCGATCCGGCCCGGCGCAGGGTCGTCGACCGGTGCAGCACGGCGTCGTGCCAGGCCCGTTCGGCGAGGTCGACGTCACGGATGTCGGCAACCGCCGCGTCGAGCAGCGCCGCGACCTCGTCGTCGGTCGGCTCGGGTGCCGTCGTTGCTGTCAGGGCGGCACGGGCCTGTGCTTCGGCGCGCCGCACCTTCACGGGTGAGAGGCCCAGGACATCCGCGGTGTCATCGACCGAGAGCCCCTCGTAGCAGCGGAGCACGAGCACCGCGCGCAGCCGGGGCGGCAACCGCGGCGTCAACCGTGGGGCCGGGCCGCGCACGCCCACCTGGGGCTCGAGTCCGGGGGCGCCGGCACCGGCGAGCGTCGGGGCCTGGACGTCCTTCTGTGCCGCGGCGAGGGCGGCGGGGTGCAGTCGAGCACGCACGTACGCGTCGGGGTCCGTCCCACGCGCGCGGTGCCAGTGCAGCGCCAGGCTCGTCAGCGCGTCGAGCGTGAGCCGTTCGGCGCGCCTGGTGTCGCCGGCGACGAGGGCGGCAGCGCGGCGCAGCCGCGGCTGCCGGGCCCGCACCCAGGCCGCGAAGTCCGCGTCGATCTCGCGCATGCGCCCTCCTCTCTCAAGGATGGACGCATCGCGATCCCGGCGACAGCCCTCGACAGGAGGCTCGCACCAGCGGGTCGAGGGGATCGGTCGCGACCCGGCGCGACGGCATACCGCGACCGGGCGCTCGCCTCAGCTGCGGTCGTGAGCGAGCGCGCCCCCGATCCACGTCTGCAGCACCTCGGTGTCGCGGATCTGCGCGGGAGCCAATTCCGCGAGCGCCCACACGTCGCGGTCGACGGCGACGAGGTCGGCGAGCTGTCCCGGGACCAACCGGCCGACGTCCGTGCGCCCCACCGACTCGTGCGCCACGACTGTGTGGGCGTGCACGGCCTCCGTCAGCGTGATGCGCTCGTCGGGGCGCCAGCCGCCGGCCGGGTGGCCGTCGGCTCGCTGGCGGGTGACCGCGGCATGCAGCCCGTAGAAGGGGTTGGGGTCCTCCACCGGGGCGTCGGAGCCGAACGCGATCCGCACGCCGGCGTCGAGGAAGCTGCGCCAGGCGTACGACGCGAGGCGTCGCGGGCCGATGATCTCGTCGGCGAGCTCGAGGTCCGCGGTGCAGTGGCTCGGCTGCATCGAGGCCACGACGTCGAGGGCCCGGAAGCGCGGGATGTCGACGGGGAGCACGTGCTGGGCGTGCTCGATGCGCAGCAGCCGCTCGAGCCCCTCGGCCCGCACCGCCTCGAAGGAGTCGAGCACCAGGCGGTTGGCCTCGTCGCCGATGGCGTGCGTGATGACGTTCAGGCCCGACCGTGCCGCGAGCAGCGTGCGCTCGACGAGCACCTCGTAGGGCATCGCCGCGATGCCACAGCCCTCGTGCCCGATGAAGGGCTCGGTCATGTGGGCGGTGTGCGAGCCGAGGGCGCCATCGCTGAAGAACTTGACCGGACCCACCCGGAAGACCTCGTCGCCCTGCCCGGAACGGCGACCCTCGGCGATCGCGAGCTCGAGGTCGGGGTCGCGCGTGCACTTGGTGACGCGCAGCCGCAGCGCTCCGTCGGCGTGCAGGTCGGCGTAGGCCGCCCGGGCATCCTCGCCGTCGATGTCGGTGATGCTCGTGAGGCCGACCGAGAGCAACCACTGCTGGCAGCGCTCGAGCCACGGGCGCAGCGGCGTCTCCTCGCGCGGGATCGCGTCGAGCAGCTCCTGGGCCTTCTCGCGCAGGATGCCGGTCGGTTCGCCGGACGCGTCACGCACGATCTCGCCGCCGACAGGGTCGGGTGTGTCGCGCGTGATGCCGGCCCGTTGCAGCGCAAGGGAGTTCGCCCAGATCGTGTGACCGTCGACGCTCGCGAGTGCGGCTACCCGCCCACCCGTGACGGTGTCGAGCGCGTGGCGGTCGGGCTGCACCGGGGCTGCCCAGCGGTTGTGGTTCCAGCGACCGCTGTGCAGCCACTCGCCGTCGGGCAGGCCGGCCGCGTGGGCCCGGATCAGCTCGAGGGTCTCGTCGAGCGAGCGCGCCTCGCGCAGGTCGACCGACGACAGGTCGCGCGAGAGCCACTCCGTGTGGATGTGGGCGTCGTGCAGCCCCGGCATGACCACCGCACCCGGGAGGTGGACCGTCGTCGCACCGCTTGCCCCGGCGACGTCACGGGCATCGCTGCTGATCGCGACGATCCGCCCCTCCTCGACGAGCAGCGCGTCGGTCCAAGGGAATTCGCCGCCCCCGGTCCAGATGCGGTCGTGCCGGAAGAGCGTGCGGCTCATGCCCCGGGCACCAGGACGAGCTTGCCGGTCGTCTGGCGACCTTCGAGCGCTTCGTAGGCGGCGGCAGCCTCGCCGAGCGGGTAGCGACCGCCGATGTCGATCTTGAGCGAGCCGTCGGCGACGGCGCCCAGCACCTCGCCGGCGCGCCACTCGTACTCGGACCGCTCGGCCACGTGGTCGCCCAGCTTGGGCCGCGTCAGGAAGAGCGAGCCGCTCGAGTTGAGCCGCTGGATGTCGAACGGCGGCACCTGCCCGCTCGCCCCACCGAAGAGCACCATCATCCCCCGCGGGCGCAGGGAGGCGAGCGAGGCGTCGAACGTCGCCCTGCCGACGCCGTCGTAGACGACGTCGACACCGCGCCCAGCGGCCTCACGGACGGCCGCCGACAGCGCGTCCGGTGAGTCGAACGTCGAGTAGTCGATGAGGTGCTGCGCGCCGAGCGACCTTGCGATCTCGAGCTTTTCGCCGGAGCCGGCCGTTGCGACCACGGTGGCCCCGCGAGACGTGATCATCTGCACGAGGAGCTGCCCGACCCCGCCCGCTGCGGCGTGCACGAGGGCGACGTCGCCCTCCTTGACGGCATACGTGCTCGTGACGAGGTAGTGGGCGGTCAGGCCCTGGAGCATGGCCGCGCAGGCGACCTCGAGCTCGACGCCGTCGGGGACCGTGACGACCAGGTCGGCGGGCTTGTTGACGACCGTCGACTCGCTGCCGAGGGACTGGCACCAGGCGACGCGGTCGCCGACGGCGAGGTCGGTGACCCCGGGGCCGACCGCCGTCACGGTGCCGGCCCCCTCCTCGCCGAGCACGAAGGGCGTCGGCACGGGGTAGACGCCCTGCCGCTTGTAGACGTCGATGAAGTTGACGCCGGCGGCGGCGACCTCGACCTGCACCTCGCCGGGAGCGGGGTCGGGGACGTCGTGGGTGCGCACCTGCAGGACGCTGCGGTCGCCGGGCTCGGAGACGAAGACGCTGGTCGCTTGGGTCATGCTCGCCACCCTACGACCGGTCGATCAGGCCCGGGCGAGTCGGCCCAGCGCCTCGCCGTCGACCCGGAAGGTCGTCCAGTCGTCGAGCGGGCGGGCGCCGCGGGCGCGGTAGAACTCGATGGACGGCGTGTTCCAGTCGAGCACCGCCCACTCGAGACGTGTCCAGCCGTTGTCGACGCACAGCTCGGCGAGGGCCGCGAGCAGCGCCTGCCCGATGCCGCTGCCGCGCTGGTCGGGCTGCACGAAGAGGTCTTCGAGCCAGATCCCGGCCTCGCCGGTCCACGTGGAGAAGCTGCGGAACCACAGCGCCATGCCGACGACGCCGTCGTGGTTCTCGGCGACGAGGGCGTATGCCGTCGGGTCGCCCTGCTCGGGGAACAGCGCGGCTTTGAACTGGGCCGGGGTCGCCGTCGCCGCCTCGGGTTCCTTCTCGTACTCGGCCAGGGCACGCACGAGGCGGAGCAGGTCGGGCACGTCGCCGGCCGACGCCGGGCGGATCTCGAAGTCGCTCACCCGCCCATCCTGCCTGCTGCGGGTGTCGGTGCGGTGGTCGGGCGGTGTGGGTGGTCCGACGTAGGCTTGGACCATCATGAGCACGCTCTTCGACGACCTCCCCATCCCCGGTTTCGAGCACGGTCAGGGCGCGCCCTCCGGCGGTTCCGCGCGGCCGCGGCGTGGTGGTGACGTCACCGAGCAGGGCGTGCCGACGTGGGCCGAGGCCGCGGCGCGGGGTGGCGTCGAGGTCGCGCGCGAGGCGCCGGCCGAGCTCGACCCGGCGCTGCTGCTCGAGGGGCTCAACCCGCAGCAGCGCGAGGCCGTCGTCCACGAGGGCACCCCGCTGCTCATCGTCGCCGGTGCCGGCTCCGGCAAGACTCGCGTGCTGACCCACCGCATCGCGTGGCTGCTCGGCGAGCGGCACGCCCAGCCGGGCCAGATCCTCGCGATCACCTTCACCAACAAGGCCGCGGCCGAGATGCGCGAGCGCGTCGAGGCGCTCGTCGGGCCGCGCGCCCGCGCCATGTGGGTCATGACGTTCCACTCGGCGTGCGTGCGCATCCTGCGTCGCGAGGCCGCCAAGGTCGGCATGAAGTCGACCTTCTCCATCTACGACGCCGCCGACAGCCAGCGGCTCATGAGCCTCGTGCTGCGCGACCTCGACCTCGACCCCAAGCGCTACCCGCCCCGCGGGTTCTCGGCGCAGGTGAGCAACCTCAAGAACGAGCTCATCGACGAGGAGACCTACGCGAGCCAGGTCACCGAGGGCAACCACTACGAGCGCACCGTCTCCGACGCCTACACGCAGTACCAACGTCGCCTGCGCCAGGCCAACGCGCTCGACTTCGACGACATCATCATGATGACCGTCAACATCCTGCAGGCCTTCCCCG
>CBHRRQ010000185.1:0-8459 GCA_966081555.1 uncultured Terrabacter sp.
GAGACCGGTTGGGACACCGTGCTGCTCGAGGCGAAGCGCGCCAACATCCCCGTCATCCTCACCGACCGCGCCGTCGACTCCGAGGACAAGACGCTCTACAAGACCTTCCTGGGCTCCGACTTCGTCGCCGAGGGCAAGAAGGCCGGCGAGTGGCTCGTCAAGGACAGCGAGGGCAAGAGCGAGGTCAACGTCGTCGAGCTGCAGGGCACGACGGGGGCCGCACCGGCGATCGACCGCAAGGAGGGCTTCGCCGACGCCATCAAGGCGGCCCCGCAGATCAAGGTCATCGCCTCGCAGACCGGTGACTTCACCCGGTCGGGCGGCAAGCAGGTGATGGAGGCGTTCCTCAAGTCCAACCCCAAGATCGACGTCGTCTACGCCCACAACGACGACATGGGTCTGGGCGCCATCGAGGCCATCGAGGCCGCCGGCAAGGTGCCGGGCAAGGACATCAAGATCATCACGGTCGACGCGGTGCACGACGGCATGCAGGCCCTCGCCGACGGCAAGATCAACTTCATCGTCGAGTGCAGCCCGCTGCTGGGCGACCAGCTCATGGACCTCGCCAAGAAGGTCGTCGCCGGCGAGTCGGTGCCCGAGCGCGTGGTGACCGAGGAGACGACGTTCACGCAGGAGCAGGCCAAGACGGCGCTGCCCTCGCGCAAGTACTGAGCCCCCGACCCGAGGTGCCGCGGCCCACACGCCGGGCCGCGCACCTCGCCTGATCGACGGCTCCCGCCACCCTCCGGGTGTGGTGGCGGGAGCCGTCCACCCGACACCCGGAAGCGAAGGACAGGACGTCATGACCGACACGCCGAGACCGACGACCGCCCCGACCGGCGACCCCGTCGTCGCGATGCGCGGGATCACGATGGAGTTCCCCGGGGTCACGGCCCTCGAGGACGTCGACTTCCGGCTCCTCCCCGGTGAGGTGCACGCCCTCATGGGCGAGAACGGGGCCGGCAAGTCGACCCTCATCAAGGTGCTCACCGGGGTCTACACGGCCACGTCCGGCACCACGGAGCTGCGCGGCGAGCGCGTCGCCTTCGCGGGGCCCGCGGCGGCCCAGGAGGCCGGCGTGAGCACGGTGTACCAGGAGGTCAACCTCTGCCCCAACCTCTCGGTCGCCGAGAACATCCTGCTCGGACGCGAGCCGCGCCGGTTCGGGGCCATCGACCTGCCGGGCACCCGGGCCCGCGCCGCGGAGCTGCTCGGTCGGATGGGGCTGACGATCGACCCCGCCTCGATCCTCGCCGAGCACCCCATCGCGATCCAGCAGCTCGTGGCCATCGCCAGGGCGGTGGCCGTCGACGCCCAGGTGCTCATCCTCGACGAGCCCACCTCGAGCCTGGACCAGGACGAGGTGGCCGAGCTCTTCCGCATCATGCGTCACCTGCGCGACCAGGGCGTGGCCATCCTCTTCGTCTCGCACTTCCTCGAGCAGGTCTACGAGATCGCCGACCGCATGACGATCCTGCGCAACGGCCGCCTCGTCGGCGAGCACCTCACGCGTGACCTCTCCCGGCTCCAGCTCGTGTCGGCGATGATCGGCCGTGAGCTCGGGGTGCTCGAGGAGGTCGAGCGCCTGGCCGAGGACGCCGGGGCCGGCACCTCCGAGGCGCCCCCGGTCCTCGAGGCCACCGGCCTCGGCCGACGCGGCTCCATCGCCCCGTTCGACCTGACCATCCGCTCCGGCGAGGTCGTCGGCCTCGCCGGCCTGCTCGGCAGCGGCCGCACCGAGCTGGCCCGACTGCTCTTCGGGGCCGACCGGGCCGACTCGGGCTCGGTGCGCGTCGGCGGCAAGGACGTCACGCTGCGGACGCCCCGCGCCGCCATCGCGTCGGGCATCGCCTTCTGCTCCGAGGACCGCAAGGGCGAGGGGATCCTCGCCGACCTGTCGATCCGCGACAACCTCGTCCTCGCGATGCAGGCCGCGCGCGGCTGGGCCCGGCCCATCCCGCGACGCACCAAGGACGAGCTCGTCGCCCGCTGGATCGAGACCCTCGACATCCGCCCCGCCGACCCCGACGCGATCGTCGGGCGCCTCTCGGGGGGCAACCAGCAGAAGGTGCTCCTCGCGCGCTGGCTCGTGACGAACCCACGGCTGCTCATCCTCGACGAGCCCACGCGCGGCATCGACATCGGCGCCAAGGCCCAGATCCAGAAGCTCGTCGCCCAGCTGGCCGCCGACGGCATGGCGGTCGTCTACATCTCCGCCGAGCTCGAGGAGGTCGCCCGCCTGTCGCACCGCGTCGTCGTGCTCAAGGACCGCGCCAAGGTCGCCGAGCTCGACGCCTCAGCGACCGTCGACGACATCATGGGCCTCATCGCCGAGACCGACGCCGACCTCGCCGTGCGAGTCGACGCCGCCGGCCTGACCGAGCAGGTGGCCTCGTGATGGCCCCCGCTTCCCGCGGCGCCGCCGGCGCCCCGCGCGAGGGAGTGCTCCAGCGCGTCCGTGGCAGCCGGCTGCTGTGGCCCCTGGCCGCCCTCGTCGCGCTGCTGCTGGCCAACGCCGCACGCAACCCCGGGTTCCTCTCGGTGCGCCTCCAGGACGGGCACCTCTACGGCAGCCTCGTCGACATCCTCAAGAACGGCGCTCCGACCCTGCTCATCGCCCTGGGCATGACCCTCGTCATCGCCACCCGCGGCATCGACCTGTCCGTCGGCGCGGTCGCCGCCATCGCCGGAGCCGTCGCCTGCACCACGATCGTCGGATCGAGCGACCCCAGCAGTCCCGCGGCCGCCCTCACCGGCATCGGGCTCGCGCTGGGCCTGTGCCTCGTGCTGGGCCTGTGGAACGGCTTCCTCGTCTCGTTGCTGGGCATCCAACCGATCATCGCGACCCTCGTGCTGATGACGGCAGGTCGCGGCATCGCGATGCTCGTCACCGACGGTCAGATCATCACGGTGCGCAACGACTTCTACCGAGAGATCGGCGCAGGGTTCCTGCTCTTCCCGATCTCGATCCTCATCGCGCTCGCAGCCCTGGCAGTGGTCGCGCTCGTCACCCGGCGCACCGCGCTCGGGCTGCTCATCGAGTCGGTCGGCATCAACCCCGAGGCCAGCCGTCTTGCCGGCCTGCGGTCCCGCACCATCATCTGGACCGTCTACGTCTTCGCCGCGGTCTGCGCCGGGGTCGCCGGCCTCATGATCAGCTCCAACGTCAGCGCCGCCGACGCCAACAACGCCGGGCTGTGGATCGAGATGGACGCGATCCTCGCCGTCGTCATCGGTGGCTCCTCGCTCGCCGGCGGGAAGTACTCGCTGTCGGGCACGCTCGTCGGCTCACTCATCATCCAGACGCTGACGACCACGGTGTACTCGATGGGCATCGCCCCAGAGGTCACCCTCGTCTTCAAGGCGCTCGTCGTCATCGCGGTCTGCCTGCTGCAGGCGCCGAAGGTGCGCGCCCGGTTCGCCCGTCGCAGGCCCACCACCCAGCGGGCTACGCAACCGTCCGCCGACGCGGACGACGCTGCGGCGCAGCAGGACCCGGCCGAGCACGCCGCCGAGCACGTCGCCGACACCGCCCTCCCGGTCGCGGCCGCCGTCGACGGTCCCGACACCAAGCAGAAGGTGGCCCAGTCATGACCACGACCACTCCGGCCAGGCACCGCGTCCCTGGCCTCTCCAAGGTCCCCGGCATCCCCGGCCGCGTGCTCCCCGTCGTCGCGACGTTCGTGCTGTTCGTCCTGCTCTTCGGCGTGGGCTCGGTGCGCTACGAGGGCTTCACGTCGGGCCAGGTCTTCGCGAACCTCTTCATCGACAACGCGTTCCTCATCGTCCTCGCTGTGGGCATGACGTTCGTCATCCTCACCGGCGGCATCGACCTCTCCGTCGGGGCGGTGGTCGCCCTCTCGACGATGGTGGCCGCGGCGACGCTGCGGGCCGGCATCCCGGCACCGCTCGTCATCCTGCTCGTCCTCGCCATCGGCACCGGTCTCGGGGTGCTCATGGGGCTGGTGATCCACCACTTCGAGATCCAGCCGTTCATCGTCACGCTGGCCGGCATGTTCCTCGCCCGCGGCCTGTGCTTCGTCATCGGCGTGGAGTCGATCTCGATCAAGGACCCGTTCTTCCGGGCCCTCGCCACCGGCACGATCGAGCTGCCCGGTGGGGTGGTCATCACGTGGAGCGTCGTCATCGCGCTCGTCATCGTCGCAGCCGCCGTGTGGGTGCTCCACCGCACGCGGTTCGGGCGCACGGTCTACGCCATCGGCGGCAGCGAGAGCTCGGCCACGCTCATGGGGCTGCCGGTCGCCCGCGTCAAGGTCGCCGCGTACGCCATCAGCGGCCTCTGCGCCGCCGTGGCCGGCCTGCTCTTCTCCGTCTACATGCTCTCCGGCTACGGCCTGCACGCCGTGGGCATGGAGCTCGACGCCATCGCGTCCGTCGTCATCGGCGGCACCCTGCTGAGCGGCGGGGTCGGTTTCGTCCTCGGCTCGCTTCTGGGCGTCCTCGTCCTGGGTGTCATCCAGACGTTGATCTCGTTCCAAGGCACGCTGAGCTCATGGTGGACAAAGATCGCGATCGGAACCCTGCTCCTGCTCTTCATCGTGATGCAGCGGCTGTTCACGAGGAGGACCTCGTGAGCGACACCGTGTCACGAGCCCCGGTGATGCAGGACGTCGCGAGGCTGGCCGGCGTCTCGCACCAGACGGTCTCACGCGTCATCAACGGCGCGTCGAGCATCCGTCCCGAGACCCGCGAGCGGGTGCTGCAGGCGATCGAGCGGCTCGGCTACCGGCCCAACACGGCGGCCCGGGCCCTGGTGAGCGGCCGTTCGGGGACGATCGGGATCATCACGACGGCCTCGACGCTCTTCGGCCCCACGAGCGTGCACCGCACCGTCAACACGGCGGCGCGCGAGGCCGGCTTCTTCGCCTCGTCGGTGTCGCTCGCCGAGATGACTCGGGAGGGCTTCGACGCCGCGGTCGACCACCTCGACCGGCTGGCCGTCGAGGGCATCGTCGTCATCGCCGGCCACGACGAGGCGCTCGAGGTGGCACGCTCGCGCAGCGCACGGCTGCCATTCGTCATCGTCGAGGGCGACCTCACGCGGGCGCGTCGCACCGTCGGCGTCGACAACGTCGCCGGCGCGCGCCTCGCCACGCGGCACCTCGTCGACCTCGGGCACGTCGAGATCGCCCACGTCACCGGCCCGCTCGACTGGGCCGAGGCCCGGGCCCGCGCCGAGGGCTGGCGCGCCGAGATGGTCGCCGCGGGTCACCGTCCGATGGAGCCCGTCGCCGGTGACTGGTCGGCCGAGAGCGGCTACCGTGCCGGGCTGCAGCTGGCCGAGAACCCCGACGTGACAGCGGTGTTCGCCGCCAACGACCAGATGGCGATCGGGGTGCTGCGCGCCATGCACGAGGCCGGCCGCGCGGTCCCCGACGACGTCAGCGTCGTCGGCTTCGACGACGTGCCCGAGGCGGAGTACCTCATCCCACCGCTGACGACGGTGCGCCAGGACTTCTCGGCGATCGGCCGCGAGGCCATCGCGATGCTCACCGCTGCCATCTCGGGTGAGACCGACCAGGTGCCCAGCCTCATCGACCCCCAACTCATCGTCCGAGCGAGCACCGCGCCGCCGGGCGGGACCAGGAGCAGCACGTCATGAACGAGCAGGTCACCGGCGCAAGGCCGACCTACGTCGTCGGAGTCGACTTCGGGACTCTCTCGGGGAGAGCCCTCGTCGTCCGGGTGTCCGACGGCGCCGAGCTCGGCTCGGCCGTCCACGAGTACGCGCACGCCGTCGTCACCGAGCGGCTGCCCGTTCCCGGGGCGGCCGCGCTGCCGCCCGAGTGGGCGCTGCAGGTGCCCGATGACTACCGCGAGGTGCTGCGTCACGCCGTGCCGGCCGCGGTGGCCTCGGCCGGCATCGACCCCGCCGACGTCATCGGCATCGGGACCGACTTCACCGCCTGCACGGTGCTGCCGACGACCGCCGAGGGTGTGCCGCTGTGCGAGCTGCCGCAGTGGGCCGACCGGCCGCACGCGTGGGTCAAGCTGTGGCGCCACCACGCCGCGCAGGGGCAGGCCGACCGCATCAACGCCCTCGCCGCCGAGCGCGGTGAGCCGTGGCTGCAGCGCTACGGCGGCCTGATCAGCTCGGAGTGGGAGTTCGCCAAGGCCCTGCAGGTGCTCGAGGAGGACCCCGAGGTGTATGCAGCCACGGAGCGCTGGGTCGAGGCGGCCGACTGGATCGTGTGGCAGCTCTGCGGCGACTACGTGCGCAACGCGTGCACGGCCGGCTACAAGGGGATCCGCCAGGACGGCGCCTACCCGTCGAGGGACTACCTCGCGGCGCTCAACCCGGAGTTCGCGTCGTTCGTGGACGACAAGCTCGACCACGTGATCGGTGAGCTCGGTTCTGTCGCAGGGCGGCTCACCGCGGAGGCCTCCGGTTGGACGGGTCTCCCGGAGGGGATCGCGGTGGCGGTCGGCAACGTCGACGCGCACGTGACCGCACCCGCCGCGCAGGCCACGGCACCCGGGCAGATGGTGGCGATCATGGGCACCTCGACGTGCCACGTCATGAGCAGCGACGTGCTGCGCGAGGTCCCCGGCATGTGCGGTGTCGTCGACGGTGGCATCATCGACGGCCTCTACGGCTACGAAGCGGGACAGTCCGGGGTGGGTGACATCTTCGGCTGGTTCACCCGCACGGGCTTCCCCGCCGGGTATGCCGCGGAGGCCGAGGCCCGCGGCCTGTCGGCCCACGAGCTGCTCACCGAGAAGGCGTCCACCCAGGCGGTGGGGGAGCACGGGCTCGTCGCCCTCGACTGGCACTCGGGCAACCGGTCGGTCCTCGTCGACCACGAGCTGTCCGGGCTCGTCGTCGGCCAGACCCTGGCGACCCGACCCGAGGACGTCTACCGGGCGCTGCTCGAGGCGACCGCCTTCGGCACCCGCGTCATCCTCGAGACCTTCCGCGACAGCGGCGTCCCGGTCACCGAGCTCGTCATCGCCGGAGGGCTCGCGAAGAACCCGCTCCTCATGCAGATCTACGCCGACGTCACGCGGCTGCCGCTCTCGGTCATCCGTTCCGGCCAGGGCCCGGCCCTCGGGTCGGCGATCCACGCCGCGGTCGCGGCCGGTGCCTTCCCCGACGTCGCGGCCGCCGCGGCGGCGATGGGGGGCGTCGAGCGGGCGGCGTTCGTGCCCCGCGAGGTCGAGGCGGCGGCATACGACCTGCTCTTCGAGGAGTACGTGCGGTTGCACGACCACTTCGGCCGCGGCGGCAACGACGTCATGAAGCGGCTGAAGTCCTTGCGGCGCAACGCGATCGCCGGCAAGAGCGACATGTGCGAGGCATCCGCGCCGACCGCTCCGACCGCCCAGGAGGTCCGCGCAGGAGGTGAGGCGGCGTGAGCGTGCTCACCGATGTGAACGCAACCATCGCGTCGATCCGGCGCGAGGTGTGCGCCCTGCACGCCGAGCTGACCCGCTACCAGCTCGTCATCTGGACGGCCGGCAACGTCTCGGCGAGAGTGCCGGGCCGCGAGCTCATGGTGATCAAGCCGTCCGGCGTCGCCTACGACGACCTGACGCCGGAGAACATGGTCGTCTGCGACCTGCACGGCCGGGTCGTCGAGGGCGAGCACGCACCGTCGTCCGACACCGACGCGCAGGCGTACGTCTACCGGCACCTGCCGCACGTCGGCGGCGTCGTGCACACGCACTCGACGTACGCGACGGCCTGGGCCAGCCGGGGCGAGCCGATCCCGTGCGCCCTGACGATGCAGGCCGACGAGTTCGGCGGGGAGATCCCCGTGGGGCCCTTCGCGCTCATCGGCGACGACTCCATCGGGCGCGGCATCGTCGAGACACTCACGGAGAGCAAGTCGGCCGCCGTGCTCATGAAGCAGCACGGGGTCTTCACCATCGGCAAGGACGCCCGCTCGGCCGTCAAGGCGGCCGTCATGTGCGAGGACGTCGCGCGCACCATGCACATCGCCCGCCAGCTGGGTGAGCCCATCCGCATCGACCCGACCGACGTCGACTCCCTGTTCGACCGCTACCAGAACGTCTACGGACAGAAGGACACCCCATGACGAGCACGCACCCCGCCAGCAGCGACCAGCGCGAGGTCTGGTTCCTCACCGGCAGCCAGCACCTCTACGGCGAGGAGACGCTGCGGCAGGTGGCCGAGCAGTCGCAGGCCATCGCCAAGGAGGTCGACGCGAGTGCGGTCCTGCCGGCACGAGTGGTGTGGCGCCCCATCCTCGCCGATTCTGCCGCGATCCACGCCGCGATCCTCGAGGCCAACGCCGCGCCCGAGTGCATCGGCGTCATCACCTGGATGCACACGTTCTCGCCGGCCAAGATGTGGATCACGGGGCTGGACGCGCTGCGCAAGCCGATGCTGCACCTGCACACCCAGGCCGGTGCCGAGCTGCCGTGGTCGAGCATCGACATGGACTTCATGAACCTCAACCAGGCCGCGCACGGCG
>CBHRRQ010000186.1:0-8450 GCA_966081555.1 uncultured Terrabacter sp.
CCCGCCCTCCCGCCGTCCCAACCGTCGAGTGGCCACGTGTGGCCGCCTGCAGACAGTCGAAGGGCCAGCTCTCGGGGCGAGATCTGGCCTTTCGACCCTGCGCGGGGGCCAATCGTGGCCTCTCGACGGGTGGGGCTGGGGGCGCGTCAGCGGGCGACGGCTGCCTCCTGCTCGGCGACGCGGGCGTTCTGGCGGTCGACGAGGTAGGCGGCGCCGAGGTCGTCACCGACCGCGGAGAGCATCCGGATGTCGACGGCCTCGTGCCGCTCGGCGACGGTCGGCTCGACGGTCGTCATGACCGTGCGGGCGTCGCGCTCGGCCACCGCCGTCGCGAGCTCGCGCTTGAGCGCGTCGTCGAGCACGCCGCCCAGCGCCTTGGCGCGAGCGCCCACCTCGACGGCGAACCGCTCGGTCTCGGCGGCGAGCGCGAGGTCCTCGGTGGTCAGCATCCGGGCCGTGCGGTGCAGGAGGGCAGCCCCGGCGTCGAGGTCGCCCTCACCGAGCCGCGTCACGGCCCGCGTCAGCAGTGGCCGGTCGCCACGCAGCGCGGAGTCGGCGAGCAGGCCCAGGCGCAGGCCGAGCAGCCGCTCGTGCGTACGCGTGTTGCCCGCCTCGCGACCGAGCGGCACCTTGAGCTCGTCGTCGGGGGCCGACTGCGACAGGGTGTCGAGCATCTCGATACCGGCCTCGTCGGGAGTGTGCACGGTGTCGCGCAACGGCAGCTCCTTGATGAAGAGGGCGGCGAGCAGCGCGAGGGCGAAGGGCACGAGACCCCAGACGAAGACGGTGTGGAGCGAGTCGGCGAGACCCTGCTGGACGCCGGTGGCGACCTGGGGCGGCAGCTTCGCGAGGGCGGACGGGTCGAGCACCGAGCCGGCGCTGACCTGCTGGCCGGACGCCTGCATCTGCTGCACGACGGAGGCCGGCAGGTGCGAGGCGATGTTGCCGGCGAGGCCGCTCGTCATGATCGTGCCGAAGACGGCGGTGCCCACGGTGGAGCCGACGTTGCGGAAGAACTGCGTCGAGGCGGTGGCGACGCCGAGGTCCTTGCGCTGCGCGGAGTTCTGGATGATCAGCGTGAAGACCTGCAGGGCCATGCCGAGGCCGACGCCGAAGACGATCATCGAGAGGGTCAGCTCGGTCTGGCTCGAGCCGTAGTGCAGCTGGGTGAGCAGCCAGAAGCCGACGCCCATGATGAGGATGCCCGCGATGGTCTGCAGCTTGTAGCGGCCGGTCTTCGTGATGACCAGGCCAGACACGATCGAGAGGCCGATCATGGCGACCGACATCGGCATGAGGATGAGGCCGGAGTTCGTCGCCGACGCGCCGAGCACGCCCTGCGCGTAGACGGGCAGGTAGATCATGGCGCCGAACATCATGACCGAGACCATGAAGGCCGCGATGTTCGAGAGCGTGAAGAGCGGGCTGCGGAAGAGGCGCAGCGGCAGCACGGGCTCGACGGCGCGGCGCTCGATCGCGATGAAGGCGCCGAGCGCGACGACGCCAGCGGCATACATGCCGATGATGGCGGGGGAGCCCCAGGCGAGCGTCGTGCCGCCCAGCGAGGTGGGCACGAGCAGGAGGATCAGGGTCAGAGACAGCACGCCGATGCCGGCCTTGTCGACGACGGACTCGCGCGGCGTGTGCTCGAGGTGCAGGAAGCGGCTGATGCCGAAGAAGGCGAAGACGCCGATGGGCAGCGTGATGAAGAAGAGCCAGCGCCAGCCCCAGTTGTCGGTGACGAAGCCGCCGACGAGCGGCCCGAGGATCGAGGCGAGGCCGAAGACGCCGCCCATGAGGCCCTGGTACTTGCCGCGCTGACGCGGCGGGATGATGTCGCCGATGATCGTCTGCGACAGCGGCATCAGGGTGCCCATGCCGGCGCCCTGGATGGCGCGGGCGGCGATGAGCCACCAGAAGTTCTGGGCGAAGCCGGAGAGGATCGAGCCGGCCATGAAGACGACGAGCCCGCCGAGGTAGAAGCCGCGGCGGCCGTAGAGGTCGCTCATCTTGCCGACGATCGGCACGGTGATGGCGCTGACGAGCATGGCGGCCGTCGCGAGCCACGAGTAGTGGTCGATGCCGCCGAGCTCGGCGACGATGCGCGGCATCGCGGGGCCGACGATGGTCTGGCTGATCGACGCGACGAGCATGCCGAGCATGAGCGCGATGAAGATGTTGCGGGTCGAGCGGTCGAGGCCGGCGGGCTTGGTGGGCGCGGCTGCGGTGGTCACGGAGTTCGTGTCTACCCCCTGGGTCGTCTGTGGCATGCCGACCACAGTACGCTGATTGTGCAGTGACTGCAAAATTGCAGTCCATGCAGTGAACGTGACACCATGAGGGCATGAGCACGACCACGCTGACCGACGACGGCTGCGGCCTGCGCGAGCGCAAGAAGCGGGAGACGAGGCGGGCGATCAACCTCGCGGCGCTCGACCTCGTCGAGGAGAAGGGCTTCGCGTCGGTCACCACCGACGAGATCGCCACGCGCGCCGGGGTCAGTGCCCGCACGTTCTTCAACTACTTCCCCTCGAAGGAAGCCGCCGTCATCGGCACCACTCCCGAGGAGCTCGAGGCGTATGCCGCCTCGCTCGAGCAGGCGACGCCGGGCGAGTCCCCCGTCGACTCCCTCCGTCGGATCATCGCCGAGATGCTCGCGCCCGGCACCATCGACAAGCAGCTCCGGGCCAAGCGGCGTCGCATCCTGCTCGGCGAGCCGTCGCTCGCGCCGGCCCTCGTCGGCAACAACATCCGCATCGAGAACGCCCTGACCGCAGCCCTGGAGCGTCGGCTCGGCATCGCGCCGGGCGCATCGCTCGAGCCTCGGCTGACGGTGGCCGTCGCGCTCGCCGCGGTGCGCGCGTGCATCGAGCACCAGCAGCAGGGCGGGTCGGGCCGCCTCGAGCGCAACATCGACCAGGCGTTCGACGCCATCGCCGCCGGCCTGCGCTGACCGGCCCGCACTGCGCGTTCGCCCCCGGGACGCGCTGACCGCCCTCAGAGGGCGTCGCGCTCGAGGTCCTCGGTGTCGTCAGCCGGCCGCCAGGGCCGCGTCAGCTGCCGCAGGCGCGGGCGCCGACGTGTCATGTCGAGGAACTCGCCGATGCGCAGGCCCGCCTCGAGCGGGTGCCTGAATCGGACGTCACGACGAACGACGTAGCGGTTGCGGCGCCCCTCCTTGTGCCGCGTGATCACCTGGGCGCCCTCGAGGTCGGCGATGATCTGCTGCACCGCGCGCTCGGTGATGCCGATGCTGGCGGCCATGTCCTTGAGCCGCATGTCCGGGTCGTCGGCCAGGCACACCAACACGTGTCCGTGGTTGGAGAGGAAGGTCCATCCTTTCCTTCTCATACTTCGAGGCTAGAGCGCTGTCCAGCGCGATCGGGCCAAATGCGAAGAGGGTTTCGTCACATGCCCGAGCGCGTATGCCGTCTTTGCCTGCTCGCGTCCGGCAGGAGTGTCGTGATTGTCCGTTTCCGCAGGTCAGCGGCCTGAAAAGGATAACCGAAAAACAATTCGTCATTCATTTCTCGCGTAAAAGATGTCTGCTTTTCGATTCCCTGGTTTCCCCGACCTTGTGGCTTTCTTGGGTGCTTAGTTTCTCGGAAGGGCACTCAATTTTGGGGGGTGCTTCGTCCGAAAGCAGGTGGGGGTAGATGTCACGCAGCAGTTCCACACGATGGTTGACGGCCGCGGTGGCCGGCGTCGCCACGGCGCTGGCTCTCGGCCTACAGGCGGGGATGGCGCCGGAGACCGCATCGGCGTCACCCCCGACGTCCGCAGTCGACTCCAGCAAGGTGCCGCACTACTTCGGGCCCTGGCCGAACTGGGCCAACAGCCCGCTCACCCTGCCGACCGCCACGGTCAGCATTGCGGACACCGGCGGGGGAGCAGGCGCCACCGCGGTCGCGCAGGTCAACCCCGACGGCACCATCGGAACGATCGACGTGACCGCTCCCGGGCACGACTACGCGCAGGCCACCACCACGGTGACGGTCACGTCGCCGAACGGAACCGGCGCGCAGGCGAGCGCCGTCGTGCGCACGAGCGGCGCGGTCGTGTCCGCAGCGGTCGGCGCCGGCGGGTCAGGCTACTCCGCACTGGCGGCAGCGGTCGCCGGTGACGGCACCGGTGCCACCGTCGTGCCGTCGGGCGGCGTCGACGCCGTGAAGGTGACGGACGGCGGAGCCGGCTACACGATGCCGACCGTCCTCTTCGACCTGCCCGACGACCCGAACGGCACGCGTGCCACCGGCCACGTCGACCCGGCCGACCTCGTCGGCGGGGTGGTCCAGAAGGTGACCCTCGACGACGCCGGCTCCGGGTACACGAAGGCGCCGGGTCTGAAGATCCTCGACGGCACCCTCTCCGACCCGATCAGCGGGTCGACGCCTGCCACGGCCACCGCCACCCTCAAGCTCGTCGGCCTCACGGTCGACGCTCCCGGGAGCGGCTACACGTCGGCGACGGTGAGCATCACCGATCCCACCGGCACCGGTGCCGGCGCCACGGGCACCTTGACCACCGACGTCGATTCCATCGCATCGATCACCGTCGACAACCCCGGCAGCGGCTACCTCACGGCGGGCATGAAGAAGTTCCAGGACGAGCTGCCCGTCGCCTGCGACCCCAAGGCCGACGGATCCGGCTGCCCGGCCCTCGTGCAGGTGCAGGGCAAGGACGCCGCCATGGGGCCGAACAACAAGTTCATCCCGTTGGCCGTCCCCGAGGCGAAGACCTACGCCGGCAAGGCGGCCGACGAGTACGTCATCGGCCTCGTGCAGTACCGCACGAAGTTCTCCTCCGACCTGCCCGCGACTCTCGTCCGTGGCTACGTCCAGCTGTCGACCACGGCCGTCCCCGGCCAGCGGGTGACCCTCTTCAATGAGCTCCAGAACGGCGACAAGCAGGCGATCGCCGGCTACACCGGCGTCACGGCGCCGCAGTGGCTCGGCCCGATCATCGCGGCCACCAAGGACCGGCCGGTCCGGATCGTCTTCCGCAACCTGCTGCCCAAGGGCGCCGACGGTGACCTCTTCCTGCCCACCGACAGCTCGATGATGGGCTCGGGCATGGGCCCGATGAACATGGCGGCGCCGACGAACGACGGCACCGTCCTGGACCAGGTCCGCAACCCCGAGTGCACCCAGGAGCCCAAGGGCGCAGGATGCTTCAAGGACAACCGCGCCACCCTGCACCTGCACGGCGGCACGACCCCCTGGATCAGCGACGGCACGCCGCACCAGTGGATCACCCCCGCAGGGGAGAGCACCACGTGGCCGCAGGGCGTCAGCGTGCAGAACGTCCCCGACATGCTCGACAACCCGGCCGACCCGGCGTCCGTGACGTGCAAGGCCACGGATGATGGCTGCTCGACGTTCTACTACACGAACCAGCAGAGCGCGCGGCTGATGTTCTACCACGACCACTCGTGGGGTATCACGCGGCTCAACGTCTACGCCGGTGAGGCAGCGGGCTACACCATCACCGACAACACCGAGAAGGCCCTCGTCAACGCGGGTCTCATCCCGACGGCTGGCGACACGATGCCACTCATCGTGCAGGACCGCACCTTCGTGCCGGACGACGCCCAGCTCAAGGACACCGTCGGTTCGAACGGCAAGGTGACGGCCTACGGCCAGGACCCGACCTGGGACGCGGCGAGGTGGGGCACCAAGGGCAGCTTCTGGTACCACCACGTCTACATGCCCGCTCAGAACCCGGGTGACCCCGGTGGAATGAGCGCCTACGGGCGATGGATGTACGGGCCGTGGTTCTGGCCACCGGCCACCGGAACGACCTACGGGCCGATCGCGAACCCGTACTACGACCCGGCGTGCAACCTCGACGACCCGTCGACGTGGCAGTACCAGACCGACCCGTTCTGCGAGCCGGAGCAGATCCCCGGCACGCCCAACGTCTCGGCCGGCATGGAGCAGTTCAACGACACCCCGATCGTCAACGGTGTCGCCTACCCGACCGTCACGCTTCAGCCGAAGACCTATCGCCTGCGGATGCTCAACGCCGCGAACGACCGGTTCTTCAACTTCCAGTGGTACACGGCCGACACCGACCCTGCCAACGGTGGTGTAGACGGGACCGAGGTCAAGCTGAAGGCGTCGGAACTGGCTGCGGCACAGACCGACCCGGTCGTCTCACCCACGCCTGAGGGTGCGAACAACGACACGTACGGGCCCGACTGGGTGCAGATTGCGAGCGAGGGTGGCTTCCTTCCCGCTCCCGCGGTCATCGACGGCCAGCAGCCCACGACGTGGATCACCGACCCGACCCGCTTCGACGTGGGCAACGTCGACAAGCACTCGCTGCTGTTGGCACCGGCCGAGCGGGCCGACGTCATCGTCGACTTCTCGAAGTTCGCGGGCAAGACGCTGATCCTCTACAACGACGCTCCCGCAGCCTTCCCGGCTCGCGTCCCGTCGTACGACTACTACACCGGCGCGCCCGACCTGAGCCCTGCCGGTGCCCCGAAGATCCTGCCTGGCTACGGGCCCAACACCCGCACCGTCATGCAGGTGAAGATCGCCGCAGCCACGCCGGCCCCGGCCTTCAACGTCACGGCGCTCGCCAACGCGTTCAAGCACCAGGCGAACGGCTCCGGCGTCTTCGAGTCCGGCCAGCACCCGGCCATCGTCGGCCAGGCGGCCTACAACTCGGCCTACGGGACGAGCTTCGCGGCGAGCAGCAACTGCAACGTCAAGACCGGCAACGTCACCAGGTGTGACGGCCTCGTGCGGGTCAACGACACCGGCACCTTCGGCTTCAACACCCTCGCGGCACCCACCGCGAAGATGACGATGCCACTGGAGCCCAAGGCGATCCACGACGAGATGAACTCGACGACCTTCGACGAGTACGGGCGCATGCAGGCCAACCTCGGAGTCGAGGCCCAGCCTCCGACCCCGGGCGCGCAGAACGTAACGCTCTACCCGTACATCAACCCGGCCACCGAGCTCATCGACGGCACGAACCTGCCGGCGGCGGACGTGAAGGTCGCCCCCATCACGGACGCGAAGGACGGGACGCAGATCTGGCGGTTCACCCACAACGGCGTGGACACGCACCCGATCCACTTCCACCTCTACGACGTGCAGGTGCTCAATCGGGTCACGTGGGACAACATCGTCATCCCGCCCGACGCGAACGAGCTCGGCTGGAAGGACACCGTGCGGATGAGCCCGCTCGAGGACACCATCGTCGCGCTGCGGCCGGTGATCCCCCAAGTGCCCTTCGAGGTGCCGAATGCGGTGCGGCCGCTCAACCCGATGATGCCGACGGGTTCGACCCTGGGATTCAACAACATCGACCCGCAGGGCAACCCGACCGGCGCCATCGTGAACGACCTCGTCAACTTCGGCTGGGAGTACGTCATCCACTGCCACATCCTCAGCCACGAGGAGATGGACATGATGCGTCCGGAGTCGGTCGCGCTGCCGCCGAGGAAGGCGACCTGGCCCAGCACCGGCGGGGCGGTCGTGACAGGCAACGGCAACAACCGTCACGTCACCCTGACGTGGAACGACAACTCCATCAATGAGACGTCGTTCACGGTGCAGCGCACATCCAACGGCACGACGTGGTCCGACGTGGGGACGGTGCCTGCACCGCTCACCCAGGCGAACGTGCACCAGACACGCTCGTTCACCGACCCCTCGTCGAGCCCGACGGCGGCGTACCAGTACCGCATCGTCGCGCTCAACACGGTCGGCTACGGCAGCGAGTTCCCGAGCCTCACGGCGCAGTCGATCTCGGACACCCTAGGCGTGAACGCGCCGACGGCTCCGACGACGCTCGCGGCAACCGTGATCTCGGGACCGCAGGTGAGCCTGTCCTGGCGTGACAACGCCACGAACGAGTCGGGTTTCGTCATCGAGCGCCAAGTGAACGGCACCGGTGGTTTCACCCAGCTCGCGACGCCGCCGGCTCGTGCCAACACCGGCACGGTCACGTACGTCGACGGCAGCGTCTCGACAGGCAACACCTACGAGTACCGGGTCAGCGCGGTCAACGTGGCCGGGCGCTCGGCGGCGAGCAACACGGCCAGTGCGGCGGTGCTGCTACCGGGGCAGCCAGTGATCAACACGGCCGTCGCGGCTCGCTCGGGAGCCAACGAGCGGATCACGGTGACGTGGGGTGACGTCGCCAACGAGACGAGCTACGTCGTCCAGTGGAGCACGTCGAGCACGTTCGCCACGATCAGTGGCCAGTCCGCGGCACTGCCCGCCGGCACGACCAGCTACACCACCGGCAACATCGCCCGGCAGCCATGGTTCGTCCGGGTCCGCGCGGTGAACGTGGTCGGCGCCGTCGACTCGGTGGTGAGGAGCGTGCCTGCAGCCCCATGACGCTGATTTCCCCCCAGCGGGGTTGCTGGCACTGAAGGTGGGGGCTCGCGCAATGCGGGCCCCCACCGCGGTGCGCCCGTCGATGGT
>CBHRRQ010000187.1:0-8429 GCA_966081555.1 uncultured Terrabacter sp.
GGCGGGCCGGCCGAGCTCGCGCCCGACGGGGCGCCGAGAGGCGTCGACGCGACGCACGAGTCTCGGGCCGCACCGGCTTCCTCCGGGGCCGGGGAGGGCGCCGCCGACGACGTGACCGGCTGGCTACCCGCCGGCTCGGTCCCGGCAGGGGAGTCGTCCTCGGACGAGAACGACCTGCTCGACGACGGCCGGGGTGCCGGCCAGCGTGCACCCCGCGGTCCGGAGCGGGCCCCCGTCGTCGCGGTCTGGGGCCCCCCCGGGGCCCCCCGGCCGCACGGTCCTCGCCACGACGCTCGCGGCAGAGATCGCGAGCCGCGGCGTCGAGGTGCTGCTGGTCGACGCCGACACCTACGGCGGATGCGTCGCGCAGTCCCTCGGCCTGCTCGACGAGGCACCCGGCATCGCGGCCGCGTGCCGAGCGGCCGACCAGGGCCTGCTCGACCTGCCGATGCTCGCCCGGGTCGCGCCCGAGGTCGTGCCCGGGCTGCGCGTCCTCACCGGGCTGCCGAAGGCTGAGCGGTGGCCCGAGGTGCGATCGGCCGCGCTCGAGCGCGTGCTCGACCTCAGCCGGTCGCTCGTCGGTGTCGTGGTCATCGACTGCGGTTTCTGCCTCGAGGACGACGAGGAGCTGAGCTACGACACCTCGGCGCCCCGGCGCAACGAGGCGACGCTGACGTCGCTGGCAGCCTCCGACCTCGTCGTGGCGGTCGGCGGGGCCGACCCCGTGGCGCTGCAGCGCTTCGTCCGGGGTCTGCAGGAGCTCGGCACCGTGCCCTCGGGAGAGCCGGTCCCCGTCGTCAACCGCGTCAGGGCCGGGGCCGTCGGGTCGCGGCCCGAGTCGCGCATCGCCGATTCGCTGCTGCGTTTCGCCGGGCTCGACGCGGTGCGGTTCGTCCCCGACGACCCCGGCGCCCTCGACTCGGCGTTGCTCGCCGGCCGCTCGCTCGTCGAGCACGCACCCGACTCGCCCGTGCGCCGCGCCGTCGCCGACCTCGCGAGCGCGGTGCTCCCATGGACCCTGCCCGACGGGGACCGGAGACTCCACAAGGACCGGCGGGCTCGCCGGCGGAGGGTGTTGGGACGCACGGCCGCACCGGTCGAGGCCTGAGGCGCCTGCCCCGCCGCCGCCGCCCGCCGCACGCCGCCGCCCGGGTGCCTCAGGGGGCGAAGAGGATCGTCAGTCCACCGACCGTGTAGAAGATCATGACGACCATGAGCGGCACCTGCCCGATCACGGCAGCCCGCCGCTCGAGCACCGTGATGGCGCGCTCGTGGGCGGCGAGGACGCCCAGCAGGTGGCCGACGACGATGCTGACCGCCTGGATCGTCGCGACCAGCGTCGGCTGGATGAGCGCGTCGTTCGGGGTCAGGCCCGCCGTCCCGAGCAGGTCGGCGCCGGTGCCGAGCGGGTCGGTGAGCAGGACCCAGGCGTACTGCCCCTGGTAGACCCACAGCGACCAGTAGTGAGCGACCAGGTAGCCGCCGGCGATCGGGATGAGCGAGGGCGCGATGTCGCTGACGAAGGAGAAGGAGCGTCGCAGCGGCTCCCCGGCCAGACGCACCGACACCACCGAGGCGAGCCAGATGGTCACGGCCACCAGGGCGAAGAACGCGAGCAGCGTCACCGTCTTCAGCAGCGACGACGGCACCGAGGACGTCTGCACGAAGGTGGCCCACGACAGGTTCGCGGAGAAGCCGTCGTATGCCGTGCCGCCGAGCATCACGGCCACGGTGGGCACGAGCCCCCGCTGGCCCCGCAGCCCGTTCACGCCGTGCAGGGGGGTGCGCAGCACCCAGCGCCCGTCGTCGCGGCGCCCGAGCGGCGAGAGCAGGCCGAGCAGTCGCGACCACGCCTCGAAGGGGTCACCCTGCTCGAACCAGGCCCGGCCGAAGACGGCGGCGCCGAGCAGCGAGAGGGCGACGAATCCGGTGATGAGCAACCGGAGGAAGCCGAGCGACGTGTTGTCGTCGGCGACGAGCTCGACCCAGGTGAAGGTCCCGAGCCCGACGGCGGCCGGCCAGAGCCCCCACCGGTAGGGCAGGGCCGCGAGGTCGGGCGACACCCTCGCCAGGCGCAGCAGCCCGGCGTGCAGGGCCCGGAGCGGGTTGATGACGCGCCACACGGGTCCGAGCAGCATCGAGGCGAAAGCGAGGCCGACCCACAGCCAGACGTAGACCACGTGCGGAACGGGGTTGCGCGCCGAGTCCGGTCCGAGGACGAGCGCCGCGAGGGTCCACACGGTCAGGAGCGCTGCGAGCAGTCGGGCCACGCGCCGGACCCAGCGCGAGTCGAGCACGGCCGCGACCGGGCCGGGCAGCAGGACGCCGTCGCTCGCTCGCAGGCGCGGCTCGCGCCACAGGGTGCTGATCGCGACGAACGAGATGAGCAGGGCGGCGAGGGCGGCGATGACGAGCGCCGCGAAGGGCAGCGGCAGGTCGCCCCGGCTGCCGACACCGTGCGCCGGTGCGATCGCCGACCAGGCGGAGGGCTGCAGCGCCGGGGCGAGGGCCGGGGCGGCGCCCGCAGTGAGAGTCACGGGAAGGGCCATGGCGGTCGGCGTTCCGGGCGCTGCGTGGTCAGCGGACGGCGACCGTGAGCAGGGTGAGGGCCGGCTCGTGGGTCTCGACCTCGTACGAGCCCGGCTCCTTGGCGGTGAGCCGCAGCGTCGTCGGGACGCCCGCCTTGATCGCCGCCTCCGCGTCGAAGCCGTGGGCGTGCAGCTCGTCGTCGTGGTCGGACGTCACCACGAGCTCGAGCGTCGACCCGACCGGCAGCTCGACCTGCGCAGGAGCCGGCGTGACGGTGGTGCCCTTGACGGTGACCTCGAGCCGCTTGACCGAGCCCGTGGAGCTCACGCCGGTGCCCGCCGCGGTGCCGTCGGTCGCACTGCTGGAGGAGCAGGCGGTGACGCCCGCGAGGGCGAGGACGCAGGCGGCATACGGCAGGGCGCGAAACGCTGGCATGGCCACGATCCTACGTAAGGCGTTCTGGCAGAGTGTGACCATGTCTGACCGGCTGACCTCGCTCGACGCGTCGTTCCTCTACCTCGAGGAGTCCACCACGTCGATGCACGTCGGCTCGGTCATGGTGTTCCAGCCGCCGCGCGAGGGGTTCGACTACGACCAGCTGGTGCGCATCATCGAGAGCCGCATCGGCGCGATCCCGCGGTTCCGGCAGAAGGTGCGCGACGTGCCGGGCCGCATCGCCAACCCGGTGTGGGTCGACGACGAGGCCTTCGACATGGGCTACCACGTGCGCCGCGCGGGCCTGCCCCGTCCGGGCAGCGACCGGCAGCTGCAGGACTTCGTCGCGCGCGTGCAGCCGCGCAAGCTCGACCGCACCCGCCCGCTCTGGGAGGTCTACCTCGTCGAGGGCCTGCACGACGGGCGGTTCGCCATCGTCACGAAGACGCACCACGCGCTCATCGACGGCGTCAACGCCCTCGACATCGCGCACGTGATCGTCGACGCGGTCAAGGGGGAGGACCTCGACGACGACCCGGAGCCGTGGGAGCCGCAGCGGGGCCCGTCGTCGGTCGAGCTCGTCACCGGGGCGGTCGTCGACGCCGTGCGCCGCCCGACGCAGGTCGTCGACCTCGTGCGCGGCGGCCTCAACGATGCCCTCAACGTCGGGCTGCGGGCCGTCGAGTCGGCGGGCCAGGTGCTCTCCACGGTGGCGCGCACCGCGGCGCGTCCCGCGCCCGACTCTCCCCTCAACGCCGAGATCGGGTCGGCCCGCCGCTGGGTCATGGTCGCCACCGACCTCGACGACTACCGCCTGGTGCGCAAGCGCCTCGCCCGCGGTGCCTACGCCGAGGACGTGACGATCAACGACGTCGTGCTCGCGACGATCGCCGGCGGCTTCCGGGCGTGGCTGCTCGGTCGCGGCGAACCGGTCAGCCCGCACACGGTCGTGCGCGCGATGGTGCCGGTGAGCATCTACGGCGACGACCCGGCGGGCATGTACGCCAACCAGGTCATGGCGTGCGTCGTCAACCTGCCCGTCGGCGAGCCGGGCGCCTCGATGCGGCTGCACCAGATCGCGTTCGCCATGCGCCAGCAGATGGAGGGCGGCCAGGCGGTCGGTGCCACGTCGCTGGCCAACCTCGCGGGCTTCGCGCCGCCGACCCTGCACGCGCTCGGCGCCCGACTCGGCTCGGCGATGTCGCGTCGCCTCTACAACGTCATGATCACCAACGTCCCCGGTCCTCAGGAGCCCCTGTACGCCGGCGACGCCGAGATGCTCTCGACCTACCCGGTGACGCCCCTCGCCAAGGGGCAGGCGCTGTCGATCGGCATCACCTCGTACAACGGCGGCGTGTACTTCGGCCTCAACGCCGACCGCGAGGCGATGCCCGACGTCGACGTGCTCGGGCAGGCCATCGTCGAGTCGCTCGCCGAGCTGACGAGCGGGAGGGAGGGCTGATGCCCGTCGTGCGCGTCTACGTCCCGCTGGGCCGTGAGGGTCTCGAGGAGCTGTCGTTGGGCGGCTCGCTGGCGGCCGGTCCCGGCAACCCGCGCGTCGCGTATGCCGTGACGTCCGGTCTCGAGCAGAGCGCGCCGGGTCTCGACGTCGAGGACCTCGAGTACGCCGCTTTCAGCGACGCCGTCGAGGCTGCCGGCGGCCTGCGCTCGACGCCCCGCGACCGTCGGGTCGTCGCCTCGGCCGATGCCGATCCCGGGGCGGTGGCGCCGCGCGACGGTCGCCCGGTGTCCCGGGTGGTGCTGACGGCCCCGGTGCCGTTGTCGCGGGTCGCCTCCTTCCACGTCGACGACGAGGTCACGACGGGCGTCGACGAGGAGGCCGACGAGCTGCTCTGGTACGACGTCACCGAGCTCGACGACGTACGCGCGTTCTTCGGCTGAGCGGGCGGCGTGGCCGACGAGGAGGTCGCCCTCTACGACGAAGGTGGTGAGGTGGTCGGGTCGGCCCCGCGTTCGGTGATGCGGGCGCAGAACCTGCGCCACGCCGCCTCGTCGGTGGTGGTGCGCGACCGGCTCGGAAGGGTCTACCTGCACCGGCGCACGGAGACGAAGGACGTGTACCCGGGGCTGCTGGACTTCGCGGCCGGGGGAGTCGTGCTCGCGGGCGAGGACCCGCGCGACGGCGCGGCGCGCGAGGTCGAGGAGGAGCTCGGGGTGTCGGGCGCGCCTCTCGAGGGGCTGGGGCCGGTGGACTACGCCGACGACCACACGCGCTACCGCGCGTTCCGCTACGTCACGACCTGGGACGGGCCGATCCGCTGGCAGCCCGAGGAGGTCTCGTGGGGGGAGTGGGTGCTGGTGGACGACCTGCTCCGGCGCATTGCGGACGAGCCCGACAGCCTCGTGCCCGACAGTGTCGCGGTGTGGGGCAGCGTGCTCGGCGACTGGTCGGACCTCCGCTGATCGAGGCCAGCCCTTGTCACAACCGAACGGTCGTGCTTTTATGGTCGCATGGGCAAGGGAGAGAGCACCAAGGCCGCCGTCCTCGACGAGGCGACCGAGCTCGCGTCGCTCGTCGGCCTGGGCGGCCTCACCATCGGCACCCTGGCCGCCGCCACCAAGCTGAGCAAGAGCGGCCTCTACGCCCATTTCGCCTCCAAGGAGTCGCTGCAGGTCGAGGTGCTGCAGCATGCCCGCGAGAAGTTCGTCGACGTCGTCATGAGGCCGACCCTGGCGACCCCGCGGGGAGAGCCCCGGCTGCGGGAGTACTTCGACCGCTGGCTCACGTGGCAGTCCACCGCGTTCGGTGGAGGCTGCGTGTTCGTCGATGCCGCAAGCGAGTTCGACGACCAGGAGGGAGCCGTGCGCGACGAGCTCGTGCGCACGGAACGCGACAAGGCGGAGTCGGTGGCACTCATCGTCGGCACTGCCGTCGCCGAGGGGCACTTCCGTGACGACGTGGACCCCGAGCAGTTCGCCTACGAGCTCGAGGGGATCGTGCTCGCCCATCACCACGCCCGACGGCTCATGCGCGACGGCTCCGCCGAGCAGCGCGCCCGTCGCGCCTTCGAACGACTCCTCGACAGCTGCCGGCCGGGCGCCGGCGAGGCCCGCCCGGCCTGAACGGTCCCGACCGCCGCCCGACGGACCCCGCAACCCACCACTCACCGAGAAGGTAGATCTCCATGGAACAGATATCGGCTCAGAAAAGCACGATCGGTCGGCCTATTTTGCGGGGTGCGATCCGCGTCCTGTCCAGGGGGTTTCCGGCCCTGGCCGCCCGCAGGGCCGAGGGCCTGTGTTTCCGGCTGCCGGCGACGCGGCAGGGCGGTGCCGCGGACCGCTCCACGCCTCCCACCGTTCGCGAGCTGCTCGGCGCCCCCTTCGAGGTGCACCTGCGCGGCCGCGCGGTCCGCGGCTGGTCGTGGGGCGACGGGCCGGTCGTCTACCTCGTGCACGGCTGGGGTGGCAGTCTCGAGCACATGGTGCCGCTCGTCGCGCCGTTGCTCGACCGAGGACTGCAGGTCGTCGCCTTCGACGCCCTGAGCCACGGCCGGTCGGACGCGGGCGTGCACGGGCCCCGGTCGAGCGACGCCGTCGAGCTCGGCCGGGCCCTCGACGCCGTCGCCGCGCGGTTCGGCCCGGCGCGGGCCGTCGTGGCGCACTCGATGGGAGCCCTCGCCGCCCTGCTCGCGATCCGCGACGGGTGGCTGGCTTCCGAGCGCCTCGTGCTCGTGGCCCCGCCGAGCGGCATACCCGACCTGCTCGATCGGATGCGGAGCGAGCTCGGCCTCGGTGCGAAGGCGACCCGCCTGCTCGCCGAGCGAGCCCGGAGTCGCACGGGCTACCCCGTGGACGAGCTCGACCTCGTCCGCATCGCCACCGGACTCGGCGCGCAGGAACGACCCGAGCTGCTCGTGGTGCACGACCTGCTCGACCGTGAGGCGCCGCACGAGCCGTCGGCACGCCTCGTGAGGTCGTGGCCGGATGCCCAGCTGCTCTCGACCGCCGGTCTGGGCCACCGGCGCATCCTCGCCGACGCCGCCGTCGGCGGAGCGGTGTCCCGTTTCGTCGACCGGCTTCCCGTCGAGCCGACCCTGCACGGTGACGAGCGACCGGCCCCGTTCCCGCGCGACGTCACCACGGCCGCCGGGACGGCCGTGCCGGGGGCGGCCTGACCGTCCACGTGCTGGTCCGGGGGAGTCGCGATGGCGCGATCGCTTGTTACGTTGCGCGAATGGACTTCACCGCCGACGAGTACGCCCGCCGCGATGCCGACCGACTCCGCGAGATCCTCTCCGGACCGCCCGTGACCTGGGTCTTCCTCGGTGACAGCATCACCCAGGGGGTCACGCACACCCACGGCCACCGCTGCTACGTGGAGCACTTCGCCGAGCGTGTGCGGGGCGAGCTCGGTCGTCGCGGCGACACCGTCGTCAACAGCGGCGTCTCCGGCGCCACCACCGAGGACCTTCTTCCTGAGTTCCACTGGCGTGCAGGACGTTTCGCTCCCGACGTGGTGTTCGTGATGTTCGGCACCAACGACATCCTCGCGGGTGAGGACGGCGTGCGCGGCTTTCGCTACCGCATCGACCAGATCGTCCAGCGCTCGCGCGACGTGGGTGCCACGGTCGTGCTCCAGACGCCGCCTCCCGTCCTCGACGAGGGCGGCCGCAACCCTCGGCTCATCTCGCTGTACGCAGAGGCGGTCCGGGAGGTGGCGCGCGACCTCGGCGTCCTCGTGGTCGACCACGCGGCGGCGTGGCACGAGGCCGCCACCGCGGCCGGCGACGACGTCGCCCCGGCCGGGTGGCTCGACGACGCGTTCCACCCGAGCGCTCGAGGCCACCACGAGATGACGCTGACGCTCCTGTCGGCCGTGGGCATCGCCGCGGCCGACAGCGCGGTCTGCTCACTCGTGGTCGAGGACGGCGTCGGCGCGAGCGCCTGAGGCTCCAGGTCCGTCGTCCGTCCGCACGGGTCAGGGGTCGCTCAGGGTCCGATCAGGGCCCTCCCCGGCAGCGCGGACGGCCCGCGGCGGGCACGATGGACCCATGACACAACCGATCCCCAACCCGTCCGGCCGGGACCTGACGACGCCCACCAGCGACGAGCGCACGTGGGCGATCCTCGGGCACCTCGCCGCCATCGTCGCCGCCGTCATCTCCGTGGGCTGGCTCAGCTTCGTCGGCCCCCTCGTGATCTGGGCCATCTACAAGGACCGCAGCGCGTTCGTCCGCCAGGCCGCCGCCGGCTCCTTCAACTTCAACCTCGCCGTCTGGGCCGCGATCATCGTCGGCTGGGTCATGTTCTTCACCGTGATCCTCATCCCGCTGGCGATCATCGTCTGGATCGTCGCGATCGTCGCGGCGCTGTGGTTCCACATCCGCGCCGCCATGGCCGCCAACCGCGGTGAGTCCTTCCGCTACCCGTGGAGCATCACGATCCTGCGCTGACGGGCCGACCTCGCAGGCATGGAACGATGGGGTGGCTCCGCCCACGAG
>CBHRRQ010000188.1:0-8364 GCA_966081555.1 uncultured Terrabacter sp.
CCGAGGAAGGCGCAGGTGAGCAGGTCGATGGTGCGCCAGCGGGTCAGCGGCCCGCTGGCGGTGATGGTGCTGGTCATGATGGGACTCCCGGGTTCCAGTAGGGGTGGATACCTGGGGGAGGGCACCGCGACGGGCACGCCGGATGGCGTGGGCCGTCAGGTGACCTGAGAAATACCGACTTCCTTCGCCGGTGCTAACCGGAGCAGGTTCGAGGGTCTGCGGCTCGGCCGTCTGGGCTGCCGCACTCTCAGCGCGTCTCGCGCTCCCCTGTCGTGATGGGTGGTGGTGCTGTTCAGTTGTGGGGGTGACTCTACTCCGGCCGCCATGGGTACAGTCACGCCATGGCTTCCAAGGACTCGAAGAAGGCCGCCAAGCAGCTCTCCCGCACCAAGGAGAAGGCCAAGGCGGCCGCCGCTCCGCGCACGCCCATGGGCGGGCCGGTCTGGAAGGTCCTCAGCGTCGGCACGACGCTCCTCGCGACGAAGCTCGCGACCGACGCCGCCCAGAAGGGCTGGAAGCTCGCCACCGGCCGCAACGTGCCCGTCAAGGGTGACTACGAGCGCGAGCGCACCCGCGACGTGATCCTCTTCACGGCGATCTCGTCGATGGCGGTCTCGGCCGCCCGCGTCGCCGCCGAGCGCGGGGCCGCGACGTACTACCGCCGCTCCACCGGCCACCTGCCCAAGGCGCTCGAGGACGACCAGGTCAAGCCCACCGACAAGAAGGCGGCGAAGAAGCTCGCCAAGGCGAAGTCCAAGGCCGAGAAGGCGACCCAGAAGGCCATCGACAAGGCCACCGGCAAGCGCTGACTAGCCGTCGCCGACGCGCACGAGCCCCGTCTCGTACGCGAGCACGACCATCTGCACGCGGTCTCGGAGTCCCAGCTTGGCGAGGATGCGCCCGATGTGGGTCTTGACGGTGGCCTCGGCGACGAAGAAGGCAGCAGCGATCTCGGAGTTGTTGAGGCCCTTGCCGACTGCCTCGAGGACCTCGCGCTCACGGTCGGTGAGCACGTCGAGCCGCTCGGCGCCGGTGGGCTGGGCGGCCGACTCGAGCACCGGCAGAAAGCGGTCGAGCAGCCGCCGCGTCGGGCCGGGCGCGACGACGGCGTCGCCGGTGTGCACGGCCCGGATGGCGGCGAGCAGCTCGGCCGGGCCGGCGTCCTTGAGCAGGAACCCGGCCGCCCCCGCGCGCAGCGCGGCGTAGACGTACTCGTCGAGGTCGAACGTCGTCAGCACGAGCACCTTCGGGATGTCGCCCCGGGCGACGATGCGGCGCGTGGCCTCGATGCCGTCGAGGCGCGGCATCCGGATGTCCATCAGGACGACGTCGACGTCGCGCCCCGGCAGCGCGTCGAGGGCGGCCTGCCCGTCGGCGCACTCCGCGACGACGTCGATGTCGGGCTCGGCGTCGAGCACCATCCGGAAGCCGGCCCGCACCAGTGCCTGGTCGTCGACGAGCATCACCCGGGTGGCCTCGGCCGTCATCGCTGCTCCTTCGTCGGCAGGGTCGCCAGCACCTCGAACCCGCCGTGCGGGCCTGGTCCGGCCGTCAGGGTGCCACCGTGCACGGCCACCCGTTCGCGCATGCCGGGCAGGCCGTGTCCGCGGCCGTCGTCGGCGCTGCCGGGGCCGGCGCCGCGCCCGTCGTCGGTGACGCAGATGCGCAGCCGGTCGGGCGTCTGGTCCACCTCGACGACCGCACTGGCGCCGGGCCCGGCGTGCTTGATGACGTTGGTCAGGGCCTCCTGGACGACCCGGTAGGCCGCCAGGTCGAGTCCCACGGACCGGCTCTGCTCGGCGCCCCGCACCGTCAGCGTCACCGGGACGCCGGCACCGCGCACGCGTGCCACGAGGTCGTCGAGCTGGTCGATGCCCCCGGTGGGCGCGAGCTCGGCGCCGGACTCCGGGTCGCGCAGCACGCCGACGAGGCGCCTCGTCTCGGTGAGGGCGTCGCGCGCCGTGGAGCCGATGGTCTCGAGCGCGCCCACCGACCGCGCCAGCGCACCCTCGGGACTGCGCTCGGCGGCATACGCGGCCCCGTCGGCCTGCACGACGATGACCGACAGGGCGTGGGCGACGACGTCGTGCATCTCGCGGGCGATGGCTGCGCGCTCGTCCTTGGCGGCGAGGCGCAGCTCCTGCTCCCGCTCGCGCTCGATGCGCTCGGCGCGGTCCTGCAGGTCGGAGAGCCGCTGGAGGCGGGCGCGCTTGAGGTCGCCGAGCGCCCAGGCGGCGAGCGACGCGGCGGCGCAGGCGAGGGCCGTGAAGACGAACTCGCCCCAGCCGGGCGCCCGCCCGCTCATTGCGGTGAAGCGCAGACCGGCGATGACCGACCCGAGTGCGGCCACGCCGAGGCCCGCGACGCGGACGCCGCGGCGCGGGTCGTAGGCGGCGAGGGAGTAGAGCGCGACGAGGAAGGCGAGGTCACCGGGCAGCAGGTTGCTCGTCGGGATGACGCGCAGGGCCAGCGCGATGCTGACGACGGCGAAGGCGAGCGCCGGGTGGCTGCGCCGCCAGACGAGGGCGAGGTTCGCGACGCCGACGACGGCCCAGCCGATGCCCTGTCCTTCGCCGAGCACGACCAGACCCAGGAGGGCCAGGACGACCGCCAGCGGCACGTCGAGCAGCAGCGGCCGGCGCTGCAGCCAGTCGTAGACGTTGCCCTCGGTCACGCCCAGAGCCTACGAGGGCGCGACGGGCCCGTCGTCAGACCGTGGTCGCACGCGCGCGCCCCGTCCCGCGTGTCTGCATCATCACCCCCGACGCGCGGTCACCGGGGAGCACGCCGGAGGACGATGGAGGTGCAGGGGACGCAGGTCAGGAGGGGCCATGGCACGTTCTCACCAGCCGGCGACGCAGCACCACCCGGGAAAGGGCACGCGCACGGCCGCACCGGCGCTGACCTTCCTCGGCGCGGCCGGGACCGTGACCGGCAGCAAGTTCCTCGTCGAGGGCGGGGGCAGCCGGCTCATGGTCGACTGCGGCCTCTACCAGGGCGAGCGCCGGTGGCGCGCGCTCAACTGGGAGGCGCCGCCCGTCGACCCTGCCAGCGTCGACGCCGTCGCCCTGACGCACGCGCACCTCGACCACTGCGGCTACCTCCCGGCACTCGTGCGCGGCGGCTTCACCGGGCCGGCGCACACGACGGCGGGCACCGCGGCCCTGGCCGGCGTGATCCTGCGCGACAGCGCCCACCTGCAGGAGGAGGAGGCGGAGGGCGCGCGGCGCGGCGGCTGGTCGAAGCACGACCCGCCCCTGCCGCTCTACACCGTCGCCGACGCCGAGCGGGCGGTGGCGGCGCTGCAGCCGGTGGGCGGGACCAGCGCGGTGGAGGCGGCCGGCGCGACGGTGAGGTTCGTCCGCGCCGGGCACATCCTCGGCTCCTCGAGCGTGCTCGTCGAGAAGGACGGCGCGAGCGTGCTCTTCAGCGGCGACCTCGGCCGCGACGACCACCCCGTGCTCTTCCCCCGCGCCCGGCCCCCCGCCGCGCGCACCGTCGTCGTCGAGTCGACCTACGGCGACCGCGCCCACCCCGAGGTGGACCCGGAGCACCGGGTCATGGCGGAGGCGATCCGGCGCACCATCCGCCGCGGTGGCAGCGTCGTCATCCCCGCCTTCGCCGTCGACCGCACGGAGATCGTGCTGCTCGCCCTCGCCGACCTCGTCGAGAGCGACGCCGTGCCCGACGTGCCGGTGTGGGTCGACAGCCCGATGGCCCTCGCCGCGCTCGAGATCTACCGCGACCCGCTGCACGCCGGCGAGGTGCGGCCCGAGGCCCTCGACCGGCTGCGGCGACTGTCGGGCCTGCGCACGGCCCACACCGCCGAGGAGTCGATGCGCCTCAACAACCCCGGCAGCCCGTGCATCATCGTCTCCGCGTCGGGGATGGCGAGCGGAGGCCGCGTCGTGCACCACCTCCGCTACCTGCTGCCGCAGGCCCGCAACACCGTGCTGCTGACCGGCTACCAGGCGATCGGCACCCGCGGCCGCGACCTGCAGGAGGGCGCGCGGGAGGTCAAGATCGCCGGACGCTACGTGCCGGTGCGCGCCGAGATCGTCACCCTCGACGACTTCTCGGTGCACGCCGACGCCGACGAGCTGCTCACCTGGCTGGGCGAGCTGCCGCGGCCGCCGGAGTCGGTGCACGTCGTCCACGGCGAGCCCGAGGCGGCGCGGGCGCTCGCGGACGGAATACGCGACCGGTTCGACTGCCCCGTCTCGGTGCCGCGCTACGGCGAGCGGGTGCTGCTCGACTGAAGCCCTTTCCGCCGCGGCCGTGACGTGGTGTGCTTGGAGTGGAGTCCTTGGAGTGCAAGCCCTTCAGGAGGTGTGCCATGGAGGCACGGGTCGGTGACCGCATCACGATGGCCGCGGAGCACGTCGGCCAGAGCACGCGCGAGGGCACGATCCGCGAGGTGAAGGGTGAGGGCGGAGGGCCGCCGTACGTCGTCGAGTGGTCCGACGGCCACACGGGGCTCATCCACCCCGGCCCCGGCTCGGTGCTGCGCTGCGAGCACGCCGAGGACGAGCCGGCGACGAGCTAGCTGGAGAGGTCGAGCGCGCGCACGATCGGCACCCCGGCCCGGTAGGCGAGGTGCAGGTGGCTCGGTGCGTCGAGGACGGCGAGCTCGGCCGGCTGCCCCGGCGCGACCTGCCAGTCCAGCCCCAGCGACCGGGCCGACACGGCGGTGGCCGCGTGCAGCGCCTCGGCCGGCGTCATCCCCATCTCGCGCACCGCGAGGGCGATGGCGAACGGGATCGACGACGAGTAGCACGTGCCCGGGTTGCAGTCCGAGGCCAGCGCGACGTCGACGCCGGCGTCGATGAGGCGCCTGGCGTCGGGGTAGGGCGAGCGGGTGGAGAACTCGACGCCCGGCAGGAGCGTGGCCACCGTGGTGCCGCGCGCGGCGACGAGCGCCTCGACGTCGGCGTCGTCGAGGTAGGTGCAGTGGTCGACGCTGCGGGCCCCGAGCTCGCAGGCGAGCCGCACGCCGGGGCCGTGCCCGAGCTGGTTGCCGTGCACGCGCAGCGCGAGCCCGGCGTCGCGCCCGGCGGTGAGGATCACGCGCGCCTCGTCGCCGTCGAACGCGTGCGCCGAGTGCGGCTCGCAGAAGACGTCGATGCTGGTCGCGAGGCTCGTCGGCCCGTCGGCGGTGACCGCGTCGAGCATCGGGCCCGTCACCAGGTCGACGTACGCCGCCCGGTCCGTCGCGTACTCGCGTGGCACCACGTGCGCGCCGAGGAAGGTCGTGTGCGGGGTCAGCTCACGGGCGATGCGCAGCGAGCGCAGCTCGTCCTCGAGCGTGAGGCCGTAGCCGCTCTTGATCTCGACGGTGGTGGTGCCCTGGGCGCGCATCTCGGCGACGCGGCTCGCCACGAGGGCGCGCAGCTCGTCGTCGCTCGCGGCGCGCGTCGCCGCGACGGACACCGCGATGCCGCCGCCGTCGTAGGGGGCCCCGGTCATCCGGGCGGCGAACTCGGCCGAGCGGTCGCCGGCGAAGACGAGATGAGTGTGCGAGTCGACGAAGCCGGGGACGACTGCACGGCCTCCCAGGTCGCGCCGCTCGTCGGCGTCAGGTGCCTCGGACGCCGGGCCGACCCAGGCGATCTCGCCGTCGGCGACGACGACCGCGGCGTCGCGGACGACCCCGAGCAGCGCGTCGCCGGGGTCGGCGTGGCCGTCCCCCCGGGCCGGGTCGTTCGTCGTCAGCTCCGAGATGCCCGTGAGCAGCAGGCTCACGCGAGGACCCCGCCGGTGACGCGGTCGATGGCGCCGACGAGCATGCGGCCGACGTCGCCCATCCGGTGATGGCCGTCGCTGACGACGACGTCACCACCGACGACGACGGTCGACACGTCGGAGGCCACGCACGCGTAGATGATCTGGTCGTGCGCCGCCCCGGCGGTGTTGACGGTGTCGGTGCGCACCGTCACGAAGTCGGCGAGCGCGCCCTTGCTCAGGTGGCCGCCGTCCGACCAGCCGAGCGACCGGTAGCCGTTGAACGAGGCCGCGAGCAGCAGGTCGTTGGCCGAGAAGCGGTCGCGCTCGTTGGTGACGAGTCGCTCGTGCATCTCGAGGCCCCGCAGCTCCTCGAACGGGTCGATGACGACGTGCTGGTCGGAGCCGAGCGAGAGCGGGCTGCCGGCATCGTGCAGGGCCCGCGCGGGTCCGATGCCGTCGGCGAGGTCGCGCTCGGTCGTGGGGCAGAAGCACGCTCCGGTGCCGGTGCCGCCGAGCAGGCCGATGTCGCGGTCCTCGAGGTGCGTGGCGTGGACGGCGGTCGAGTGGGCGCCGAGGGCGCCGGCCTCGTCGAGCAGCTGCGTGGGGCTCGCGCCGTAGTACATCTGGCAGGCGAGGTTCTCGCCGTGCTGCTCCGACAGGTGCACGTGCAGGGGCAGGTCGCCGGCGGCCTCGACGACGCGCGGCAGGTCCTCGCGGCGCACGGCACGCACCGAGTGGATGGCCGCGCCGAGCCGCACGCGGTCGGTCTCGGGGCGGCGCTCCGACATGCGGGCGGCCCACGCGTCGACGGTGCCGTCGCTGAACCGGCGCTGCCCGGGGTGCAGCTCGACGTGGCCGCCGCCGTTGAGCCCGCCCTCGAGGTAGCAGGTGTCGAGCAGCGTGAGCCGGATGCCGGCCTCGTCGGCGGCCTGGCGCACGGCCAGACCCATGGCGTTCGGGTCGCCGTACGGGTGGCCGCCGGGGCGGTGGTGCACGTAGTGGAACTCCCCCACGACGGTGATGCCGGCCTGCACCATCTCGGCGAACACGGCGCGCGCGAGCGCGAAGTAGGTGTCGGGGTTGAGCTGCTCCGCGGCGGCATACATCTGCTCGCGCCAGCTCCAGAAGTTGCCGCCGCCGCCGTTGACGCGGCCGCGCAGGGCCCGGTGGAAGGCGTGGCTGTGGGCGTTGGCCATGCCCGGCAGGGTCACGCCGGGCAGCCGCAGGTCGTCGGGCTGCGGGTCGGCGTCGACGAGGACGTCCTTGATGAGGCCGTCCTGCGTCACGAGCCGCACGCGCCGGGCGAAACCGCCTGTCAGCCACGCGCTCTCGCACCAGAACGCGGTCATCGGGCACTGCCCATGAGGTCGGGGTCCTTCCGGGAGCACAGCTCGGTCACGACGGCGGTGAGCGCCGTGACCCCATGGTGGCAGTCCGCAGCCTCCGCCGACTCGGCGGGTGAGTGTGAGATTCCTGTGGGGTTGCGCACGAAGAGCATCGCGCTCGGCACGCCGTGCGTGGCGAGCACTCCGGCGTCGTGGCCGGCGCCGGTGCCGAGCAGCGGGGCGTCCGGCAGTATGCCGTGCAGCCGGCCGACGAGACCTGCGTCGAAGGTGGTCGTCGGGGTCCACGACTCGAGCGTGGCGGTGCCGCCGTGGATGCCCGCCTCGGCACTGACGGCCTCCACCGTGGCGCGCACCGCGTCCTCGTCGCGGCCGCGGGCGTCGAGCCACGCGGTGACGTGGCTCGGGATGGCGTTGACGCCGCCCGGCTCGACGACGACCTTGCCGACGGTGGCCACGCACCCCTGCGCGACGGCATGCGCCCGGGCTGCCTGCACGACGCCGGCCAGGCCGATCATCGCGTCGTGGCGGTCCTCGATGCGGGTCGTGCCGGCGTGGTTGGCCTCGCCGGGAAGGTCGACGCGCCAGCGGCCGTGCGGCCAGATGTCGGTGCCGATCGCGACGGCGCGGGTCGGGTCGTCGAGGTCGTCGCCGCCGTCGGGGGCGAGGGCGAGCGCCTTGCCCTGCTCGACGTGCAGCTCGACGAAGGTGCCGATGCGGCGGACCGTCTCGTCGTCCCGGCCGAGGGCGGCGGGGTCGCGGCCGGCCTGCTGCCAGGCCTGCGCCATGGTGACGCCGTCGGCGTCGACCAGTGACCGGGCCCGGTCGGCGTCCAGGGCGCCGGTGATGATGCGCGACCCGGCGCACGCGATGCCGAAGCGCGCGCCCTCCTCGTCGACGAAGTTGACGACGCCGAGCGGCACGTCCGGCTCGACGCCGGCCTCGCGGAGGGCGTCCACGGTGGCGAGGGCGCTGAGGACACCGAGCGGCCCGTCGAAGGCGCCTCCGTCGGGCACCGAGTCGAGGTGCGAGCCGATGACGACCCCCGGGCTCGAGTCCGGGTCGCCCCACCACGCCCACTGGTTGCCGGCGCGGTCCTCGACGACGTCGAGGCCGCGGGCGGTGCACTCCCCCACGAACCACTCGCGCAGGTCGTGGTCGGTGCGCGTCCAGGCGTAGCGGCGGTAGCCGCCGGTGCCGCCGTCACGTCCGAGCGGTGACAGGTCGGCCCACATCCGGTCGAAGCTCGTCGTCATGGTCGACCACCCTCCCTCGTCACTAGGCTCCTGTCATGGAT
>CBHRRQ010000189.1:0-8285 GCA_966081555.1 uncultured Terrabacter sp.
GGCTACCGGCTGAAGATGATCGGGCTGACCCTCTTCGGTCCCGCCCAGCTGGGTGAGGGCAACGACCCCAAAGCCCGGCTCGTCGCGGACCGGCAGGCGCGCCTGGCCCGCGCCCGCGCAGAGCAGCAGACCGGGCGCGACTGACCGTCCGCCGAACGGGTACGGGCCCGTTCGACCGACCGGAAGGAGTGCCATGAGGGACCATCTGGGTCTGATCGTCATGCTCGTCGTCGTGATCCTGTTCGTCGGACTGCTGGTGCTGATGCGTCCACGCCGGCGCACCGGCGACGCCGTGGAGCACGAGACCCTCAACCCGGCCGTCGAGTCAGAGGGCGGGCGCGCGCGCGTCGCCCCCGAAGGGCCCGACGGCGACCGTCTCGTGGGCAACCCGCCCATCGACACCGTCGATCGCTCGGGCGAGAGCACAGCCGTGCCCGGTGCGGGTGCCGGCGGCCGCACTGCCGACTCGTACCAACCCCTGCGGTCCGCCCCGAACGACGTGTCGGACTCTCCCGACCAGACCTGAACCTCGCGCTTCGCGGGTCCCGGAGGTGGAGGCAGGAGTACCGTCGTTCGTGACGGTTCTCTCCGGGAGGTGTCATGGGTGATCGGGTCGGGATCTTCGTCCTGTTCGGTGTCATCGTCATCCTCGTCGTCGGCTTCGTCATGGTCGAGCCGAGGAGCTCCCGACGGGGAGGCGACACGATGGACTCCATGAACTCGCATCGCGACCGCACGGAGCAGGAGCGTCGCGACCATCCGGAGGGGGCCGAGCGCTCCCACCTCGTGGGCAACCCGCCGGTCGACACGATCAGCCCCGAGGGCTGGGGCGTGGCCAAGCCGGGCGAGGGCGCCGAGCCCGAGGAGCTGCCCGAGGACGTGCACCCCGAGCTCCACCAGGAGCGCACGCACCGACGTCGGCACTGATCGACCCTGGTCGGTACCGCACCGGCGGCGCGATCGTCCCCCCGCCGCATGCCGTCGCCCCGACGCCGCCCGTCGCGGGCAGACTGGGTCGCATGGTCGACGTCACGACGGAGCGGAACTGGGCCGGCAACCACACCTACCGGGCTCGCATCGAGCGGGTCCGCTCGGTGGAGCACCTCCAGGAGGTCGTCGCCGCGGCGCCCCGGGTGCGGGCGCTCGGGTCGCGCCACTCCTTCACCGACCTCACCTACAACACCGATGCCGACGCCGGGGTGCTCGTGTCGCTGGTCGACCTGCCGACCGCGGGGTCGGGCGACCCGGTGAGCCGCACGGCACGCGTGACGGGGCGGGCGGCATACGGCGACGTCGCCACGCAGCTGCACGCGGCGGGCTGGGCGCTCGGCAACCTCGCGTCGCTGCCCCACATCTCGGTGGCCGGTGCCGTCGCGACGGGGACCCACGGCTCGGGTGTCGAGAACGGTTCGCTCGCAACGGCGGTCGCCTCCGTCGACATCGTCGGCCCCGACGGCGAGGTGCGCACCGTCAGCCGTGGCGACGCCGACCACCCGGGCAGCATCGTGTCGCTGGGGGCGCTCGGCGTCGTCACCGCGCTGACCCTCGACATCGAGCCGACCTACGACGTGCGCCAGGACGTCTACACGGGGCTGGGCTGGGACTCCCTCGTCGAGAACATCGAGGAGGTCACCCGCAGCGCCTACAGCGTCAGCCTGTTCACCCGGTGGACCGAGAGCGGCATCGAGCAGGTCTGGCGCAAGAGCCGCGTCGACGAGGCGCCGCTCCATCTGCACGGGGCGCTGCCGGCCGAGCGAACGCTGCACATGCTCGAGGGGGCGCCCACCGAGTCGGTCACCGAGCAGGGCGGTGTGTTCGGCCCGTGGCTCGAGCGCCTGCCGCACTTCCGCATGGAGTTCACGCCGAGCCGCGGCGAGGAGCTGCAGAGCGAGTACCTTCTCCCGCGGTCGCACGCCCTGACGGCGATCGAGCGGCTGCGGGCCCTGGGCCAGCGCCTGGCGCCGGTGCTGCAGGTGTGCGAGCTGCGCACGGTCGCCGCCGACGAGCACTGGCTCAGCAGCTCCTACGGTCACGACGTCCTCGGCGTGCACTTCACGTGGCTGCGCGACGAGGAGCGGGTGTATGCCGTCCTGCCCGCGATCGAGGACGCCCTGCTGCCGCTCGGTGCGCGCCCTCACTGGGGCAAGTGCTTCGTCGCGGGGGCCGACGCCGTCGCCCCGCTCTACCCGCGGATGGCCGACTTCCGCGCCCTGCGCGACCGGGTCGACCCCGACCGCGTCTTCGGCAACGCCTGGCTCGACCGCGTCATCGGCTGACAGCCCTGTGTCATAGGGCTGTCAGCGCAGCACCCCTTCGCGCAGCGCGCCGGCGAACGACGTGATCTCGCCGAGCGCGCCGACGAGGCAGGCCTGGTAGGCGTGGTAGACGTCCGGGCGTCCCTGCCACACGACGCTCGACGGGACGAGCTCGGGTGACAGCTCGTGCCTCCACGACCCCTGCTCGGCGTCGACGAACCACCGCTGCGCGTGCTGCCACCACCGGTCGTACCACGCGGCATACGTCGGGTCTCCCGTCGCGAGGTCGAGGGTGCGGGCGGCCCCGATGGCCTCGGCGACGACCCAGTGCAGGCGGTCGCGCACGACCGGCCGGCCCTCGAAGTCGGTGGTGTAGACGAAGCCCTCGTTGCCGTCGACGTGCCAGCCCTCGTGCACCGCGACGTCGAAGAGCGAGCGGGCGTCGTCGAGCAGCCAAGGCGGCGCCTCGGCGCCCAGCGCGCGGCGTAGGTGCAGCGCGAGCCGTGCCCACTCGAGCAGGTGGCCGGGCGTGACCCCGAAGGGGCGGAACTTGTCGGTCGCGCGCTCGCGGTTGTAGTCGGGGCGTGGCTTCCAGGTGGAGTCGAAGTGCTCGGGCAGCCGGTAGTTCCACGACCGCGCGAAGCCGTGCACGACGTTCTCGGTGATGCGCAGCGCGTGACCGAGCCACCGGGGGTCGCGGGTCACGTCCCAGGCCGCGAGCAGCGCCTCGAGGGAGTGCATGTTCGCGTTGACGCCGCGGTAGTCCTCGAGGTCGGTCCACGTGCGGTCCCACACGTCGACGGCGAGACCGTCGGACTCGCGCCAGAAGCGCTGCTCGAAGGTCTGCAGGGCGGTGTCGAGCAGGTCGTCGGCGCCCGGGCGGCGCGCCGCCGAGGCGCTGGTCGCGGCGAGCACGACGAACGCGTGCTCGTAGGCGCGCTTGTCGGAGATGTCGGGGGAGCCGTCCGCATGCACCGACGCGAACCAGCCTCCGTGCTCGGCGTCGTGGAGCAGGCCGCCGGAGGTGAAGGTCGCGACGCCGTGGTCGACGAGGTCGGCCGAGTCGGAGTCACCCTCGAGCACGGCGAGCGCGGCGACGTGCGTCATCCGCGCCGTGATCCACAGCTCGACGCCCTTGTCGGGGTCGAGGTCGCCGTCGTCGGTGAGCCAGCCGAAGCCGCCGGCAGGGTTCTGGGCGCGCCGCACCAGGGCGCGCATGCGGCGTCGCTGCTCGTCGAGCCAGTCGCGGTGGTCGGCGGGCGGGGGAGGGGCATCGGCCATTGACCCAGTCTGCCGAGAACCGCGGCCGGGCGCTGCAGGTCGCGCCAACGAGCCGGGCGTGGCGTCCGCCCGGCGGCTCAGAAGTCGCCGGCGCCGCGCCGCAGTCGGGTCAGCACGTCGACGAGCGCGTGCACGTCGCGGGCCCCGAGGTCGGGCTGCTCGAACACCTCGGTGTTGAGCGCCTTCGTCGCACGCTCGGCGAGCTCGCGACCCGACGGCGTCAGGGCGACGAGCATGGCGCGGCGGTCCTCGGGGTGGGTAGAGCGGGTCACGAGGCCGGCGTCCTCGAGCCGGTCGACGGCGTTGGTCACGCTCGTGGGGTGCACCTGCAGGCGGCTGCCGATGACCTTCATCGGCAGCGACCCCCGCTTGCTGAACCACAGCAGCATGAGCACCTCGTAGCGGGCGAAGGTCACGCCGAGCGGCTTGAGCGTCGACTCGACCCGCGCGAGGACGATCTGGTGCGCGCGCATGAGGGAGGTGATCGCGGCCATGCCGTCGGCGGCGGCGTCCCAACCCTGCTCGAGCCACTGCTCGCGGGCGCGCGCGATGGGGTCGAAGCCCAGGCCGGGGACGGCACCCGTCGAGTCCGCAGTCATGGCGCCATCGTAGGTCGCCGACGCGTTGACGTCCATTAGTAGGAAGTCCTAGTATTTTTGCCATGTCCGACGCAGCGAAGCGCGAGCTCCACCACCCGTCTCACCACGTCCGTCTCGTCACGGCGAGCAGCCTGTTCGACGGGCACGACGCGTCGATCAACATCATGCGGCGCATCATGCAGACGCAGGGTGCCGAGGTCATCCACCTCGGGCACAACCGCTCGGTCCAGGAGGTCGTCGACGCGGCGATCGAGGAGGACGTGCAGGGCGTGGCCGTCAGCTCCTACCAGGGCGGGCACGTCGAGTACTTCGAGTACCTCGTGCAGCTGCTCAAGGAGAACGGCGCCGGACACATCCGTGTCGTGGGCGGCGGTGGTGGCGTCATCGTGCCCGACGAGATCGCACGGCTGCGCGAGTCGGGCGTCACGATCTTCAGCCCCGAGGACGGCCAGCGGCTCGGTCTCGCCGGCATGATCAACCGGGTCGTCGCCGACTGCGACTTCGACCCCTGGGAGATCGGGTCCCCGTCCCTGGAGGCGCTCCTCGCCGGCGACCGCTCGGCCGTGGCGCGCGCCATCACCGGCGCCCAGGAGGGTGAGCTCGACGAGGCGACCCTCACCGGCATCCGCGAGGCGGCCGGCCGACGGCGTGTGCCGGTGCTCGGCATCACCGGCACGGGCGGCTCCGGCAAGTCGAGCCTCACCGACGAGATCGTGCGCCGCCTGCGCCTCGACCAGCAGGACAAGCTGCGCGTCGCGGTCCTCGCCATCGATCCCACCCGCTCCCGCGGCGGCGGCGCCCTCCTCGGCGACCGCATCCGCATGAGCTCGCTCGACGGCGACCGGGTCTTCTTCCGCAGCCTCGCCACCCGCGGCGAGTCGCAGGTGCCGGCGCACCTCGACGACGTGCTCGACGTCGTCCGCGCGGCCGGCTTCGACCTCGTCGTGCTCGAGACTCCCGGCATCGGCCAGGGCGACGCGGCGGTCGTGCGCTACTCCGACATCTCGCTCTACGTCATGACGCCGGAGTTCGGCGCCAGCAGCCAGCTCGAGAAGATCGACATGCTCGACCAGGCTGACGTCGTCGCCATCAACAAGTTCGAGCGTCGCGGCGCCGAGGACGCCCTGCGCGACGTCGGCCGCCAGATGGTGCGCAACCGCGAGGCTTTCGGCAAGAGCCCCGCCGACATGCCCGTCTTCGGCACCAGCGCCGCCACCTTCAACGACGACGGCGTCACCGCGCTCTACCAGCAGCTGCGGACCCTCCTCTCCGAGAAGGGGATGCCGGTCGAGGAGGGTGTGCTGCCCCACGTCGACACGAAGCAGTCGACGCGCATCGCGACGATCGTCCCCGCTTCGCGGGTGCGCTACCTCGCCGAGATCAGCGACACCGTCCGCGGCTACCACGACAAGACGCAGAGGTATGCCGCCGCGGCCAGTCGCGTGCAGCGCCTGGAGTCCGTGCGCGACGAGCTCGTCGACGCGGGCTCGCCCGCCGAGGAAGTGGAGGGCCTGCTGGAGGGGGCCCGCAAGCAGCTCCCGGCCGAAGTGTCCGACGCGCTCACGGCGTGGCCGTCCGTCGTCGAGTCCTACTCCGGCGACGAGCAGGTCGTCACCATCCGCGACAAGGAGATCCGCAACGCGCTGACGCGAGAGTCCTTGTCGGGCAACAAGATCCCGCGCGTCGCACTGCCCCGCTACCGCGACCACGGCGAGCTCGTCAGCTTCCTGCGCCGCGAGAACCTGCCCGGCTACTACCCCTTCACCGCCGGCGTCTTCCCGTTCAAGCGCGAGGGCGAGGACCCCGCTCGCATGTTCGCCGGCGAGGGCGACCCGTTCCGCACCAACCGCCGCTTCAAGCTGCTCTCCGAGGGCCAGCCCGCCACCCGCCTGTCCACCGCGTTCGACTCGGTGACGCTCTACGGCCGCGACCCCGACCCGCGACCCGACGTCTACGGCAAGGTCGGCACGTCCGGCGTCTCCATCGCGACGCTCGACGACATGAAGGCGCTCTACGACGGCTTCGACCTCGTCTCGCCCACGACGTCGGTGTCGATGACCATCAACGGTCCCGCGCCGACGATCCTCGCGTTCTTCCTCAACACCGCCATCGACCAGCAGGTCGACGCGTTCCGCGAGCGGGAGGGGCGCGAACCGAGCGACGACGAGCGAGCCGAGCTCACGGCATACGCCCTCGCGAACGTGCGCGGCACGGTGCAGGCCGACATCCTCAAGGAGGACCAGGGCCAGAACACCTGCATCTTCAGCACCGAGTTCTCGCTGCGCTGCATGGCCGACATCGCCGAGTGGTTCGTCGACCACAAGGTGCAGAACTTCTACTCGGTGAGCATCTCCGGCTACCACATCGCCGAGGCCGGGGCGAACCCCATCAGCCAGCTCGCGTTCACGCTCGCCAACGGCTTCACCTACGTCGAGAGCTACCTCGCGCGCGGCATGCGGATCGACGACTTCGCGCCCAACCTCAGCTTCTTCTTCAGCAACGGCATGGACCCCGAGTACTCCGTGCTCGGCCGCGTCGCGCGCCGCATCTGGGCCGTCGCCATGAAGGAGAAGTACGGCGCCAACGACCGCAGCCAGAAGCTGAAGTACCACGTGCAGACGTCGGGCCGCAGCCTGCACGCGCAGGAGATGGACTTCAACGACATCCGCACCACGCTGCAGGCGCTCATCGCGATCTACGACAACGCGAACTCGTTGCACACCAACGCTTTCGACGAGGCCGTCACGACGCCGTCCGAGGAGTCGGTGCGGCGGGCGCTCGCGATCCAGCTCATCATCAACCGCGAGTGGGGCCTCGCGATGAACGAGAACCCGCTCCAGGGCTCGTTCGTCATCGACGAGCTCACCGACCTCGTCGAGGCCGCGGTGCTCAAGGAGTTCGACCGCATCACCGAGCGCGGCGGCGTGCTCGGCGCGATGGAGACCGGCTACCAGCGTGGCCGCATCCAGGACGAGTCGATGCTCTACGAGCACCGCAAGCACGACGGCAGCCTGCCCATCATCGGCGTCAACACCTTCCGCAACCCGCACGAGGGGGAGCAGCCGCGCAAGGTCGTGCTGGCCCGTGGCACCGAGGACGAGAAGCAGAGCCAGCTCTCGCGGGTCCGCGCCTTCCGCTCGGAGCACGAGGTCGAGGCCAGGGCGGCGCTCGAGGAGCTCAAGGCGGTCGCCATCGAGGGCGGCAACGTCTTCGAGGTGCTGATGCGCGCGGCTCGGGTCTGCTCGCTCCAGCAGGTCACCGAGGCCTTCTTCGAGGTCGGCGGCCAGTACCGCCGCAACGTCTGAAACCGTCGAGAGGCCAGCTCGTGCCGCCCGTGACGCTGTCCGACGACCTGGCGTATGCCGTCTCCTTCCCCCGGCCGCCCCGTCGGGTCGTGTCGCTGGTGCCGTCGATCACGGAGGCGTTGGCGGTGACGTGCCCCGACCGGCTCGTCGGGGCGACCGACTGGTGCACGCACCCGAGCGACCTTGCGGTGCAACGTGTCCGCGGCACCAAGAACCCAGACCGGGGCGCCATCGCCGCCCTGCAGCCCGACCTGGTCGTGGCCAACAAGGAGGAGAACCGCCAGCTCGACGTGCAGCGGTTGCGGGCTGACGGCATACCCGTCTGGGTGACCGACATCGAGACGGTGCCGGCGGCGCTCGACTCGCTCGAGCGCCTCTTCGTGGAGGTGCTCGACGTGGCCACGCCCGGCTGGTTCGCGGCCGCACGACGCGAGTGGGAGGGACCCGTGCCCGAGCCGACCCTCGACGTGGCGGTGGCGATCTGGCGCGACCCGTGGATGGCTGTCGGCCGCGACACCTTCACGGGTGATCTCGTAGCCCGGCTCGGCTGGCGCAACGTGCTCGCTGACTCGCCTGAGCGTTACCCCCACGTCGACCCGGGAGGGCTGGACCGCGACGGCCTGACGGTCCTGCTCCCCGACGAGCCGTACGTGTTCACGAGAGAGGACGGGCCCGAGGCGTTCAGCCGGGCGCGCACCGCCCTCGTGAGTGGGCGGCTGCTCACCTGGTACGGCCCGTCGCTCGTCGGCGCGCGCGCCGTCCTCGTCGGGGCGGTCGACGGCTGACCACACGTGGCCACTCGACGGTGGGGAGGGGGCCATTCGTGGCCACTCGACGGGTGGGGC
>CBHRRQ010000190.1:0-8256 GCA_966081555.1 uncultured Terrabacter sp.
GGGGTCTCTGTCGACACCGCCGGCGGGGCGTGGGGTTTCTACGGCGTGGGGGGGGCCCACCGGGGGGCCGGCCCCCCGGGGCTCGCGGACCGGTCGCCGGGCCTGCTGCTCGGCGGACTCGGTGGCGCCTTCGTCGCGGCCGCCGACCTCAGCGGTCTGGTCTGGTCGGACGAGGCTCTCGCCCGGGTCGGCGCCCGCACCGGACCCGGCGTCGTCGAGGTGCTCGACCCGGCCAGCTGCCCGGTCGAGTTCGTCGACCGCTGCCTCACCTGGGCCGCGGGCGAGTCCGCCGGACAGTGCGGACCATGCATGTTCGGGCTGCCCGCGCTCGCCGCGGACTGGCGCGCGCTCGCCGCAGGCGACCACACGGCATACGACCGCGTCGTCTCACGCATCTCGCTGCTGCCGGGGCGTGGGGCGTGCCGGTTCCCCGACGGCGTGGCCGGCTTTGCCTGGTCGGCCCTGCGGGTCTTCGGACCGCATGTCGAGGCGCACCGGCACGGCCGGTGCGACGCCGCGCTCCAGCGGCACGACCACCGCACCGACGGGAGGACCCATGTCCACGCAGGCTGACCACGGCAACCCCGCCGACGCGACGGGTCACACGAGCCGACGCCTCGGACTCGTCCGCGCGAGCCGTCTCGCCGTCGACCGCGTCGCGTGCACCGGCCACGGCGTGTGCGCGCAGCTGCTCGAGGGCGTGACGCTCGACGAGTGGGGCTACCCCGTGGTCGCCCCCGAGACGGTCGAGGGGCCCGAGGGCCACGCCGTGGCGGAGACGGCGATCCGCCTCTGCCCCGCCCGCGCCCTCTACCTCCGCTGACGAGGTCGACAGCGCGTCCTCGACGCCGTCGCGTCGAGCCGACCTGCTGGTTTCTCGGCAGTCGAGCTGGGGGTCAGTACTTGCCCTTGATGACGAAGTAGGAGCCGCGGATCGTGCCGGCCAGCTTCGACTTCTGCCGGGCGAACTTGAACTCGCCGAGCTCGGCCGGCACGTCCATGCCGTCGGAGAGCTTGAACCCGACAGCGCGCTTGCCACCGTCGGCGAGGGTGTAGAGCACGTTGACCGACAGCCCCGACTCGTAGAAGACGTAGGACCAGCGCACGCCGTCGACCTCGAACTCCGTGGCCTCGAGCGCCGGCGAGGCGATGACGATGCCCCGCTCCTCCTCGAGGATCCTGGCCACGTACGCGATGACGTCCTTCGCCTCGTCGGCGGGCTCGACGCTGAACGTGAGGGAGTACTTGTTCTTGAAGTAGCGGGCCTCGTTGGCGCGCAGGCCTGCCAGAGCCTCCGCCACCGGCGAGGACTCCAACCCCACCGTCGAGACCTCCGTGAAGTCGACGTCGTACGCCATGACCACCTCCTGCTCGCAGGGCACCTGAGGCAAGGCTAGCCGCGCCGGACGCCGAGGCCCGGCGTCGCCAGGACCAGTGCCGGGAGGTGCTCCGGAGCCGGGCGTCAGAGCTGCGTGTCAGGGCTTGCGGTCAGAGCCAGTCGGGCGGCGGTGGCACGACGATGCCGATGACGTGGCTCAGCCCGGCCGGGCTGTCGATGCGCACGACCGAACGGGTCGACGACTCCCGGGCCAGCTCGACACATTCGTCGCCGCGGCACCAGCGCGGCTGCACCCCGCCCGTCGCCTGGCGCACCGCCATGAACATCGTGCTCGCCATGAGCGCGCCGTCACGGCTGCCCTTGACGTACCAGTCCTGGTAGATGACGATGCGCGCGGCCTTCTCTCCCGCCTCGGGCGCGGTGGCCTGCGCCGCGATGGCGGCGTACTGCACACGCGTCGCCTGGTGGGCGCCGATGTCGGCCCGCCACGCCAGCACTCCGACGACGGCGAGGACGGCCAGCAGCACGGCAGGTACGCGCTCGGCGGGCGACACGCGTACGGCCCGGGGGTCCGTGCGGCCGCGGCGGAGGAGAAGGAAGGCGACCGGCAGGACCGCGACGAGCCACGTCCACAGCTGGCCGCGCGCCTCGGTCACCGCGCCCGTCACGATGGTCTGCCCGGCGTCGAGGCCGCACGCGACGACGAACGCGGCGAGCAGCCGCAGCAGGCGCGGGCGCACCCGGTGGTCGCGGATCCCCACGGCGAACGCGACGAGGCCGACCAGAGCGACCCACCACTGGGCGCGCCACAGGTCGTGGGCCGAGTCGAGCCAGCGGCCCACGTTGTCGTTGAGCGAGTCGAGGGAGTTGAGCGGGTTGGCCTGACGCCACGAGGCCAGCTCGATGCCGAAGTGCTGGTTGAAGATCCAGTTGAGCGTGTAGGCGACGAGGATGCCCGTGCCGAAGGCGACGACCCAGCCGGCGACGACGGCCAGCACCCTGCGCCACGGGGCGTCGCGCACGTGGACCACGGCGAAGACGAGCAGCACGACGCCGATCGGCGGGTAGGACAGCACGGCCGCGACGCCGCTGAGCAGCAGCCAGAGGGCCATCCGCACTCGGGTGCGGGATGCCCACGGCAGCAGCCACATCGCCGTGGCACCGACGAGGACCGACGGCGTCAGGGCGCCCGGCCAGTAGAGCAGCTGCACCCACACGCACGAGGCGTAGAGCGCGATGCCGAGGAGGACGTCGACGACGGGCCCGGGACGCATCCCGGCCCGGCGGAGCACCCGCCACATGCCGGCCACGAGCAGCGCGTAGCCGAGGGCATACGTCAGGGCGGCGGTCGTCGGGGTGCCGTGCTGGCCGACGAGCCACCACCAACCGGTGTTGAGCCAGCGCCCCTCGCTGATGTTGTAGTAGCGGGGAGGGGCCACGTTCGGCTGGTTGTCAGGCAGCAGGAAGGTCCAGTCGTCCTGCCGGATGAACGGCGTGACCGCCTGGACGACGCCCTGGGTCACGAGGAAGGCGAACGCGATGACGACCGGGACGAGCAGCCTGCGCCGCGGCACGGAGCTGACCGACGGCAGCAGGCGGGCCCGCCGGTGCGCGGGTGGTGCGAGCGTCTGCGTCGTCATGGTCGGGCCTGCGTGTCGTGAGGGTCGGGAGCGATGGAGCTGTGGCGGGCGGTCCGGCCCGCAGGGTCCATTGGACCCTAGGTACCCGTCAGACGTCGAAACGGCACCGTCGGCCGGTAGGTTGACAGTGTCCACATTCTCGCCCCGCCGGGAGGCACGGTGAAGCTCCTTCTCACGTCCGCAGGCGTCAGGAACCCCAGCATCGAGGCCGCCCTGGTGGACCTCCTCGGCAAGCCGATCGCCGAGGCCACGGCCCTCTGCATCCCCACGGCCCAGTACGCCCACCCGTGGGTCGGCCCGGGCGAGAAGCCGTGGCAGTTCATCACCGGGCAGTCGGACGGGATGGTCGGGCTCGGGTGGCAGTCGATGGGCGTGCTCGAGCTCACCGCCCTGCCCAGCATCGACAAGGACCTGTGGGTCCCGAAGGTGCGCGAGGCCGACGCCCTGCTCGCGGCCGGCGGCGACGTGCTCTACCTGGCCCACTGGATGCGCGAGTCGGGGCTGGCCGACCTGCTGCCGACGCTCGACACCGTCTGGGTCGGGCTCAGTGCCGGCAGCATGGTGCTCACGCCGCGGGTCGGCGACGACTTCGTGCAGTGGCGCCCCGAGACCGGTGGCGACGAGACCCTCGGCCTCGTCGACTTCGCGATCTGCCCGCACGTCAACGGCGACGACCAGCCCGGCAACACCATGGCCGAGGCGCAGCAGTGGGCCGCAGGCATCGAGGGGCCCGCGTATGCCGTGGACGACGAGACCGCGTTCGTCGTCGTCGACGGGCGGGTCGAGGTCGTGTCGGAGGGCCAGTGGACCCTGCTGCACGACTAGCCGAAAACTGCTGCGACGAGAGGCGGCTCGCATCCTAGGGTGGGCGCATGACGACCGTCAGGCAGTTCCAGGTCACGTTCGACTGCGCCGACCCGGAGCGCGTCGCGCGCTTCTGGTGCGAGGTGCTGGGTTACGTCGTCCCGCCGCCCCCGCCGGGCTTCGGGTCCTGGGAGGAGTTCGACGGCTCGCTCCCGGAGGACAGGCAGGGCAGCGCGTACGCGTGCGTCGACCCGGAGGGTGTCGGCCCCCGGCTGTACTTCCAGCGCGTGCCCGAGGGGAAGGTCGTCAAGAACCGGGTGCACCTCGACGTACGCGTCGGCACCGGTCTGCGCGGCGACGAGCGTGTCGCCGCCCTCGAGGCGGAGTGCGCGCGGCTCGAGGCGCTCGGCGCCTCCCGTCAGCGGTTGCTGCTCGCCGACGGCTTCAACGAGTCGTGCCTCGTTATGCAGGACGTCGAGGGCAACGAGTTCTGCCTGGACTGACGCCTCAGGCGTGACCGCTCAGCTGTCCCAGCCGGTCGGCCAGCGCGTCGACCATCGCGCCGGCCTGCTTGGCCGGGAGCGCGGACTTGCGGTCGCCGCCCTGGCTCGACACGGGCAGCACGTCGATCGACAGCTTCGCCCCGCCGGCCAGGGCCCGCAGCGCGTCGACCTTGTCGCCGAACGGTGAACCGCTGCCGGGCGAGTAGTAGTGCACGACTTCGTCGACGTCGTCGGGGTACAGGTCGGTCTTCGTCACGGCGATGACGAGCCAGATCGGTTTGTGCCGGCGCACGGCCATCGACGCGATCCGGTGCGAGGTGATCGCCCAGTCCTCGAGCTCGGCGGCGAGCTGCTCCTCGCGGCTCGCCGTGCCCTCACCCGTCGTGCCTGCGGCTCGTCGCGGTGTTGCGTAGCCGTTCGCCACGACGTGGATGACGCCGTCGACCGGCTCGTCGTGGAACACCTCGTCGAGGGCCCCGAGGCGGGTCGCCGCGTTGTCGCCCGGCACGACGAGGAAGCGGAAGCCGTGCAGCCGCGGGGAGCGGCGGGTCCGGCGCTCCATGACGGCCGACCCGACCTGCGCCACGCCGTCGGCGGACGTGCGTCGCGTGAGCCGGTCGACGAGCTGGCTCTTGCCGACCCCGGTCATCCCGGTGACCGCCACCATCGGGAAGCGGTGCCGGAAGAGGTGGCTCACCCTCTCGGGCGCCGACGCCAGCGCCGTGAGCACGCCGCCGGCGAGCGTCGCTCCCAGAGCGGTGCGACTGGAGGTCGGGAGGATCTCCCGGATGCGGGACGGACTGTGAGACACGGAGCCTCCTCGACGAACGATCAGGTGCCGGATGGCCCCTAGAGCCTACGTTCAGTGCGTCCGTCGTGGTGCGGCGCCACCGGTCGAGTCGGCGGAGGTGGCACTACCGGCCGGAGGAGGCGCGAGGAGCCTCGGCGCACGGAACGGCTCTCGTGACGCCCGCGACGTCCGTGTGTGCGAGGTAGACCCGGTTGAAGCCCTCGACCGTGGCCGCCACGCGGCACGCGGGGTCGTAGCCGCGGATGGATCGCACCGGCGTACCCACCGGGATGAACGCCGCGTCGCCGTCGACCGCGGGCCCCGGAGCGCCCGAGAAGTCCAGCTCGCTGAGCCGGCACTCGACGAGGCCGACCGTCGGACCGAGCTGGTCCGTCGGGACGGGCGGCACCTGCCCGTCGAGACCGGCGTAGTACTGGATCCCGCCCAGCTGGACGAAGTCGACCCAGTCGATGATCGCCGACGCGTCCCCGGTCTTCGACGGGGTGCTGCAGGCCGACGCGGGTTGCCGCCCGACGGACGTCGCGGACCCCGCCTCGGGCCGTGCGGTGCCGGTGCAGCCGCCGGCACCGAGCACGACGGCGGCGGCGGCGGCGAGGGCTGCTCGTCTCATGGACACCTCCCGGGCGACGTGGCCCGTGTGCCGGGCCCCTGACGTGAAGACACCGCAGACCCCTGGACCGTTGCGTGGTCCGGCACCGGTGACGTGCGGACGACCTGCGACCCGTCCCGACGCCTGCGACCACGTTGCGTCCGACGTCGCCTACCCCGTCGGCGCCGGTGAAGCTCAGCGGCAGGTGGATGCCGGTGAAGGGGCGTCGATGCGACCACGGTGACCGGGACCTGTTGGGTCGTCGTCGGGTCCCGGTGGTCGGCGGACCCCGAGCCGGGACAGGCAGGTTCGGGACCGGGTTCAGGGTGATCCCCGATGCGTGGGGACTCAGGGTGGGAGCACGCTGCTGGGCGAACCCGAGGAGGTCCCCATGTCCGTCTCCCACCCCGCGCCAGTGACGGCAGTCCCGCCGCCCGCGACGACGCCGACACCGCCCCAGTACGCGTTGGGGAAGATCCTGGGCGTCTGGGCGGCGGCGGCGCTGCCCATGGCCGCCCTCTCGTGGCTCGTGGCTCCGGCGCTCGCCGGGAGGCTGGACGGGCCGGCAGGGTGGCCGCAGGCGCTCATCGCCTGCCTCACGGCCGGGCTCGTGTGGCAGGGAGTGCTCGTGCTCGTCCTCGTCCGGCGCGAGACGGGCACGCTCCGGTGGCGAGCGGTCGCGGACGCCCTGTGGCTGCGACGACCCCGCAGCCCGCGTACGGGCCGGGTCGGCGGGCGCGTCTGGTGGGTGCTCGTGCCCGCGGTGCTCGTCGTCGGGCTCGAGCAGGTGCTGCCCAGGATCCATGCCCCGGGCGGGCGCGACCTCGGGGAGTTCCTCCGGTCGACCACGGGCCACGAGTTCCTCTCGGGCAACTGGCCGTGGTTCGTGGTGGTCGTCGCGATGGCGCTCTTCAACACGGTGCTGGGCGAGGAGCTGCTGTTCCGTGGCCTGCTGCTCCCGCGGATGCGCGGCGTCTTCGGCCGCGGCGACTGGCTCGCGAACGGCGTGCTGTTCGCCGTCTACCACCTGCACATGCCCTGGGTGATCCCGACGGCGCTGCTCGACTCCGTCGCGCTGGCATGGCCGTCGCGCCGCTACCGCAGCGCGTGGCTCGGCATCATCGTGCACAGCGTGCAGTCGGTGCTCATCGTCGGGGCGACGCTGGCGCTCGTGCTGCGCTGACCAGAGCCGCCGGGTGCCCCGCGCCCGTGTCTGCCCCCGTTTCGGTATCTTCTCGCCGTCGGGCCGTGCGGCCCGGGCCCGGCCAGCGGGCATCGCCCGAGGAGAGCAGCAGCGTGGACGACGGCCCCGTTCTCCCCGTGACCCCGAATCAGGCCGGCGCGTTCGGCCTCTTCGTGGCGGGCGTGGTCGTCCTCGCCTTCGGCCTGTATGCCGTCGGGTCGGGGCACGTCTACAGCGGGGACACGTGGCCGGACTTCCTGACCATGTTCACCGCGTCGGTCCTCGTCGCCCGTGCCCTCGTCGTCGCCGCGGCGCGCGGCGGGGACGGTGAGTGGTCGTGGCGCCGGCTGCGTCCCCGCGCCCTCGCCGGGTGCGCTCTGGCGTTCGTCCTCCTCGTCGTGCTGTCCGTCGTCGTCCCCGTCGAGACGGGCGTATGGCCGGTCGGGGACTCGGCGCACGGCTTCTCGATGTTCCTCTTCGCCGAGTCGGTGGTCGTGGCGGTGGCGTGCGCCGTCAAGGCGCCGGGGCGTGCGGGGGTGACGCCCCTGTCCGGTCACCTTGCAGCCGACGCCCGCCACCGGTCGGGCGTCCGCATCCACCTCCGCCGTTGGCGGCTCATCTCGCGCGACGCGCACGTCGACGTCGACGCGACCGGCGTGACGCTCGTGGTGCCTCGGGTCTTCGGTGGCCGCCGCACCTGGTTCGTCCCGATGAGCACGGTCGGCGTCCTGCTCGAGCCTGCCCTCGTGGACGGGGGGTGGGAGGACGGGGAGGAGTGGGTGACGCGCGACGCGTTCCGCACGCCGTACCTCAGCACGACCTCACCCTGGGCCGACCCCAACCTCGTCCTCCTCTTCACGGTGCCGCAGCCGATCCCGCCGATCAGGTGGACGGCCGCTCGCGACCTCGACATCTCCCCGTTCGCGACCCGCAGGGCCGAGGGCTTCGTGGTCGACGGCGTCGAGCTGCGCGCGGTGGACCCCCGCGCCGCCCGCGAGGCGCTGCTCGCCAACGGGGCGCTGGGCATCGAGGACCCCCACGCCTTCGTCGAGCGGCACCGCGACGTCGTGCGCGACCCGGAGCAGGTGCGCTCCGCGGTCGCCCGGACGCGTCGCAAGGCCGTCCTCTTCGGCCTCGCCGGGGCCGCGACGCTCATCCTCTCCGTCGCCTCGCTGGCCACCGGTGACGACCGCTTCGGCGTCTCCCTGTTCGTGATGCTGGGTCTGGGCTTCGTCCTCGAGTGGGTGTCGCGGCGACGCGGCAGCTGAGTGGGTCCACCCCGACGAGGTCGCTCACTGGAGGGGGAACGGCGACTGGGCCCAGGCCGGACGGTCGTCGACGCTGATGCGGTCGACCCACTTGACCCACCAGAAGCCGCGGCGCCCCG
>CBHRRQ010000191.1:0-8199 GCA_966081555.1 uncultured Terrabacter sp.
ATTCTTTCGATCGGGAGGTTCGCGACGGAGCGTTCTTTCGATTGCCTAGCGGTTGTCGACCGCCTTGACGTCGACGGCCACGTTGGCGCCGGTGTAGAGCTGGGTCAGCACGTAGACGGTGCCCGGCGGGATGGGCGCCGACTCGTCGGCCGAGGCCGTCGCCGTCGACCCCGTCAGCGCGCAGGCGCTGTCGAGGAAGTACAGGTCGAGGTCGTGGCCGACGGTGTCGTCGAGCGGGCTCGTGCCCGTGACCGACACCGAGTGCAGGCCGTCGGAGAAGCCCGCCGGCAGCTTCGTCACCCAGCCGTCGACGCCCTGCGACGCCGGCGGGAAGGTGCACGCCGTGTTCATCTCGGTGCCGGTGACGCCGAAGACGTTCTGCAGGCCGGTCGGGTCACCCGCCGCCGGGTTGTTGGCGGTGATGGTGCCCTGGTCGCTGTACGGCGCGTCCGGGGTGACCGTGCCGTTGGCGACCGTGGCGCCCGAGCCGAACGCCTCGATCTCGGCGACCTGCGCGTACGTCGTCGTGTCGCCCTGCACCGAGTCGAGGAAGAAGCGCAGGTAGGCGGCCTTCGTCGGCGTGCTGAGCGCGAACGTCGTGTAGTTGAGGTCGGGAGCCGTCGGGCGCGGGGCCTGGTAGCCGAAGGCGCCGGTGCGGGCCGTCGTCCACGTGACGCCGTCGAGCGAGGTCTGCACCGTGAAGCCCTTGAGGGCGGCGAACCGCGACGCGTTGGTCGCCTTGTAGGCGCTGACCCGCACCGAGCTGACCGTCGCCGGGGCGGCGAGCTTGACGGTGACCCGCTCGTCGGGACCCGCGTTGTATGCCGTGTCGCCGGCCTTCGTCGACCACACGGAGGCGGCGGTGTCGTCGAAGGCGAACTTCGCCGGGGCGCCGTCGTCCTGCGACGACACCGACACGACCTGCGCGCCTGCTGCCGTCGAGGCGAGGTTCGGCGCGAGCGAGATCTTCTTCGCGGTGTTCTTGCCCGCGACGACCGAGAAGCCCTCGATGGTCTGGGTGCCGAACCCCGGTGCCTGGATCGTCAGCGGGTAGGTGCCGGTGACGGCCTTGACCGTCGCGCCCCCGGTCGAGCCAGTGCGCACCAGCGGCGACACCCGCGCCTCGTAGCGGCCGAGGATCACCCGGGCGTTGCTGATCGGCTGACCGGTCGTCGCGTTGACGAGCGTCAGCGCGACCGTGCCGTTGGAGGCCGCGGCCGGCACGTCGAACGCCGGCTTCGGGTCGGTGTCGTCACCTGTCGCGGACGAGGCGGAGACGCCGGCGCCGCGCTTGGCGAAGACCGACCAGATGAGGGCCGTGTCGTCACCGTGGTAGCGGTCGAGGTCGGCGCTGAGGATGCCGTCACGCGCGTCGAGGAACGACGGGTTCGGTGCGGTGAGCGGCATGCCGTCGGTGACGAGGCGGGCGGCCCGTTCGGAGCCTGCGGCGATGCCGTAGCGCGCCACGAGGGCCTTGTGCAGGTCCCACAGCGTCGCCGTCCAGATCTCGCCGTCGGCGTGCACCTCGGGCCCGGTCAGGTCGTAGCCGATGTCGCCGAAGGTGTTGGGGTTCTTGTTGTAGTCGTAGTTGCGGATGCCGCGGACCTCGTTGCCCGTGGCGTAGGCACCCACGACGGCGCGCGAGCGCTCGAGGCCCGTCGCGTAGGCGTGGTTCATCGCGTACCAGTCGCCCCAGCCCTCGCCCATCGAGCCGGCCTGGTGCGAGCCGAGCGCGCCGCCACCGGCGACGTAGCGGTTGGACAGGCCGTGGCTGTACTCGTGCTGGATGACGGACATGTCGAACGAGCCGTCGCGGTAGGGCCCCTCGAACGCGTCGTCGATCGGCTCCCAGAGGAACATGCCGCTCCATGGCGGGATTCCGTCGTCGAGGGTGAGCATGTATGCGTTGTCCCGACCGGTGTAGGTGGGCGCGCCTCCCGAGGCGGCGCCGGCCTGGACGAGCCCGCGGACGGCGTCGCCGCCCTGGCCGCCCTTGCCGCCGTTGTCGGTCTGGAAGTTGCCGGCGGTCTCGGTGAAGCCGAGCGCGTAGTACTGGTCGTGGATGCGGTTGTGCTGGAAGAAGAGGTTCGTCGCTGCCGGGTTGAGGTCCTCGGCGTAGGAGGGCGGCGTCGTCTGCCCCTTCGTCGCCGCCCACTGGTTCGTGTAGGCGTAGTCGAAGTGGCCGGTGGGCGAGACCGGTCGGGGCGCGTTGTCGACCGGGGCGATGAAGTTCGACCAGTTGGCGTAGCTGTCGGCGTTGTTGCCGAGCGTCGTGACGCCCGTTCCGGTCGCGCCGGTGAGGTCGACCCAGCCCTTGGGCGACTCGGCCGTGGCTCCGAACGACTGCTGGCGCGGCTGGCCGCCGTTCGCGGCCCCCGGGTAGTTGTCGTAGACCGTGCCGTGGGCGTCGTCGAACTGCACGACGCTCGCCCGGTGCAGCACCGCGCCCGTCGTGCCGTCGACGATGACCTCCCAGGCTTCGGTCTGGCTCTTGATGAAGAAGACCTTGTAGGCCGCGACCGGGCCGGACTTCGTCGGGAAGGCGACCTTGCGCACGTAGCCGGGGCCGGCGAACGGTCCGCGCGAGAACGTCGTGAAGCCGGCCTGCGTGCCGTCGACGACGGGGGCGTATGCCGTGCCGGGAGCGAGCGTGCCCGCGACCTTGAGCAGGGCGCCGGTCTCGCCGAGCACCCAGGCGCCGAGGAGCCCGGCGCCGGGAGCGGTCTCGCCGGCATACGACAGGACGCGGCCGTCGGAGGCGACGGCCACGTTGAGGCGGCCGCCGCGCGCGGCCGGTGCCCCGGCGAAGGTCTGCACGAAGCTGACGACGTGCGTGCCGGTGCCCGGGAGGGCGTGGTCGCGGGCGACGGTGAGGCCCTGCACCTGGGCCGCCGAGAGCCCGAACGCCGCGGGCTGCGAGGCGAGCCAGCCCCGCGCGACGTCCACGGCGGCGCCCGTGCGTGCGGCGGTCAGGTAGCCGTCGGCGCGCAGCGCCCGCAGGGTGCCGAAGCGGGCGTCCCACGTGGCACGGGCCCCCGCGCCGGCGGTCTTCAGCAGGGCAGCGACGGCGGACTTCGTCGCCGCGGTGGGGACGACTGCCTTCGTGACGGCCCGGGTGTCGAGGGTCGCGAGCAGGTCGCTGACGGTGTCGGTGATCGTGTTGGTGAGTGAGGTGCTCACCGGAACGGCGGCGGTCGACATCGGTGTCGCCGCCGCGAGCGGGGCCCCCGCCGCCGCCGAGACGAGGCACAGTCCCATGGCGAGGACGTGCTTGCGCGTGGTGTTCACGCGTTCTCCTCGGAGGTGCTCGTCGGGTCGCGCCGAGGCGGGCGGCCCGGTGCAGGAGAAACGACGCGGGGGTGCGGAAGGGTACGCGCCGGTAGGAAACTCGCGCGAATCCCGTTGAATTTATCTTGATGTCAAGATAAATTCGGGGCCATGGAGATGCACCTTCACCACGTCCAGGTCTCCGGTCCCGCAGGCTGCGAGGACGACATGCGCGCCTTCTACGCAGGGGTCCTTGGCATGACCGAGGTGGTGAAGCCCGAGGCGTTGCGCGCCCGGGGTGGCGCGTGGTTCCGGGCCGGCTCGGCCGAGCTCCACGTCGGCATCGAGGAGGGCTTCGCCCCGGCACGCAAGGCCCACCCCGGCATCGCGGTCGCCGACGTGGAGCAGCTGGCCGGGGCCGTGGCAGCGGCAGGGGCCCCCGTCACGTGGGACGAGAACATCCCGGGGCTGCGCCGCTTCCACACCACCGACCCGGTGGGCAACCGGCTGGAGTTCCAGCAGGCATGAGCCGGTCAGCCGTGCTGGACGCCCCGCGACTCGAGCGGGGCGAGCATGCGGCGCAGCAGGGTCGCGAGCTGCGCGCGGTCGGCTGGGGAGAGCTCCGAGAGCAGCGACTTCTCCTGCTCGATGAGGTCGGCCATGGCCGAGTCGACGACGTCGCGGCCCGCGGCGGTGAGCCGTACGAGCACGCCGCGACGGTCGCCCGGGTCGGGGCGGCGCTCGACGAAGCCGCTGCGCTCCAGCCGGTCGACGCGGTTGGTCATCGTGCCCGACGTGACGAGCGTCTGCTGCACGAGCGCGCCCGGCGACAGCTCGTAGGGCTCGCCGGCCCGGCGCAGGGCCGACAGCACGTCGAAGGCCCAGCCCTCGAGCAGGTGCTCCGAGAAGGCCGAACCGCGGGCCAGGTCGAGACGGCGCGCCAGCCGCGAGACGCGCGAGAGCACCTCGAGCGGCGAGACGTCGAGGTCGGGCCGCTCGCGGCGCCAGGCAGCGACGATCTCGTCGACGTCGTCGGCAGGCCTGCGGTCGGCGCTCATGCAACCAACTGTAGTCGCCGTCAAGACTCTTGACATCGAAGGAAAGTGAGCACGTCGTGTCCGAACCCACCACTGCCGACAGCCGATCCGTCCGCACGGGCGACGCCGCCTGGGACCCCCGCCAGTACGCCGCCTTCGCCGACCACCGGGGCCGCCCCTTCGCCGACCTGCTGGCGCGCGTCGACGCCGACGACCCGCGGCTCGTCGTCGACCTCGGGTGCGGTCCGGGCGAGCTCACCCTCGGGCTCGCCCGGCGCTGGCCGAACGCGCGCGTCGTCGGCGTCGACAGCTCGCCCGACATGCTGGCCCGAGCCCGAGCCCGCGAGCTCGACGACGACGGCCGCGTCGAGTGGGTCGAGGCCGCCGCCGAGGACTGGGACCCGACCGAGTCCGGCGGCTCCGTCGACGTGCTCGTCACGAACGCCACGCTGCAGTGGGTCCCGAGCCACCTGCGCCTCATCCCGTCGTGGGTCGAGGCGCTCGCACCCGGCGGCACGTTCGCCATGCAGGTGCCCTCGAACTTCGACGCCCCGTCGCACCGGCTGATGCGCGAGGTCGCGGCGCGGCACCCCCGGGCCGACGACCTGAGGCCCGGGCTGGCTCGCGCCCAGGCCGTCGCGCAGCCGCAGACGTATGCCGCGCTCCTGCTCGACCTGACCCCCGACGTCGACGTGTGGCAGACCACCTACGAGCACGTGCTCGCCACCGACCCCGACGGCCCGCACCCCGTGCTCGAGTGGGTGCGCGGCACCGGCCTGCGCCCCGTGCTCGGGGTGCTCGACGAGCAGGAGCGCGAGGCCTTCGTCGCGGACTACGAGAAGGAGCTCGAGACGGCATACCCCCGCAAGGCGTACGGCGTGCTCTTCCCGTTCACCCGCACCTTCGCCGTCGCCCGCACCCGCGTCTGAACGGGCCCGCTGTCACGGGGGAGCGGCGGCCCGGCGCCGCTCCTGTGCCACCACCGCCTCCAGGTCGGCCAGCCGGTGGCGCTGCTGCAGCGGCCGCGCCATCCGGTGGTTGCCCTCGAGCCGCGCGGCGTTGCGGTCGAGGTAGGCCCAGTAGCCGGCCGTGAAGGGGCAGGCGTCGTCGCCCAGCCGCTTCTTCGGGTCGTAGCGGCAGCCGCCGCAGTAGTCGCTCATGCGGTCGATGTAGGCGCCGCCCGAGACGTACGGCTTGGTCGCCATCGCACCGCCGTCGGCGTGCTGGCTCATGCCGACGACGTTGGCCGGCATCACCCAGTCGTAGCCGTCGACGAAGCGCGTCTGGAACCACTCGGTGAGGGCGTCGGGGTGGTAGCCGCGCTGCGCCGCCCAGTTGCCGAGCACCATGAGCCGCGGGATGTGGTGCACCCAGCCGCGCTCGCGCACCCCGGCCAGCGCGTCCTCCAGGCAGGCGGCGTCGACGTCGCCGGTCTCGAGCCGGTCGAACCACCCGGGCAGCCGGCGCCGGGCGGCGAGCGCGTTGCGGCGCCGGTAGGTCGGGCCGAAGTGCCAGTAGAGGTGCCACACGTACTCGCGCCAGCCGATGACCTGGCGCACGAAGCCCTCGACCGAAGCGAGCGGGGCGTCGCCGTCCCTGTAGGCCTGCACCGCGCGGTCGACCACCTCGACGGGGTCGAGCAGCCCGAGGTTGAGCGGCACGGAGAGCAGACTGTGTGCCATCGCCCAGTCGCCGCGGAGCATGGCGTCCTCGTGCGGGCCGAACGCGCCGAGCCGCTTCGTGACGAACCGGTCGAGGGCGGCGAGTGCCTCGCGTCGGGTCACGGCGAACACCCGCGGGCCGTCGTCGCCGACGGGGGAGAGGTGCCCCTCGGCGGTCCACCGGTCGAGGTCGTCGCGCACCTCGGCGTCGATGTCGTCCTCGCGCGGCTGGTAGGGCGGCGGCACGTCGAGGCGCTCGGCACCCTTGGGTGGCGGCTCGCGGTTCTCCTCGTCGAACGACCACCGGCCACCCACGGGACGCTCGCCCTCGACGAGTACGTCGAGGCGCAGCCGCTGGAACCGGTAGAAGTCCTCCATCCGCACCCGACGGCGGTCGCCGGCCCACGCGGCGAACTCCTCGCGGGCGAGGCTGAAGCCCGGAGTGGGGTCGATGTCCTCGACCACCCCCTCGGTGTGCAGCCGGCGCACGAGGCGCTCGGCGGCATACGAGGTCGGCTCGTGGACGCGCACCGGCTCGCCCAGCTCGCGCAGGGCCTCAGCGTAGGTGTCGGTGCGCAGCAGCACCGCCGAGTCGCCGAGCTCGGCCGCGCGGTGGCGCAGCGCCGACAGAACGAGGTGCAGCTTCTGCCGGTGGAAGGGGCGCCGGGCGAGCGCCCGGCGGCTCTCGACGAGGAGCACCCCGTCGTTGCCGACCGCGAAGTGCGGGCCGAGCTGGTCGGCGAAGAGCCACCGTCGGGTCATGGCGGAGTCATACCCGGAGCGGCTGCCGCGTGCGTGGCGGCGAGCGAGTGGGTAAGACGCGGGTCTCGCGACGGTAAGAAAGTGGTCTCGCGCCCGTTGCGCGGTCTCGCCACTGGAGAAAAAGTGGGTCAATTTCCGGCATTTGCCCCCATTTCGGAAAACGGTGTCATGAAATGGGTCCTGGCACGTCATACAGGCGACGGCAACGCAGGGGTCTCCCGCTTGGTCAGGGGAGGGAGTGGCCCCTTCGGGGTCATCTCCAGTGGTGCCGTCAGGTTTCGTCCTCCCGCGTGGTTTCGTGGAGGGGATCATTCGGGAGGACGAAACCTGCCAGCCTCCGACCGGGCTCGGTCCGCGCTCTTCGTGCGTGCTCTCCCGCATGACCGACCGTCGGTATGGACGCCAACCGTGCTCCTTGGCAGACTTGCCTGCACCGCTCAGACCGGACAAACCGGTGAGTACCGGGGCAGACGAAGGGCGAAGGGGTGTCGGCAGAACCGACCTTGTGGTCGAGCGAGGCCTGGGCTGCGGCCCCCGACGCCACGCTGCTCGCGCTGACCCGTGACGGCTCGGCCGAGGCCTTCGGCGAGCTCTGGCGCCGGCACCTTCCGGCGGCGTATGCCGTCGCGAACCGTCACCGCGGCCGCTCCGCCCCCGAGGACGTCGTCGCCGAGGCCGCCGCCCGCGTGCTGGCCCTGATCCGCGACGGGCGCGGGCCCGAGGAGAGCTTCCGCGCCTACTTCCTGTCGGCCGTGCGCACCGTCGCCATCGACCAGGGGCGCCGCGACCTGCGGCTCGTCCCCACCGAGAACGACGACCTCGAGGAGCTGGCACCGGCCCTCGCCGACCCGTTCGCCGGCCTCGCCGTCGACGAGGAGGGCATGGCGCTGGTTCGCACGGCCTTCGCCGAGCTGCCCGAGCGCGACCAGCGCATCCTGTGGCACACGACCGTCGAGGGCGCCGCCCCGCGAGCCGTCGCACCCGCGCTGGGCATGACCGCCAACGCGGTCAGCGTGCGCGCCATGCGGGCGCGCGAGGCCCTGCGCGCAAACTTCCTCGACGCACGGGCGGCCCGGGGGCTCGCGGCAGCGGACAGCGAGGAGTGCCGCTGGACCGTGGAGCACCTCGGCGCCTTCGTGCGGGGGCGCCTGCCGAAGCGCCAGACGGAGCGGGCGAGGGCCCACGTGGAGGGCTGCCCGCACGCTGCCGCGCTGGCCGAGGACCTCCGCGTCATCCACGACGGCTTCCCGGCGCTCGTGGTGCCGGTCGTGCTCGCCGCCGGGCTGACGACGCCGGGCTTCGTCACCGGAGGGGCCGCGGCCCTCTCGGCCGCCGCCGCCAGCGCGTCCGGAACGGCGGTCGCCGCCCCGACGAGCCAATTGGCGGGTCAGGGGGCGGGTCAGGGGGCGGGTCCGGCGGCGGGTCAGGGGGCGGGTCCGGCGGCGGGTCAGGCGGGCACGCGCGGTGACAGC
>CBHRRQ010000192.1:0-8184 GCA_966081555.1 uncultured Terrabacter sp.
GCCCCGATCTCGGCGAGGTCCCCTTCGAGCCGGGGCGCGACGACGTCGGCCGCCACGAGCGACACGCGGCCGTATGCCGTGAGGCTGTGGTGCGAGACCCCCAGGTGGCGTTCGCGGGGGTCGGCCTGCGAGATGCGTAGCGAGCAGACGGGGCGACCGCCCAGCGTCCCGGCGGCGTTGACCGCCTCGCCGGCCGAGGTGCCGGAGAAGCCCCAGCGGGTGCCGGTGCCGAGGTTGCCCGGCCCCTGGGCGACCACGACCACGTCGGCCCCGACGACGTGGTGGGCGGCCAGCAGGCCGGTGTGGACGTTGACCGCCTCGAGGTCGCCGCCGAAGGCCTGTCCGACCGTGATCGAGGCGGCGAGCCATCCCGACTCTCGGAGGCCGGCCACCGTGCGGGAGAAGTCGATCGGAAGGGCGCCCCCGTCGGTCATGACGTAGGCCACCCGCAGCTGCGGGTCGGTCTGTCGGACACCCGCGACGATCGCGGGCAGCGCCGAGTGCAGGTCGGCGACGACGACCGGCAGTCCGGCGAGGTCGTCGGCCTCGGCGAGGAGGCCGTGGTGGGCGCTGTCCTGCTCGTCGACGCCGAGCACCATCGTCTGGCTGGGCGTGTAGCGGGCCTTGACGATGTGGCCGGGCACCTGGCTGACGTCGCCGACCGGCTCGGGCAGCGCGTCGGGTGCCGCGACCACGATGGCGAGGCCACCCGTGCCGAGCCCGCGCTCGAGGGCCGTGGTGTTGAGCAGCACCTCCGTGCCCGCACCCAGCGCGCCCACCGTGTCGACGTAGCCGAGCGCCCGCACGACATCTCCGGAAGCGAGCCGGACGGCATACTCGACGGCGCCCGCCCAGCGGGACCGCACCTCCTCGACGACACCCCGGCGCCACTGGATCATGAGGCGACCCTATCGATCGCATGTTCGGGTAGCGTCGGACTGCCCGCCCGCGCCGCCGCCTCCCAGGAAGGTCTCGATGAGTCCTGCGTCTGCCTCGGCAGAGAAGACCGAACGGCTGCTCAACCTCATCCTCGCGCTCAAGTCGGCGCGACGACCGGTCTCGAAGCAGAAGATCCGCGAGTCGCTGCCCGCCTACGCCGCCGCCACCTCCGACGAGGCGTTCGACCGCATGTTCGAGCGCGACAAGGACGAGCTGCGCGAGATGGGCATCCCCATCTCGACGACGGTCATCGACGTGCTCTTCGACGACGAGGTGGGCTACCGCATCGACTCGAGCGAGACGACGCTGCCCGCCATCACCTTCGAGCCCGACGAGGTGGCCGCCCTCGCCCTGGCGGCCCGAGCCTGGTCGACGGCGAGCATCTCGGGCGCCGCCTCCGCGGGCCTGCGCAAGCTGCGCCTCTCGGGCGTCGAGATCGACGAGTCGGTGGCCGCCGGTGCCGAGCCGCGCATCCGCACGAAGGAACCGGCCTTCGAGGCCGTGCACGCCGCGGTGTCCGCTCTGCAGCCGATCACCTTCGCCTACCGCAAGAACGACGGCGAGCTGTCCACGCGGCACGTCCAGCCGTGGGCGCTGAAGAACTGGCACGGCCGCTGGTACCTCACGGCGTTCGACGTCGACCGCGGCGACGAGCGCGCGTTCCGCCTGAGTCGCTTCGAGGGCCCGGTCAAGCGCAAGGGCCGCCCGGGCTCGTATGCCGTCCCGTCCGACCACGTGCCCGAGGTGGCCCTCGAGGCCCAGCCACCCGAGCCGGTCGGCACCGCCGTCGTGCGCGTGCGCCACGGGCGCGGACACACCCTGCGACGCAACGCCACGCGTACGGCCGAGATCGACGAGCGCTGGGCCGAGATCGAGGTCCCGTACCAACCCGGCACGACCGAGCGCGACGTGGTGGCGCTCGGCACCCACGCCGTCGCCGTGTCGCCGCCCGAGCTGGTGGCGGGCGTGCGGGCGGCCCTGCAGGCGGTCGCCGCCGCGCAGGCCGCGACCGAGCCGACGGGAGAGCAGGCATGAGCGAGACCAGACGCGAGACCAGACGCCCGGCTCCGCGGCGCGCACCCGAGACCGCGACGCAGCGCCTTGGCCGGCTGCTCGACATGGTGCCCTGGCTGCTGCAGCACCGGGGCGTGCCGATCGCCGACGCCGCCCGCGAGTTCGGCGTCACCGAGGAGCAGGTCGTCGAGGACCTCGAGCTGCTCTTCGTGTGCGGCACGCCCGGCTACGGCCACGCCGAGCTCATCGACGCCCAGTGGGACAGCGGGCACATCTACCTCGACAACGCCGACGACATCGCGGCCCCGATGCGCCTGTCGCGCGACGAGGCCGTCACCCTCACCGCCGGCCTCCAGGCCCTGGGCTCGACCCTCGTGGGCTCCGACGTCGCCGAGCGCACCCTCCGCAAGATCCGTGACGCCGCGGGCGGTGCCGTCGACGAGCCGACGGGCCGCATCGACCTCGACCTCGACGACGGCAGCCAGCACCCGGTCATGGCGCCGCTCAAGGACGCCTTCTCGCGCGGACGCCGGGTCCACCTGCGCTACTACGTCGCGACGCGTGACGAGTCCACCGAGCGCGACGTCGACATCATGCGCATCCTCAACCTCGACTCGCAGTGGTACGTCGAGGGCTACTGCCACCGGGCGCAGGACGTGCGGCTGTTCCGGCTCGACCGCATCGAGGACGTCGCCGTGCTCGACGTCGACGGCACGCCGCCGGCCGGCGCCACACCGCGCGACCTCGACGACGTGTTCGTGCCCGGCGAGAACGACCTGACGGTCGTGCTCGACGCCAGCCGCTGGGCGGCCTGGATCGCCGACTACTACCCCAACGAGGGGGTCGAACGCCGCCCGGACGGCTCGCTGCGGGTCACCCTCAAGGTCGCCGACCCAGCCCTCGTGCGCCGCCTGGTGCTGCGGCTCGGGGGAGAGGTCCGGGTCGTCGAGCCGCGTGAGCTGGCCGACGCGGTGGCCGACGAGGCGCGCTCCGCGCTCGACGCGTACGCCACCGTCCACTGACCGGACGCCCGCCGCCCGTGACGACATGCCTCGGGTGGAGTTCATCCCACGCACGTATGCTGGACACCTGCAGCACCGAGGCTGCAACCTGACGGTCCGCACCGGGCCGGCTTTCGACGAGGAGACATCACCATGCCCAACCTGGGTGCCCCCGAACTCATCATCATCGCGGTCGTGCTCATCGCCCTGTTCGGCTGGAAGAAGCTCCCCGACATGGCGCGCAGCCTCGGTCGCTCCGCGCGCGTCTTCAAGTCCGAGGTCGACGAGCTGAAGAAGGACGGCAAGCCGGCCCCGAGCGACGCCTCGCAGAGCACCGTTCAGGGCCAGGCGTACGACGCCGACGCCGAGCGCCGTGCGGCCGACCGCCGCGACGCGGAGGCCCGCCTCGCCGACGCCGAGCGCCGCGCCGCCGAAGCCCGTGCCGAGGCCGACCGCCTGCGCGCAGCCGGTCCGTCCAGCACGAGCAGCACGGGCAGCAGCGAGAGCGACATCCGTCGCGACACGACGCTCTGACCGTCGCCACCGTCAGCCGCGCCACCTTGCTCGCTCTCGTGCACGGACCCATCTGAATGCCCTCTCTCCGCAAGCAGCGTGACCCCGAGGGGCGCATGTCGCTCGCCGACCACCTCCGGGAGCTGCGCAACCGCATCACCATCAGCGCGATCGCCATCCTCATCGGCGCCGTCGTCGGCTGGATCTACTACAACCAGATCATCGCGCGGCTGACCAAGCCCCTGACCGACCTCGACCGGGAGCGCGACGGCGTCGTCAACATCAACTTCGCGAACATGACCGACGCGTTCGCGCTGCAGCTGACGACCTCGATCTTCGTCGGGCTCATCCTGGCGTCCCCGATCTGGCTCTTCCAGATCTGGCGCTTCATCGTCCCCGGGCTGACGCAGAAGGAGAAGCTCGTCTCACGGCTCTTCGTCGTGGCGGCGGTCCCGCTCTTCCTCACCGGCTGCTACTTCGCCTTCGTCATGGTGCCCAAGGCCGTCGCGGTGCTGCTCGGCTTCACCCCGGTGGGCGCCTACAACCTGCAGGACGGCTCGCAGTACCTCAACTTCGTCCTGAAGTTCATCGTCGCCTTCGGCTGCGCGTTCCTGCTGCCGGTCTTCCTCGTGGCGCTCAACCTGGTGGGCGTGCTCTCGGCCCGGGCGATGCTGAAGGGCTGGCGCCCGGCGGTCATGATCATCCTCGTGTTCGCGGCGATCATGACGCCGACCCCCGACGCCTACACGATGCTCTTCCTCGCGAGCCCGATGGTGCTGCTCTACTTCGCCTCGGTCGGACTGGCGTTCCTCTTCGACCGGCGCAAGGAGGAGCACAAGCCCGACTGGCTGGACGTCCCCGACGACCGGCCGTCACCCCTGTAGGTTTCGGGTGTGCCCCAACGCGTCGCCCTGATCGTCAACCCCACGTCGGGCAAGGGCGTCGGGCGGCAGCTGGGCGCCCGGACCGGACGGCTGCTGGAGGAGGCGGGTCACGACGTCGTCGACGTCTCGGGTGACACCTACCAGCAGGCCCGGTCGCAGGCGCTGGCGGCGGTCGCCGACGGCGTCGACACGGTCCTGGTGGTCGGGGGCGACGGCATGGTGCACCTCGGCGTCAACGTGTGCGCCGGCTCCCCGACGCGGCTCGCGGTCGTGGCGGCAGGCACCGGCAACGACTTCGCCCGCAACCTCGGCCTGCCGGTGCGCGACGCAGAGTCGGCCGTGTCGCTGCTGGACGACGGCTGCACCCGCGATATCGACCTCGGCCGCGTGAGCCACGGCGTGGCCGGTGAGAAGTGGTTCGGGGGCGTGCTGGGGGCCGGATTCGACGCCGTCGTCAACGCGCGCGCCCAGCGCATGACCTGGCCGCGGGGGCAGATGCGCTACAACCTCGCGGTGCTTCGCGAGCTGCCTGTCTTCCGTCCCATCCCGTACGCCATCGAGCTCGACGGGCACCGCATCGAGACCCGCGCCATGCTGGTGGCCGTGGCCAACACGACGTCCTTCGGCGGCGGCATGCAGGTCTGCCCCGACGCCGACGTGGCCGACGGGCTCTTCGACGTCATGATCGTCCACGCGCTGTCGGTCGCGGCCTTCCTGCGGGTCTTCCCGAAGGTCTACTCCGGCTCGCACACCACCCATCCGGCCGTCGAGATCCATCGCGCCCGGCGAGTTCGCTTGGAGGCGAGCGGTATCCACTCCCAAGCAGACGGCGAGTCCTTCGCAGAGCTGCCCATCGACGCCGAGCTCGTTCCCGGCGCCCTCCGGGTCGTCACTCCGTCGGAGGTGGTCTCATGATGCCGTCGTGGCCGCGCCTGACCGAGTTCGCGGCGCAGTTCGACTTCCCGCTCGACGACTTCCAGACCGAGGCCTGCAGGGCGGTCGAGGAGGGCCGGGGGGTGCTCGTCGCCGCACCGACCGGGGCGGGCAAGACCATCGTCGGCGAGTTCGCCGTGCACATGGCGCTGGCAACCGGACGCAAGGCGTTCTACACGACGCCGATCAAGGCGTTGTCCAACCAGAAGTACACCGACCTCGTGCGCCGGCACGGTGCCGACCAGGTCGGCCTGCTGACGGGTGACGCCTCGATCAACGGGGAGGCACCGATCGTCGTCATGACGACCGAGGTGCTGCGCAACATGATGTATGCCGGCTCGACCACCCTGCGGGGGCTCGGCTGGGTCGTCATGGACGAGGTCCACTACCTCGCCGACCGGTTCCGGGGGGCCGTGTGGGAGGAGGTCATCATCCACCTGCCGCCCGACGTCAGCGTCGTGTCGCTGTCGGCGACCGTGAGCAACGCCGAGGAGTTCGGCGCGTGGCTGGGGGAGGTGCGTGGCGACACCGAGGTCATCGTCTCCGAGCACCGGCCCGTGCCGCTGTGGCAGCACATGATGGTCGGGCAGACCCTCTTCGACCTGTTCGTCGAGGAGCGCGACGCCGACGAGGACGACGAGCACTTCCGGGCGAGCCCCTCGCACTACTCGGTGAGCGTCAACCCCGACCTCGTCCACGCGATCCGCGGCACCGAGGGCCGGGGCGCGTGGGACTCGCACTGGGTGAGCAACCGCGGCGGCCGCGACAAGGGCCGGCCCAAGGGCAAGGGCGGCCGCGCCGGTCATGGCGGCCGTGGCGGTGACGACTGGTCGGGCCGGGGTCGACGGGGGAGCGACGCGGGCAGGGGCCGCGGTCCCGGTGGTGGCGACGGCGGTCGAGGGTTCGCCCGCGGTGGCCGTCCGGGCGGCGGGGCGACCCGCGCCGAGGTCATCGAGCGCCTTGAGCGCGAAGGGCTGCTCCCCGCGATCACCTTCATCTTCAGCCGTGCCGGCTGTGACGCGGCCGTCGGGCAGCTGCTCTCGAGCGGCATGCGACTCGTGCCGGAGGCCGACGGCGAGGCGAACCGCCGAGTCGTCGAGGAGCGCATTCAGGGCCTCGCGGAGGAGGACCTCTCGGTTCTCGGCTACTGGGACTTCGTCGACGGCATCTCGCGCGGTTTCGCGGCCCACCACGCCGGGATGCTGCCGACCTTCCGCGAGGTCGTCGAGGAGCTCTTCACGGCGGGCCGCATCCGCGCCGTCTTCGCCACCGAGACGCTCGCGCTCGGCATCAACATGCCGGCGCGCACGGTCGTGCTCGAGAAGCTGGTGAAGTTCAACGGTGAGAACCACGTCGACATCTCGGCCGCCGAGTACACGCAGTTGACGGGCCGGGCGGGGCGCCGAGGCATCGACGTCGAGGGCCACGCCGTCGTCATCTGGAATCGCGGCCTCGACCCCGCCGGCGTGGCGGGCCTCGCCTCGACCCGCACCTACCCCCTGCGCTCCAGCTTCCGCCCGACGTACAACATGGCCGTGAACCTGGTGCGACAGTTCGGGAGGGAGAGCGCCCGCGAGATCCTCGAGACGTCGTTCGCGCAGTTCCAGGCCGACCGTGCCGTCGTCGGGTTCGTGCGCACCGTGCGCCGCAACGAGGAGGCCCTCGCCGGCTACGCCGAGCAGATGAGCTGCCACCTCGGCGACTTCTCCGAGTACGCCGCGATCCGCGACGAGATCCGCACGATCGAGAAGGAGGGCGCGAAGGCGCGCTCGGCATCTGCGCGCGCCGAAGCCGCGATCTCGTTGGAGTCCTTGCGGATCGGCGACATCGTGCGCATCCCGGCCGGTCGGCACAGCGGGCTCGCAGTCGTCGTCATGCCCAACCGCGGCGGCAAGGGTGAGGCTGCCTCGCCGGCCGTCGTCACCGAGGACCACCAGCTGCGGAGGCTGACCCTCCACGACGTGCCCACGGCCATCGAGCCACTGGGGTCGATGCGCGTGCCGAAGCAGTTCAACGCCCGCAACCCCAAGGCCCGTCGCGACCTGGCGGCCACGCTGCGCGCCACGATGCCGCACGATCCGCCGCCGCGGCGGCGGGCAGCCGAGCCGGACCCGTCCGACACGCGTCTCGACGACCTTCGTCGCCGCATGAAGGCGCACCCCTGCCACCGCTGCCCCGACCGCGAGCACCACGCGCGCTGGGCCGAGCGCTGGTGGCGCCTGCGGCGCGAGACCGACGGGCTGCAGCGCAAGATCGACGGCCGCACCAACTCCGTCGCGAAGACGTTCGACCGCATCTGCGACCTGCTCGTGGAGATGGGCTACCTCGGCGACGGTGGCGAGTCGGTGACCGCCCACGGCGACCGGTTGCGCCAGCTCTACACGGAGAAGGACCTCCTCGCCGCGGAGTGCCTGCGCGAGAGCACCTGGCGACGTCTCGACGCGCCGTCGCTCGCGGCCATCGTCTCCACGCTCGTGCACGAGCCGAGGCGCGAGGAGGGCGGGCTCACCCCGCGCTGGCCCAACGACGACGTGCGCGAGGCGTACGACCGGATGATCACGATCTGGTCCGACCTCGAGGACGCCGAGGGCGCGCTGGCGCTCCCGCGCACCGGTATGCCGGACGGCGGGATCGCGTGGGCGATGCACCGTTGGGCGAGCGGGCAACGGCTCGAGGACGTGCTGCGCGGCACCGACCTCGCGGCCGGCGACTTCGTGCGGCGGTGCAAGCAGGTCATCGACCTGCTCGGGCAGCTCACAGACGCCGCCGACCCCGACCTCGCCGCGACCGCCCGCAAGGCGAGCGACGGCGTGCTGCGAGGGGTCGTCGCCGCCGACCGGCTCGACTAGGTGTCGTGACCTGGGACGTTGTTTACGGCGTGCCGGGTTGACCGTGGGAGG
>CBHRRQ010000193.1:0-8099 GCA_966081555.1 uncultured Terrabacter sp.
GACCAGCGAGACAGCGTTCGGCCCGCGGCGGTAGCGCTTTCTCGACGGGTTCTCCGCTGGACGGGCGTCAGCGCTGGGAGCGGATGTGGTCGCTGTGCGTGACGGCTTCGGCGGCGCGGGCGCAGTGCGAGCAGCAGTACACGGCCTCACCCACCTCCACGCCGTGGCCGAGGATGCGGCACCCGCAGTTGCCGCACGCGGGGGCCCAGGCGCTGATCGCGCACTCGAGGCTGTCGTACGTGGCGGTGCGGTCACCGCGGGTGATCGTGAAGGACCGGTCGTAGTCGTTGCCGCACATGTCACACCTGGCCATGAGGCACCTCCCTGCTGCTCGCCGATGAGTTCGCTTGTGCCGAGGGGATACCCGTCTCGGAGGATCGGCAAACCCTCAGCCCTGCTTGGCGGTCGTGGCCAGTCCCTCCATGAAGTAGCGCTGGCCGAAGGCGAACACGACGATCATCGGGAGCGTCGCCACCAGGGTCGCGGCCATGGCGATCTCCCAGTGGTACTCGCCCGACAGGGCGAAGCCGTCGATGATCTGCTTCAGCCCTCGGGGCATCGTGAAGTAGTCCTCGGTCTGCAGGTAGATGAGTGGCTTGAGCAGGTCCGACCAGCTCGCCTGCAGCTCGAAGATGAACACGATGATGAGGGCCGGCCGGCAGAGCGGCAGGGCGATCCGGCGGAACAGGCCGAAGTGGCTGCACCCGTCGATGCGGGCGGCCTCGAAGAGCTCGCGGGGAATGCCGAGGAAGAACTGCCGCATGAGGAAGATGTAGAAGGCAGAACCGAAGAGGTTGTTGGCCCACAGCGGCACCTGGGTGTCGACGAGGTGCAGCTGGTGCCAGATGAGGTAGACCGGGATCATCGTCACGGCACCCGGAAGCATCATCGTGGCGAGCACCAGGCCGAAGAGCGGCCCGCGCAGTCGGAACCGGAAGTAGGCGAAGCCGAACGCGACGAGGGCGCTGGAGAACGTGACCGCCAGAGCAGCCATGAGGGAGACGACGCCCGAGTTGAGCAGCCACCGCAGCACCGGTCCCGCGTCCCACACCTCGACGAAGTTGGACCACTGGACCGTCTTCGGCACGAGCCGGTTGTCGAAGACCTGCTCCTTGGGCTTGAGGGAGGCGCTGACGAGCCAGACGAGCGGGTAGACGAACGCGATGCTCGCGACGAGCAGGAGCAGCAGCCGGATGGCGCGGCCAAAGGTCAGCCTGCGACTGCCTCTGTCGGGCAGCGGTTCCCGTCCCGACACCTCGGTGAGCTGGGAGCCCGCGGGCGGTTCGGTGAACGGCGGTAGCGGGCGTGTGTCGACGCTCATCGGGTGGAGCCTCCCTCGTAGTAGACGAAGCGGTTGCCCACCCGCACCTGGATCACCGTGATGACGAGGATGATGACGAAGAGGACCCAGGCCATCGCCGACGCGAAGCCCATCTTGAAGAACTCGAACGCGTTCTGGAACAGGTAGACCATGTAGACGAGCGACTCGTCCGACGCGGTCGCCTTCTGCTGCGGCCCGTAGAACATCGTGTACGCCTGGTCGAACATCTGCATGGCCGCGATCGTGTGCGTGATGATCGTGAAGAACAGCGCGCCCGAGATCATCGGCAGGGTGACGCTGACGAAGCGTCGGACCGGGCCGGCGCCGTCGAGCAGGGCTGCCTCGTAGAGCTGCCGCGGCACGTTGTTGAGGGCGGCGAGGTAGATGATGATGCTGCCGCCCACGGTCCAGAGGCTGACCACCGCCAGCGACGGCTTGAGCCACGCCGGGTCGGTGGTCCAGTTCGGACCGGTGATGCCGAACCAGCCGAGCACCTGGTTGACCAGACCGCGCTGCCCGTTCAGCAGCAGCAGGAACATCGCGCCTGCGGCGACCGCCGGCGTCATCACCGGTAGGTAGAAGACCGTCCGGAAGAAGCCGGCGGCCCGGCCCACCTTCTGCAGCAGCACCGCGAGCGCCAGCGCGACGACGGTGCCGAGCGGGACGAACAGCACCGCATACACGAAGGTGTTCGCGAGCGACTTGGCGACGCGGGGGTCGTCGAGCAGCTGCTGGTAGTTGGCGAGGCCGACCGGTTTCCCCGGCTCGACGAGCGAGTAGTCGGTGAAGGACAGCCACAGGCTGGCGACCATCGGCCCCGCCGTGAAGACGAGGAAGCCGATGATCCACGGCGCGATGAAGACGTACGCCGCCCGCGCCTCACGGCGCTCGAGCGTGCCCCGGCGCGACCGTTCAGCCATTGCCGTTCGCCTTCGAGAAGGCCGCCTCCGCCTCCTTCTGGGCCTGGTCGAGGGCCTGCTGCGCGGACTGTCCGCCGAGCGCGCGCGAGGCTGCGCTGCGCCACGCGGCGTCGATCTCCGCGCCGGCCGGCGAGGCGTTGAGCGCCACGGCGGAGTCGAGCGTCTGGTAGAGGTTGTCGATCGCGTGCTGGAAGCCCGGGTCGGGCGCCTTGACCGGGTACTTCGCCCGGATCTCCTCGTCGGCGGCCTTGTTGGCGGTGAAGAGTCCCGTGAAGAAGCTGTTGTCCTGCTTCACCTTCGCGATGCGCGCGTCGGCAGCCTTCATCCACGTGGCCTTGTCGGTCATCGTCTTGGCCCAGGCACAGGCCGCCCCGGCGTTCTTGGCCCCCTTGGGGATGGCCCAGGCGCTGCCCCCGACCATGCTCACGGGCTTGCCGTCGTGGTCGGTGAACTGGGTGCTGTCGAGCTGCAGACCGCTGCCGATGAAGTCACGCAGCACGTTGACGTACCAGTTCTCCATCGGGAAGGCGACGACGGTGCCGGCGGACAGGGGGTTCTTCTCGCCGAAGATGTCGAAGGCGTCGCGGAACGACTTGAAGCTCGTCCAGCCACCCTGGTCCTTGACGAGGCCGACCGCGAAGTCGAGCGCCTCGACGGCCTTGGGGTCGTTGAGGTTCGGGGCGCCGTCGTCCTTGACGATGGTCGCGCCGTTGGCCGTCGCCCACAGCGGGAAGTACTCGGGAAGCTTGGGGTCGTAGCCGATGCGCTGCAGCTTGCTGCCGTTGCTCTTGAAGAGCTTGGCCGACGTCGCCTTGAGGGCGTTCCAGTCCTTGGTCTGGATGTCGCTCGGCTGCAGACCTGCTGCCTTGAGGCTCTTTGCGTCGATGAGGTTGGTCGTGACGACGTAGAACTCCGGGATGCCGTAGACCTTGCCGCCGAGGGTGACCTGCTTCATCGCGGCCTCGCGGTACTGCGACGTGTCGACCTGCTGGTTCTTGATGCAGTCCTCGAGGGGCACGACGGCGCCCTTCTTGGCGTAGGTTCCCACGAGGTTGCGGTCCATGTAGACGAGGTCCGGCGGGTTGCCGCTCGCGAGGGCGGTGAGGAACTGCTGTGCGTCGAAGTCGCCCTTGGCGCTGCTCACGGTGACCTTCGGGTAGGCCTGCTTGAACGCGGCGACGCGCGACTGGCCGACCTCGTCCTCGCCGCCGAAGCCCATGATCTTCAACGTGCCGGAGGGTGTCGCACCCGATGTGGCCGCGCCTCCGCCGCCGCTGTCGGAGCCGCCGACACCCGCGCATCCGGCAAGGAGCGTCACGCTCGCCAGAGCCGTCACCAACCTGGATCGCATGATCCGTCCTCTCTCCAGGGCGCCATGGCGCCGTTCGCCTTGGGAGTACCCCGGGCATCGGTGGGGAAACGCTTCTTCCTGAACTTCTACGTCGAAGTTTTGGTCGGCCCGGGAGCGGGTATCGAATTGCCGTGACCACGACCCTCCGTACGGCCGCGGCTGTTGCCGCTGCCCTCACCGTGACGCCGACCCTGACAGCTTGCTCGTCCGTCGAGGAGCCGGAAGCCAGGCGCGTCGCGACCGAGTTCGCCCGGCTCGCGGGCACCGAGCCGACCGCCGCCTGCGCGCTGCTCGCGCCACGGACCCTGCAGCAGGTGACCGAGGACGGCGACGGTGACTGCGCCGAGGGCCTCAAGTCGGACGGACCGAAACCCTCCTCGGAGGTCACGTCCGTCTCCGTCGCCATCAACGGGGCGCAGGTGGTCATGACCGACCAGGTGGTCTTCCTGGCCCGCTACGACTCCGGCTGGAGGGTGCTGGCGGCCGGGTGCACGCGCGATGCCGGCGACGATGCCGTGCCCTACGACTGCGCCGTGAAGGGAGCCTGACGTGAAGGTCATGTTCTGGACCTACGTGCTGGTCATCGCAGCCGGCCTGGCCGCTGCGTTCGCCGTCGGGCTGGCGAGCCGATGAACGCGCGTCACGAGGTGGGTCCCCGTGCCGCGTGGAGGCACAACAGCCTGACGATCGTGTTCGGGCTGCTGCTCCTCCTCTTCGTCGTCGGGCAGGCGGTCGCCGGCACGGCCGAGTACAACGAGACGGCCCGCACCGACGGTGTGCAGCAGATCTCGTTCCTCCGCTACGTCGGCTCCTCGTCGTTCCTCGTGGACCTCGTCGAGAACTGGCAGTCGGAGTACCTGCAGTTCACGCTCTACATCCTGCTCACGATCTGGCTGGTCCAGCGGGGCTCCTCGGAGTCGAAGAAGCCGGGGGAGACCGGACGGGAGACCGACGAGAAGCAGCTCATCGGCCGCTTCGCCCGACCTGACTCGCCGCGGTGGGCGCAGGTGGGTGGCTGGCGGCGCGCCGTCTACTCGCACTCCCTCGTGCTCGCGATGACCGTGATCTTCGTGCTGTCGTGGCTGGCGCAGGCCGTGACGGGCCGGGTGGCCGAGAACGAGCAGCGGATGCGGGACCTCCTCGACCCGGTGTCCTTCGCCGACTACGTCGTCAGCCCCGACTTCTGGTCACGCACCCTGCAGAACTGGCAGTCGGAGATGCTCGCGATCGGCTCCATGGCCGTGCTGGCGATCTACCTGCGCGAGCGGGGGTCGCCGGAGTCCAAGCCGGTGGGGATGCCGCACGACGTCACGACGGCGGACGAGTGACCGGCCGGCAGCAGACGACGGGCGCCGCGCCCTGGGTGCCGGCGGGCGCGGATGTCGCCGGCCTGCGCGCGGCGCTGCCGGACTGCCGTGGGTGCGAGCTCTACGCCGAGGCCGAGCACGCCGTCATGGGTGAGGGGCCGGACGACGCGTCCGTCATGCTGCTGGGGGAGCAGCCCGGGGCCCGTGAGGACGAGGCGGGCAGGCCCTTCGTGGGGCCAGCCGGGCGCCTCATGGACGAGGCTCTCGAGCGGGCGGGCATCGACCCGGCCTCGGTCTACCGGACCAATGCCGTGAAGCACTTCCGTTTCGAACGGCGGGGGAGCCAACGGCTGCACAAGTCACCGAGTCGATGGCACGTGGCGGCCTGCGAGCCGTGGCTCCTCGGCGAGCTGGAGGCCGTGCGACCGCAGCTCGTCGTCCTGCTGGGAGCCACGGCTGGTCAGGCCGTCTTCGGCCCGGGGTTTCGCGTCGGCACGTCGCGCGGCTCCAGGCTCGACTGGCCGCAGACGGCCGACGGCGCGTTCAGGCCTGCGGCCGCCCTCGCGACCACTCATCCGGCAGCGGTGCTGCGCTCGAGGGAGCGGGACGCCGCGATGGCCGGGCTCGTCGCCGACCTCGAGACGGCGCGAGGTCTCGTGGAAGGTTGACCGGATCAGCCGCGGCACCGGTCCTCGATGACGAGACGGGCCAGCCGCACGACGGGTATACCGGCGTGCGAGGCCGCCGCGCACATCCTGTCGCGCACGTGGTCGACCGACAAGTCGCGTTCCGCTGCCAGCAGCTGTGCCGCCAGCTCCACCTCGTCGAGGGGCCTGCGGGACAACGTCTCTCGCGACTCGGGTAGTGCCCTCACAACATTCGCGTACCCAGCGCCCGCTGCGTGACACGACCTCGCGTCTCACAGGTTGTCATCGACTGCCAGGTCTACACTCGCATCGGTTCAACCACGAGCCGATTGCGCACGACACGGGTGGACACGGCGGACGTCGCATGGACATGACCGAGGGCTTCGCGCTGGGCACGGGATGGCTGCTGTTCGCGCTCCTGCTGGGCGCGCTCGGGTGGTTCCTGCTGGGGAGACGCAGGTGAGGTCCCCACGTCCGAGCGCGGGCGCGACGCGCGTCCGTGCCTTGCTGGCGACGGGTGTACTCACCCTCCTCGCAGGCGGGTGCGTGGCGCCGGCGTTCGACTCAGGGGCGTTCCACCGCAACGCGATCCAGGCGCTCGACTCGGCCGTCAGCGTCACCCGTACCGCTGCGGTGGTGGTCGACAACCACCTGGCGGGTCGCGTCATGCGCCCCTACGCCGACACGGTAGTCACCGACAGCGAGGACGCCCTGGGGCCGGTGCAGCACAGCTTCGACACGGTCGACCCGCCGACGTCGGCCGACGCGAAGCTGCGCGACGACGTGGACGGGCTGCTGTCGGACGCCGGCGACGCACTGTCCAAGGCCCGCATCGCGCTGCGTCGGGGCGACTCCCCGGGGATGAGGCGAGGCATCGCCGACCTGACCGCGGTCGCCGACCGGATGGAGAAGGCCTCGGAGGGGCTCTCGTGAAGAAGCTCTTCGCAGTCGCCCTCGGGATCCTCACTGCCATCGGCGGTTTCGTCGACATCGGTGACCTGGTGACCAACGGGCTCGTGGGGTCGAGGTTCGGTCTCTCGCTCGCCTGGGTCGTGCTGGTGGGCATCATCGGCATCTGCGTGTTCGCCGAGATGAGTGGGCGCGTGGCGGCGGTGAGCGGGCGCGCGACGTTCGACCTCGTGCGCGAGCGCCTCGGCCCGCGGATGGGGCTGATGAACCTGCTCGCCTCCATGGCGGTCACCCTGCTGACGTATGCGGCCGAGATCGGAGGTGTGGCGCTGGCCCTGCAGCTGGCGACGAGCGTCAACCCCTACCTGTGGATCCCCGTGGTGGGGGCTGCCGTCTGGCTCGTGCTGTGGCGGGTCAAGTTCGCGGTGCTGGAGAACGCGTTCGGTCTCGCCGGCCTGGCCCTCGTCGTCTTCGCCGTCGCCCTGTGGCAGCTGGGTCCGGACTGGGCCGACCTGTGGCGTCAGGCGAGTCGCCCGCTCGTGCCGCACGACGAGAGCCACACCACGTACTTCTACTACGCCGTCGCCCTCTTCGGCGCGGCCATGACGCCCTACGAGGTCTTCTTCTTCTCCTCCGGAGGCGTCGAGGAGCACTGGGGCGCCAAGGATCTGGGGACCATGAGGGCGAACGTCTTCATCGGGTTCCCGCTCGGTGGCCTGCTCTCGGTGGCCATCGCGGGCGTCGCCGCCGTCGTCTACCAGCCGCAGGGGATCCAGGTCGACACCCTCGGCCAGATCGGCCTGCCCGTCGGCCAGGCGCTCGGCAACCTCGGCCTGGCCTTCGTGCTGCTCGGCTTCTTCGCCGCCACGTTCGGTGCGGCCTGCGAGACCGGGCTGTCGGTCGGCTACAGCATCGCGCAGTACCTCGGGTGGCAGTGGGGCAAGTTCGTCATGCCGCTCCAGGCGGCTCGGTTCCACACGGTGGTGCTGCTCTCCAGCATCGGAGCGGTCGGACTGCTGCTCACGACCGCGGACCCGATCCAGCTCACCGAGTACTCCGTGGTCTTCAGCGCGGTCGCGCTCCCCCTCACCTACTTCCCGATCCTCGTCGTGGCCAACGACCGCACCTACATGGGTCGGCACGTCAACGGACGCCTGTCGAACACCCTCGGCACGGCATACCTCGTGGTCGTCCTCGTCGCTGCCGTGGCCGCGATCCCGCTCATGCTCGTGACGAAGGCCGGCCAGTGAACGCGCACGCGCGCCGCGAGACCCACGACGTCGTGCTGCGGCTGCTCGACCACCAGCTCGTCGGGCCCGACGGCACGCTGCTCGGCAACGTCGACGACATCGAGCTCGTCGAGCGCGGCGGTCGATGGCTCGTCACGGGACTGATGGTCGGCCCGGCCGCACTGAGCCAACGGTTGCCGGGCCGCGTGGGGGACTGGCTGTATGCCGTGTGGCGGCGGCTGCACCCGGCTGAGCACCCTGCGCCCGTCGTCGTGCCGATCGAGCACGTCGTCCGCATCCACTCCGCGGTCCACGTCGACGAGCCGGCGGCCCACGCCCTGACACTCACCTTCGGGCTCGAGCTCTGGCTGCGCGAGCACGTCGTCGGCAGGCTGCCGGGAGCGAGGGAGGCGGG
>CBHRRQ010000194.1:0-8071 GCA_966081555.1 uncultured Terrabacter sp.
AGGAGCCCGGTGACCACGAGCGCTTCTCGCACTACGTGCGCAAGGAGAAGATCCTTGAGAGCGCCCTCTCGGGTGAGCCCGTCGTGGCGCTCTGCGGCAAGATCTGGGTGCCGAACCGCGACCCGCAGAAGTTTCCCGTCTGCCCGGTCTGCAAGGAGATCTACGACGGCCTGCGCGACCCGCAGGACGGCGGCGACGGCGGCGGCGACGAGGGCTGACCCGACCGCCGGAGGCGGCTGAGCGCTGGGCGATTCCTTACGGCTTCTTTACGTGCGGTGGCTCCGCGGCAGACGTTCGCGTACCTATCGTCGCTGGGGTCGGCGCCCGATCGGGAGCCGTGTCGGACGAGAAAGGTCTCCCCATGAAGCTTCGCTCCCTGGTCCTTGCGGCACCCCTCGCGCTGGCCACCCTGTCCCTGGGTTCGCCGGCCCAGGCGGTCCCCGTGGCCGACGGCCACGCCAAGGCGGCGTGCGTCGACCCAGCGGCGGTCGGTGCCCGCGGCACGCACGGCACGGCCAAGGACCCGCACGAGCTCTCCGACGCCCAGGTGCGCGCCAACGAGGCCGCCCTGACGCAGGCCCTCGCGGCCAAGGGGCTGACGCGTGACTCCTCCGGCAAGCTCGCCAAGGCGACCGGCGCGAACGGCAAGCCGGGCTCCGGCGCCGCCTTCGTCGCCGCGAACGTCAAGGTCTACTGGCACACCATCACCAACGGCTCGCAGGGCGCGGTGAGCTCCAGCACCATCAACAGCCAGCTCAACGTGCTCAACAACGCCTACTCCGGCACGGGCCTCAGCTTCACGCTGGCCGGCACCGACTCGACGAGCAACGCCTCCTGGTACACCGTCACCCCGGGCTCGTCGGCCGAGCGCAGCATGAAGACGGCGCTGCGCAAGGGCACGATGGCCGACCTCAACCTCTACTCGGCCAACATCGGCCAGGGCCTGCTCGGCTGGGCGACCTTCCCGAAGAACAGCTACGACGTCATGGACGGCGTCGTCGTGCTCACCGGCTCGCTGCCCGGCGGCAACGCGACGAACTACAACCAGGGCGACACCGCCACCCACGAGGTGGGCCACTGGGCCGGGCTCTACCACACGTTCCAGGGCGGCTGTAACGGCAACGGCGACTACGTCTCCGACACGCCGGCCGAGGCGAGCGCCGCCTACCAGTGCCCGACCGGGCGCGACACGTGCACGAGCCCGGGCCTCGACCCCATCAAGAACTTCATGGACTACACCTACGACTCGTGCATGAACACGTTCACGGCCGGCCAGGTCTCGCGCATGCAGGCCCAGTGGACGGCCTACCGCGCGGGCAAGTGAACCGGACCGTCAGCACGCGCGCAGGCGGCTGACCTGCGAAAACCGCTCTGCGGCATACGAACTCGGTCGCCATACCAAACCAGTCGGGGCCCCGCCAACTTGGCGGGGCCTCGGCATGTCGCGGTGGCCGACCGGATACCGTGGGCGGCCTATGAGTTCAGGGGCCGCCTTCCACCTCCCACCCGCCTTCCCGGAGCGGGCAGCGTGGGGTACCGCCAGCAAGCTGCGCGCCTGGCAGCAGGAGGCGCTCGACCTCTACCTGTCGAAGGCGCCGCGTGACTTCCTCGCGGTCGCGACCCCCGGCGCCGGCAAGACGACCTACGCGCTGCGGGTCGCCACCGAGCTGCTCAGCGCCGGCGTCGTGCACCGCGTCACCGTCGTCGCGCCCACCGAGCACCTCAAGACGCAGTGGGCCGACGCCGCCGCCCGGGTCGGCATCAGCCTCGACCCGAAGTTCAGCAACTCCATCGGCCGGCACTCCGACGACTACCACGGCGTCGCCGTCACCTACGCGCAGGTGGCCTCGCGCCCCTCGTTGCACCGTGAGCTGACCACGACGCGGCCGACGCTCGTCATCCTCGACGAGGTGCACCACGGCGGCGACAGCAAGAGCTGGGGCGACGGCATACGCGAGGCGTTCGAGCCGGCCACCCGCCGCCTCAGCCTCACCGGCACGCCGTTCCGGTCGGACACGTCGCCCATCCCGTTCGTCACCTACGAGCTCGACGCCGAGGGCACGCTCGTCAGCTCGAGCGACTACACCTACGGCTACGCCGAGGCGCTGCGCGACGGCGTCGTGCGCCCGGTCCTCTTCATGGCCTACGGCGGCAGCATGCGGTGGCGCACCAAGGCCGGCGACGAGCTCGAGGCGCGCCTCGGGGAGCCGATGACGAAGGACTTCGTCGCGCACGCCTGGCGCACGGCGCTCGACCCGAAGGGGGAGTGGATCCCCGCGGTGCTCGCCGCCGCGGACCGGCGCCTCACCGAGGTGCGCCGCCACGTGGAGGACGCCGGCGGCCTCGTCATCGCCTCCAACCAGACACAGGCGAGGGCGTATGCCGCCATCCTGCGTGAGCTGACCGGCGAGGCCCCCACGGTCGTGCTCTCCGACGACCTCGGAGCGAGCAAGCGCATCGAGGACTTCGGCGCGAGCGACGAGCGGTGGATGGTCGCCGTGCGCATGGTCTCGGAGGGCGTCGACGTGCCGCGGCTCGCCGTCGGCGTCTATGCGACCTCGACGTCGACCCCGCTCTTCTTCGCGCAGGCCGTGGGCCGCTTCGTGCGCGCCCGCAAGCGCGGTGAGACGGCGTCGGTGTTCCTCCCGTCGGTGCCGGTCGTGCTCGACCACGCCGCGCGCCTCGAGGAGCAGCGTGACCACGCCCTCGACCGCAAGCCCAACCCCGACGACGTGGGGCAGATGTGGGCCGAGGAACAGGCCCTCATCGACGACGCGAACCGCGCCGAGAAGGCGAGCGGGGCGCTCGACGAGGGCGCGTTCGAGGCCCTCGAGTCCGACGCCCACTTCGACCACGTGCTCTTCGACAAGCAGCAGTGGGGCATGCACGCCCAGGTCGGCTCCGCCGACGAGGAGGAGTACCTCGGCCTGCCGGGTCTGCTCGAGCCCGACCAGGTGTCGGCCTTGCTGCGCGAGCGCCAGAGCCGCCAGGTGAAGAAGGCCCCGCAGGGTGCGCAGGCGCCGACGCCGGTGGCGGCGCACCGGGCCCTGGCAGCGCAGCGCAAGGAGCTGAACAAGCTCGTCTCGACCTACGCCCGGCAGAAGGGCCTGCCGCACGCCAACGTGCACATGGACCTGCGACGGGTCTGCGGGGGACCCGACCTCGCGGCCGCGACGTCCGAGCAGGTCGGCGAGCGCATCGACAAGATCCGCCTCTGGCTCGTCGGGCGCCGCTGAGCCCTCCGAACGGGCCGGCACGCGGTTGCCGGTGTTCATGATTCGGAGGCGTCTTGTCCACTTTCGTCCCGGTCTGGGCGGCTAGGGTCGTGCGGGCGCTCCCGGCGACCCCTGCTGGAGACCACCGGCACACCCTGAACCGCGACCACCCTCGCGCCCCCGAAGGACGACATGACCACCAACTCGACCCCTGACTTCCTCGCCTCCGCCGCGACCCGGCGCCAGCTGCTCTCGCTGGCCGCGGTCAGCGGTGTCGGGCTCGCCACGGTGCGTGCTGCGGCACCCGCCGCCGCAGCGACCGGGCCCGCCACCAACGGCGAGGTCGTGCGCCTCACCGTGCTCGGCACCACCGACCTGCACGGCAACGTCCTCAACTGGGACTACTTCAACAACCGCGAGTACGACGACAAGGCGCACAACGACATCGGCCTCGCCAAGGCCTCCTCGGTCATCAAGATGCGCCGCGCCGACCTCGGCCCGGCGTCGTGCCTCACCCTCGACGCCGGCGACACGATCCAGGGCACGCCGCTCGCGTACTACTACGCCAAGATCGATCCGATCACGGGCGGTTCGACCCACCCGATGGCCGCCGCCATGAACGCCGTCGGCTACGACGCCGCGGCGCTCGGCAACCACGAGTTCAACTACGGCATCGACACGCTGCGCGCCTTCGAGAAGCAGCTGGACTTCCCCCTCCTGTCGGCCAACACCGTCGACTGGAACACCGGCTCGCCGGCCTTCAAGCCGTGGGTCATCAGGACCGTCAAGATCGCCGACGAGAAGCCCATCCGGGTCGGCATCCTCGGCCTCGTCACGCCGGGCGTCGCCATCTGGGACAAGGCGAACGTCGAGGGCCGGCTGAAGTTCCCCGGCATCGTCGAGCAGGCCCGCATCATGGTGCCGCGGCTCAAGGCCGCCGGCGCCGACGTCGTCGTCGTCTCGGCGCACTCGGGCACCAACGGACTGTCGTCGTGGGGCGACGCGCTGCCCTACGTCGAGAACGCCAGCCGCATCCTCGCCGAGGAGGTGCCGGGCATCGACGCGATCCTCGTCGGGCACTCACACGTCGAGGTCGTCGACAAGGTGACCAACAAGCAGACCGGCAAGCAGGTGCTCCTCTGCGAGCCGCTCTACTGGGGCATGCGCGTCGCCGAGATGACCCTCAGCCTGAAGAAGGTGCGCGGGCAGTGGCAGGTCGTCGACTGCGGCGCGCAGCTGTGGAACGCCAACGCCGTGCCGGAGGACCCCGCCGTCACCGGCGCCGTCCGGGCCGCGCACGACAAGGTGCTCGGCTACGTCAACGGCGTCATCGGCACGTGCACCGAGTCCATGTCGGCGGCCACCTCGCGCTACGAGGACACCGCGGCCATCGACTTCATCAACTACGTGCAGGCGGGTGCCGTCAAGACGGCGCTGGCGGGCACGCCCGAGGCCGACCTGCCGGTGCTGTCGATCGCTGCGCCGTTCAACGCCCTCGCCTCGATCCCCGCGGGAGACGTGACGATCCGCGACGTGGCCGGTCTCTACATCTACGACAACACGCTGCTCGGCATCGTGCTGACGGGTGCGCAGGTCAAGGACTACCTCGAGAAGAGCGCCGGCTACTTCAAGCAGGTGTCCACCACCGGACCGTTCACGGCCGAGCAGGTGACCCGCGCGAACAACACGCCCGACTACAACTACGACATCATGGGCGGGCTCGACGCCGACCTCACCTACGACATCGACATCGCCCAGCCGGCGGGGTCGCGCATCGCGAACCTCGCGTATGCCGGCGCCCCCGTCGCGGCGGACGCGCGGTTCGTCATCGCGATCAACAACTACCGCCAGTCCGGTGGCGGTGGCTTCCCGCACGTCACCACGGCGCCGGTCGTCTACAACCGGCAGATCGAGATCCGCCAGCTGCTCATCGACTGGGCCGCGGCGCACCAGGTCATCGACCCGAAGACGTTCTCCAGCCTCGACTGGGAGCTCGTCAGCAACGGCACCCCGGTGAGCGTCACCGGCTGAGGCAGAGGGGACAGAGGGCGTACCCGCCGGGACAGGGGAGCACCGACGGGTACGCACCTCCATCCTCGCGGATCGACCCCTCCCGCGTCAGTGGTTTCGGAGCGTTTCGGCCGAGAATTCGCGCGGGTCGCATGGTGGTCGGCCGACTGGCGTGGTCCGGGTTGCTCGGGCAGCCTCAGGCGCCGACGAGCACCTGGTAGCCCCAGGCCGGGAGGGTGTAGGACTGCCCCACGGCGAGCTCGACGGTCTCGCCGGTGAAGGCGTCACGCCACGACCCGGCCTGGGGGCCCTCGCCGAGCACCACCGTCTGCTCCTCGGCGCTGAAGTTGAAGGCGCCGAGGACACGGTCGTCGCCGACCGCCCGGACGAAGCTGAGGACCGCGGCCTCGGCCGAGTTCGGCACCCGCACCATCCGGCCGCCGGCCGCGCCGTTCCACAGGGCCGGGTGCTCCTTCTTGAGGGCGAAGAGACGGCGGTAGAGCTCACCCTGCTCGTCCTCGCGCCACTCGATCTCGTCCTTGTCGAAGAAGACGAGCCTCTTGTCGCTGCCGGCCTCCTGGCCGTTGTAGACGAGCGGCATCCCCTCGCTGACGACGGACAGCACGATGGCAGGCTCGAGCGCGTCGCCGAACTGCTCGTACTCGGTGCCCTCCCACGCGTTCTTGTCGTGGTTGCTCACGAAGAGCATGCGGTAGGCGTCGCGCTGGTAGAAGCGGTCGTTCCACGCGTAGTAGACCTTCAGCGCCTCGACGTCGGCCTTGCCGTGCGCGATCTTGTGGAGGGTGTCGTTCCAGCTCCACGCGTACGTCATGTCGAAGGCGCGCACGTGCAGGTCGCGCGACTCCCACTCGGCGAGCATGAAGACCGGCTTGATCTCGTCGAGCTCACGGCGCACGTTGTCCCAGAAGTCGACGGGAACGAATCCCGCCACGTCGCAACGGAACCCGTCGACGTCGACCTCGCGCACCCAGTACGCCATAGCCTCGGTCATGTAGCGCCGCAGGTCCTCGTTGCCGTAGTCGAGGTCAATGATGTCGTCCCAGTCCCACCACGGGGTGGGGCGGAAGTCGCCCTTCCAGTCACGGGCGTACCAGTCCGGGTGCTCGGTCACGAGCGGGTTGTCCCACGCGGTGTGGTTGGCGACCCAGTCGAGGATGACGTGCAGCCCGAGGTCGTGCGCGGTCGCGACGAAGTGGCGCAGGTCCTCGAGCGTGCCGAACTCGGGGTTGACCGAGAGGTAGTCCTTCACGGCGTACGGGCTGCCGAGCACTCCCTTGCGGTTCTGCTCGCCGATCGGGTGCACCGGCATCAGCCAGACGATGTCGACGCCCAGCTCGCGCAGGCGCGGCAGGTGGGCCTCGGCGGCACGGAACGTGCCCTCGGGCGTGAAGTGCCGCTGGTTGATCTGGTAGATCGTCGCGCTCCGGGTCCACTCGGGATGGGTCAGCTCGACGTCGGGTCTCGGGGTGTAGGGGTTGGCGCTCACGGGGTCGGCGGTCACGGGTGCAGCTCTCCTTGGGCGAGGTCGAGCAGGTGCTCGACGAGCGGGACGGTGCGGTGGTCGAGTCGGGTGGCGAGCGAGATGACGGTCGAGGCGCGGGTGACGTGCGCGTCGTCGACGACCTGGTCGATGACACGCTGCAGGTCGGCGTTGTCGCGCCCGACGATGCGGATGAGCACGTCTCCCGAGCCGGTGATGGTGTGCGCCTCGAGCACCTCGGGGATCGCGGCGAGGTGCTCGACGACGGGGGAGTGGCCACCGCGACCCTGGCGGATCTCGAGGGTGCAGAACGCGGTCACGGGGTAGCCGAGCGCCGCCGGGTCGACGTCGGGGGCCATCGAGCGCAGCACGCCGGTGCGCTGGAGGCGGTCGATGCGGGCCTGGACCGTCCCGCGGGCCACGCCCAGGCGGCGCGACGCGCCGAGCACGCCGACGCCCGGCTCGGTGAGGAGGAGCAGCAGGATGCGGCAGTCGAGGGCGTCGACGGCGGTGCGCGCACCCAGCCCAGCGGTCGAGGACATGGGCAAAGTGTCCAGCACAAGACAGCATACGGGCAACACTTTGCGCACTGTGTCCAGAGGTCCGGGGTTCTGTTGCACAGTAGGAGGGCGTGGTCCACCCTCGCTCCATGACTGACACGATGCCGTCTCAGGCCGCCGACCTCACCGACGACCGTACCCAGCAGGAGCGCGAGGCCGACCTCGACCTCGAGCAGCTCAAGCAGCTCGTGGGCCTCGTCGAGTACGACGAGAACACTGACGTCTTCCCCGTCACCGGATGGGACGCGATCGTCTTCGTCGCGGGCAACGCCACCCAGAGCGCGCACTACTACCAGAGCGCGTGGGGCATGGACCTCGTCGCCTACTCGGGCCCCGAGAACGGCAACCGGGACCACAATGCCTTCGTCCTGCGCAGCGGCTCCATCCGCTTCGTCATCAAGGGCGCCGTCGACCCCGAGAGCCCGCTGGCCGACCACCACCGCCGCCACGGCGACGGCGTCGTCGACATCGCCCTCGAGGTGCCCGACGTCGACAAGTGCGTCGCCCAGGCCCGCCGCGCCGGCGCCACCGTGCTCGAGGAGCCCGCCGACCACACCGACGAGCACGGCACCGTGCGCACCGCCGCGATCGCCACCTACGGCGAGACGCGCCACACCCTCGTGCAGCGCACCGTGAACGGCCAGACGTATGCCGGCCCGTACCTCCCGGGCTACGTTCCCGCCACCTCCAGCCACGTCAAGCGCGAGGGCCAGCCCAAGCGCCTCTTCCAGGCCCTCGACCACATCGTCGGCAACGTCGAGCTCGGCCACATGGACGAGTGGGTC
>CBHRRQ010000195.1:0-8030 GCA_966081555.1 uncultured Terrabacter sp.
GCGAGACGCGCCAGTGCTCCGAGAACGGGATCATGTCGCACATGTAGAAGTAGTACGGCGTGATCGAGGCGCCGTCGGCGAGGGAGAAGCAGAGGTCGAGCAGCTGCTCGGTGGTGTCGTTGACGCCACGCATGAGCACGCCCTGGTTGCGCACGTCGCGCACTCCGGCCTCGAGCATCGCCTTCGACGCGCGCGCGACCGAGGGGGTCACCGACTGCGCGTTGTTGACGTGGGTGTGGATCGCGAGCGAGACGCCGCGCGCGCGGGCCTTGGTCGCGACGCGGCCGACGCCCTCGACGACGTCGTCGGCGAACCAGTGCTGCGGCAGGCCCATGAGCGCCTTCGTCGCGAGGCGGATGTCGCGGATGTTGTCGATCTCGAGGAGCTGGTCGAGGAAGGCCTCGAGGTTCTTCCACGGCATGTTGGCGACGTCGCCGCCCGACACGACGACGTCGCGCACGGCGGGCGTCTCGCGCAGGTAGTCGAGCATCGCCGCGTAGCGGTCGACCGGCTTGAGGTCGAACTTGAGCTTCGCGATCTGGGGCGTCGAGTTGCCGACGAGGTCCATGCGGGTGCAGTGGCCGCAGTACTGCGGACACGTCGGGAGCAGCTCGGCGAGGACCTTGGTGGGGTAGCGGTGCGTGAGGCCCTCGGCGACCCACATGTCGTGCTCGTGCAGGGAGTCGCGGGAGGCGTGCGGGTGCGACGGCCAGTCGGTGCGGCGGTCGGAGAAGACCGGCAGCATGTAGCGGCGGATCGGGTCGGCGTAGAACGCCTCGGTGAAGTCGTGCCCGGCGGGCGGCAGCGGCGAGTCGGTGGCCGGGACCATGGTGTTGAGCATCTGGGGCGGCACGAGCATCGACATCGTGGCGCGCTCGGACTGGTCCTTGGCGAGGTCGTCGTAGAACCGGTCGTCGAGCAGGTCGCCCATGAGGGCGCGCAGCTGCTTGATGTTCCTGACACAGTTGACGCGCTGCCACTGGGCGCTGTCCCAGTCCTGCTGGGTGACGTCACGCCAGCCGGGGAAGCGGGTCCAGTCGGGCTCGACGAGCTCTCGGCGCCGGTAGGCGTAGGGCTGCTCAACCTTGATCATGAGGCGAGGATAACCGAAGCATCACCGCATAGCCCCATATGATGCTGAAGGATCTTCTGTCAGAACCCTCCGAAACCGAAGGATCTCTAGGTGACCATGCCGACCCGACCGTCCCCCGTGGGCCTGCACCGCGTCCTCGAGCCCACCGGCGACGCGATCACGCTGCCGCAGGCCGCGCGCCGGCTCGACGCCCGCCCGGAGCTGTGGCCCGACGAGGTGCGCATCGCGGTCGAGACCCTCAACCTCGACGCCGCCTCCTACCGGCAGCTCGCCGAGAAGCACACCACCGGCGGTCGGGTCGACGGCGCCGCCGTGCGCGCCGAGGTGCTCGACATCGTCGCGAGCCGCGGCAAGATGCAGAACCCCGTCACCGGCTCGGGCGGCATGCTCATCGGCACCGTCGACGAGGTCGGCCCCGAGAGCACCCTGGGGCTCTCCGTCGGCGACCGCGTCGCGACCCTCGTCTCCCTCTCGCTGACCCCGCTGTTCCTCACCGACGGGCTGGAGCGCTGGGACGGCCTGTCCGAGCAGGTGCCGGCGGCCGGCCACGCCATCCTCTTCGGTCGCAGCATCGCCGCCACGCTGCCCGACGACCTCGAACCGCACCTGGCCCTCATGGTCATGGACGTCTGCGGCGCACCCGCGCTCGTCGAGCGGGTGGTGGGGGAGTACGCCGCCCGCGGCGTCGCGCCGACCGTGGCAGTCCTCGGCGGTGCCGACAAGTCCGGCTCGCTCTCTCTGGCCGCGGCCCGGGCCGCCGGCGCGGGCCGCACCATCGGTGTCGTCCCGGTCGAGCGGGAGCGCGCCGTGCTCGAGCAGAGCGGCCTCGCGGACGCCGTCGTGCTCGCCGACGCACGCTCACCGCTCGGGCTGGCCGCCGCGGTCGAGTCCGCCGGTGGTCCGGCCGACGTCACGGTGGTGTGCGTCGACGTGCCCGGCTGCGAGCAGCCGGCGATCCTCGCGACCGCCCAGGGCGGCACCATCATCTTCTTCAGCATGGCGACGAACTTCGCGGCGGCCGCCCTCGGCGCCGAGGGGCTCGCCGCGGACGTGCGCATGCTCGTCGGCAACGGCTACGTGCCCGGACACGCCGAGACGGCGCTGCGGCTCGTGCGAGAGGTGCCGGCGGTGCGTGCCCTCTTCGAGGGCCGTCTGGCCGCGGAGACCGCGGAGACGGCGGGGGCCGGCGCATGACCCGCCCCAACGCGATGCTCGAGCTCGACCCGACGGTCGTGCGCAAGGCCCGGTCGCTCGCCCGCAAGGCGGCCGCGCCGGTCGTCAAGATCGCCAAGAGCCACACGACCGTGTCGGTCGAGCGCGCGACGCTGCGCCTCGCGGGCCTTGCCGGCGCCGACCACGAGCGCGTGCCGTGGGTGAACCACCTCGTCACGGCCGTCCGTGACGAGGTCGGCCTGGAGCACGGCGTGACCACGCCGGTCTACGACGCGCTGCTGCGCGGCGAGGCCCCCGACCTCATGACGTTGGCCCAGAAGGCGGCGAGCGGCAACGTGTCGTTCCGACTCCCCACCGGGGGCGAGGCGAAGGCGGCCCAGCGCGCAGCCGCCAAGGGCGTCGGCGTGGGTCTTCGGACCGTCGACCGCTCCCGCGCGACGCGCGACCGGCTGGTCAAGCGGCACGGCGACCCGAACACCAAGCCGTGGATCTACCTCATCGTTGCCACCGGCGACATCTACGAGGACATCCCGCAGGCCCAGGCGGCCGCCCGCGAGGGCGCCGACATCATCGCCGTCATCCGCTCCACCGGTCAGTCCCTGCTCGACTACGTGCCCGAGGGCGCCACGCGCGAGGGCTTCGCCGGCACGTACGCGACGCAGGAGAACTTCCGCCTCATGCGCGCCGCCCTCGACGACGTGAGCAAGGAGCTCGGCCGCTACGTGCGGCTGACGAACTACGCGTCGGGCCTCTGCATGCCCGAGATCGCGGCGCTGGCCGGCATGGAGCGTCTCGACATGATGCTCAACGACTCGATGTACGGCATCCTCTTCCGCGACATCAACCCGATCCGCACCTTCGTCGACCAGCGCTTCAGCCGCCAGGTCCACGCCCGCGCCGGCATCATCATCAACACCGGCGAGGACAACTACCTCACCACCGCCGACGCCGTCGAGGCCGCGCACACCGTCACGGTCAGCCAGCTGCTCAACGAGCGGTTCGCCAAGGAGGCCGGCCTCGAGGACTGGCAGCTCGGCCTCGGGCACGCCTTCGAGATCAACCCGGAGATCCCCGACAGCTTCCGCATGGAGCTCGCCCACGCGATGCTCGCGCGCCAGCTCTTCCCCGACGCACCGCTCAAGTGGATGCCGCCGACGAAGCACATGACGGGCGACGTCTTCCGCGGCTACCTGCTCGACGGCTTCTTCAACCTCGTCGGCGCCATGACGGGCCAGGGCATCCTGCTCGTCGGCATGATGACCGAGGCCGTGGTCACGCCGTTCCTCTCCGACCGCGACCTCGCGCTGCAGAACGTCCGTTACGTCATGAACGCGGCGAGCGGGCTCACCGAGGACTTCCACCCGCCCCGCGACGGGTTCATCCAGACCCGCGCCCGGCAGGTGCTCTCCGAGGCCGTCGACCTGCTCGAGCGCATCGTCCACGACACCGACGCCGCCGGCGACGCCCCGCTGCTCGCAGCGATCGCCGACGGCACCTTCGGGCTGATGAAGCGCCCGGCCACCGGCGGCAAGGGGCTCGACGGCGTGTTCGAGCGGGCGGCGGCATACGACAACCCGGCGATCACCTCGCTCGACGCGTGGACCCCGCCGGCGAAGGGAGGCGCCCGATGACCCGCGCCACGACGCCCGACGCGCCCGCGCAGGGCACCGTCATCCGGCCCTACGGCGACACCACGGGCGACGGCATGGTGCAGATGTCGTTCACGCTGCCGCTGCCGCACGACAAGAAGGCCGAGGGCGCCGCGCTGCAGCTCGCCCGCAAGATGGGTCTCGACCCGGCTCTGCTCGTGCACGCCAAGGCGATGGGACCCGACTTCACCTTCTTCGTCGTCTACGGCAGCTCGACGCACCTGGTCAACCTCGACGACGTGCACGTCGTCGAGCGCGAGTACCCGCTGCTGACGGCCAAGGACGTCAACCTGGCGATCAAGAAGCACCTGCGCCGCAAGCTCGTCGTCGTCGGCGCGTGCATCGGCACCGACGCCCACACGGTCGGCATCGACGCCATCCTCAACATCAAGGGCTTCGCGGGCGAGAAGGGTCTCGAGTACTACCGCGAGATCAAGGTCGTGAACCTCGGTGCCCAGGTGCTCGTGCCCGACCTCGTGGCCCGCGCCCGCGCCGAGAAGGCCGACGCCGTGCTCGTGAGCCAGGTCGTCACCCAGAAGGACGCCCACATCCACAACACGACGCAGATGTCTGCCGCGTTCCGCGAGGCCTACCCGGCCGGGCAGGTGCCTGTGCTCATCGCCGGTGGCCCGCGCTTCGAGGACGGCTCGGAGAAGGCGCTCGGCGTCGACCGCATCTTCGGGCGCGGCACCACCCCCGGCGAGGTCGCGAGCTACCTCGTCCACGAGATGACCCAACGGAAGACGAGGAATCCATGAGCGAGCGCACCACCACCGCGAGCGTCGGCCAGCGGGTCACGCACCGCCGCTACGTGCCGTACAGCCACGCCCACTACGCCGGCAACCTCGTCGACGGCGCCTACTCGCTGGCTGCGTTCGGCGACGTAGCCACCGAGATGTGCATCGTCACCGACGGCGACGAGGGCCTCTTCGCCTCCTACAGCGACGTGCAGTTCAAGGCGCCCGTGCGCGCGGGCGACGTCATCGAGATCTCGGCCGAGCTCGTCCGGGTCGGGTCGCGCTCGCGCGAGATGGAGTTCGAGGTGCGGGTCGTCGGGCGGGGCACGCCCGAGCGCGGCGAGTCCGCCGCCGAGGTGCTCGACCCGCCGCTGGTCGCCACCACGGCCCGCGGGGTCGTCGTCGTCCCCTGAGGTCGGGGCTCCGGGCCGCACGGCATACGGTGAACCCCGTGCGGCGTCTTCTCGTGTCCCTGCTCGCGGGCGGGCTCCTCTGCTTCGCGTTCCCGACGTTCGACGTGTGGGTCGCCGCGCCGCTCGCCCTCGGTCTGTGGGCATGGGCGTGGGCCGGGGCCGGGTTCGGTCGCGGCTTCGGGCTCGGGCTCGCCGGTGGCCTCGTCTTCTTCGTGCCGACGCTCAGCTGGTCGGGCATCTACGTCGGAGCCGTTCCGTGGATCGCCCTGGCGGTGCTCGAGTCGCTCTTCCTGGGCCTCGCGGGCGCGCTCGCGGGCTGGCTCGGCCGCGACGGGCGGGTGCGTCCCCTCGCGTTCGCGCTGGTGTGGGTGGTCACCGAGGGCTTCCGCGCGCGGGCCCCGTACGGCGGCTTCCCGTGGCTGAAGATCGCGTTCGGGCAGGCGGACTCGCCGTTCGGCCGTCTCGTCGCGCTCGGCGGCGCCCCTTTCGTCGGCTTCGTCATCGCCCTCGCCGGGGCGCTCCTGGCGCTCGCGGCCCAGCGGGCGGTCACCGCCCGTCCCCACCGGTTGCGGATGCCGTCGCGCGCGGTCACGCTCCCGGCGGCCGGCGCGCTCGTGCTGGGTCTCGTGGGGCTCGCCGTGCCGCTGCCCACGGACGGGCCGACCGCGCAGTTCCTCGGGGTGCAGGGCAACGTGCCTCGTCCGGGGCTCGACTTCAACGCCGAACGACGAGCAGTCCTCGACAACCACATCTCGGCGACGCTCAAGGCGCAGGAGGACGTCACGGCCGGTCGGACCCCCGCCCCCGACCTGGTCGTGTGGCCAGAGAACGCCTCGGACATCGACCCGCTGCGCAACGCCGACGCCAAGTCGCTGATCCTCGAGACGGTCGACGCCCTGAAGCGGCCGCTCATCGTCGGCGGGCTCCTCGAGGAGCCGGTCGGCTTCGTCTCGAACGTCGCGCTGCTCTTCGAGCCGGGCAAGGGCAACACCGACCGCTACGTGAAGCGCCACCCGGTGCCGTTCGCCGAGTACATCCCGAACCGGTCGTTCTGGCGCAACTTCAGCAAGGAGGTCGACCTCGTCCGCAACGACTTCGTGCCCGGTGACGGACCCGGTGTGTTCCGGGTGACGACGCCGAGCGGGCAGTCCATCCGGGCCGGGCTCGCCATCTGCTTCGAGGTCGCCTACGACGACATCATGCGCGACGCCGTGCAGACGGGTGCCAACGTGCTCGTCGTGCAGACGAACAACGCGACCTTCGGCTTCACCGCAGAGTCGCCGCAGCAGCTGGCCATCAGCAGGCTGCGCGCCATGGAGTTCGGCCGGTCGGTCGTGCACGTCTCGACCGTGGGTCAGAGCGCCCTCATCACGCCCGATGGAACCGCCCACCAGGTCACGTCGTTGTTCACGCAGGCGGTCGTCCGAGGGGCCCTACCATTGCGGGACGCCACGACACTGGCGACCCGGGTCGGTGAGGCCCCCGAAGGGGTCGCCGCCGCCGCACTGCTGGTGGTGCTGGCCCTCGGCATCCGCCGCGGGCGCCCACTGCAGGGACCGGTGGCAGACACGACGAAGGAAGAGGATGACGACGACGCAGCGTGAGCCGGTGACCAGGGTGGCCGTGCTCATCCCGACCTACAACGAGCGGGACAACCTGCCCGGCATCATCGCCCGGGTGCGGGCGAGCGCCCCGGCCGTCGACGTCTTCGTGCTCGACGACGCCTCGCCCGACGGCACCGGGCAGATCGCCGACGACATCGCCGCGGCCGACCCGCAGGTCCACGTCGTGCACCGCGCGGGCAAGGAGGGCCTCGGCAAGGCATACCTCGCGGGCTTCGCGATCGTGCTCGAGCGCGGCTACGACGCCGCGGTGGAGATGGACGCCGACGGCTCGCACCTGCCCGAGCAGCTGCCGTCGCTGCTCGCCGCGCTCGGCGAGGCCGACGTCGTCATCGGCGCGCGCTGGGTGCGTGGGGGAGAGGTGCGCAACTGGCCCGTCCACCGCAAGGTCCTGTCGGTCGGCGCCAACATCTACACCAAGGTGATGCTGGGGATGTCGGTCAACGACGCCACGGCCGGCTACCGGGCCTACCGCGCCAGCGCCCTGCGCACGATGGGGCTGCAGGGCGTCGAGTCGCAGGGCTACTGCTTCCAGATCGACCTCACGCTGCGCGCCGTCCGCGCCGGCCTCACGGTCGTCGAGGTGCCGATCACGTTCGTCGAGCGCGAGGTCGGCGTCTCCAAGATGGGCAAGGACATCGTCCGCGAGGCGCTGACGAGCGTCACCCGCTGGGGTGTCGAGCACCGGGTCGGGCAGCTGCGTGCGGTGACGGAGAAGGCCTGGCGCCGTGAGCCGGTGGGTGACCGCACGTGAGCACGGCTCCCGGCTCGCCGCGGGCCCGGCGGGTGCGGCTGACGCGGCTCGCCCTCGTGGCGCTGCTCGTCCTGCCGATCATCGAGATCGTGGTCGTCGTCGCGGTCGGCCAGGCCATCGGTGGGTGGCCCACCTTCCTGCTCCTCGTCGCGACGTCGCTGCTCGGCGCCTGGCTGATCCGCCGTGAGGGCGGCCGAGCGTGGCGTGCCCTCGAGCAGGCGGTGCGCAGCGGCCGTATGCCGGCCCGCGAGATCGCCGACGGGGTCGTGGTGCTGGTGGGCGGCGCCCTGCTGCTCGCTCCCGGCTTCGTCACCGACGTGCTCGGGCTGCTGCTCGTGCTGCCGTTCACGCGTCCGGTGGCCCGGAGCATGCTCGCCGCCGTGATCTCGCGGCGCATGCTGGCCCAGGCGGAGCGCTTCACCGGGCCGGCTGTCGCGGGGCAGCCCGGCTGGGACCAGCAGGCACCCGAGGGGCCGCGCCGCTCGACCTCGAGCGACGAGGTCGTCGAGGGCGAGATCATCGACGAGGACTGACCGACCCGCGCCCTCCGATCGAGAGAACGCTCCGTACGCGTGACGGAGCGTTCTCT
>CBHRRQ010000196.1:0-8020 GCA_966081555.1 uncultured Terrabacter sp.
ACTACGTCGCGTGGCTCGACGACCGCAAGTGGGCCTACGTCCGCCTCGAGGGTCGTGCCTTCGGCGACGTGCCGCTGAACCTCGAGTACAAGCTCGAGGTGTGGGACTCCCCCAACTCGGCCGGCATCATCATCGACGCCATCCGCGCGGCGAAGATCGCCAAGGACCGCGGCGTCGGCGGCGCCCTGCTGTCCGCCTCGTCCTACCTCATGAAGTCCCCGCCGGAGCAGCGTCCCGACGACCTCGGCCGCGCCAAGCTCGAGGCGTTCATCGCAGGCACCGAGGAGCGCTGACCTTCCGGTCACCCGCTGACGTACGCGTGAGGCCCCCTTCCAGCCGGAAGGGGGCCTCACGCGTCCCTCGAGCAGGCGTCACCTGAGGGCAGAGCCGGTGGTGGTGCCCTTCGGGGCGTCGACGGTGCAGATGATCTCGCGGCTGCCACGCCACGAGAAGGCGTCCTGCGGGTAGATGAACGACGGGCGCAGGTCGTCGAAGGCCTGGGACGTGAGGAGCGGGTCCGCCTTCTCCGCGCACCCGTCCTCGGCGGCCGCCACCACCTCGTCCTTGCCGGGCCACGGGCCCGCGGGCATCGCGAAGATCGTCACGACCTGGCTCTCGTGCGGCGACGCGCACGGCACGATCGTGACGCTGTCGACCTCGGTGCGCCCGGCTCCCGAGAAGCAGTCGCCGGCCTTGAGGTCCTCGACGAAGGCGTCGGACGACTGCGTGACCGCGCCTGAGGCGTCGCGAGCGGGTGCGTCCGTGGCCACGGCCACGATGAAGGCGACCCAACCGAGCACCCAGAGGACTCCGAGCACCAGGCCCGCGATCGCCATCCCCTTGCCCCGCTGGATCCGGTCGCGCAGCTGGTTCAGCGCGACGATGCCCAGCACGATCGCGACGACCGCGGCGAGCGGCACGAAGCCGAAGATGCCGCAGCACAGCGCGGCGATCGCGAGGCCGTTGCTGCCCGGCACCGGGGTGCTGGGTGTGCCCGACCAGCCGGTGCCTGCGCCGGGGGGAGGCATGAGGGGCGGCGGCACCACGGAAGCCGTGGCGTGGTGCGAAGAGTCGGCCACCGGGGCCGACGAGTCGGCGTCCGGGTTCGGCTGGGGTGGGCCGCTCGGGGGCGGCAGTTCGTCGGTCACGCCGTGGAGCATGGCACGGGCGCCCGCCGATCAGGCGGCCACCCGGTCACTGCACCCGGATCGTGACGCGGGCGCCGGCGACGAGCCCCCGGGTCAGCTGTTCGACGGCATACGGGAGGTGGCGTTCGAGGAGCCTGCCGACCCGGACGCCTCGCCCCGGCCCCGGTGACGGCGCACCTGCCAGACGACGAGGGCGACGACGACGACCAGCGCGACCACGACCGCCGCGCCTCGCCCGAGCCAGGTCTCGACCCGGGAGTACGACTGCCCGGCGAGATAGCCGGCCGTCACCACCACGCTGCCCCAGGCGATCCCGCCGGCCGCGTTCCACGCCAGGAAGGTCGGGTAGTGCATCTTCGACATGCCGGCGAGCGCCGGCATGACCGCGCGGAGGAAGGCGGTCCACCGACCGAGGAAGACGGCAGCGCCGCCGCGCCGGCCGAGGAAGTCCTGGGCGCGGTCGATGCGGTCGCGGTGCCGGTCGAAGGCTCTCTGCTGCACGACGCGACCGCCGAGGTGGCGGCCGACCTCGAAGCCGACGCTGTCGCCGACGATCGCCGCGAGGACGACGACCACGAGCACCGCCGCGAGCGGCACGTGCCCGAGCGACGCGGCCACGCCACTGAGGATGGCGACGGTCTCGCCGGGCACGACGAAGCCGACGAAGATCGCGTCCTCGACGAAGACGACGGTGCCGACGACGAGGAGCACGAGCCAGACGGGCGCGTGGAGCACCTCGTTGGTGATGGTGTCGATCAGGGCACTCACGCGGGACTCCTCTGGCGACGGGGATGGCTGTGCTGACCGCAGTCTCTGCGGGTCGGCTGGGCGTTCGCTGAAGACGCGTCACAACATTTGGACACCCATAACGCGATGCATGGTTCTCTGGTCAGAATGGCTGGCAGACCGGAGCGCGACGTGCGCCCGACCCGCGAGAGGACGAGCCATGGCTACACCGCGACTGGGCGAGACCGCCCCCGACTTCGACGCCACGACGACCGAGGGCCCCATCAGCTTCCACGACTGGAAGGCCGACAGCTGGGCCGTGCTCTTCAGCCACCCGGCCGACTTCACGCCCGTGTGCACGACCGAGCTCGGCCGCGTCGCCGCGCTCAAGGACGAGTGGGACGCCCGCGGCGTCAAGGTGCTCGCCGTGTCGGTCGACCCCGTCGAGCAGCACGACGCCTGGAAGAGCGACATCGAGGAGGTCGGCGGCGCCCCGGTCGGCTACCCGATCATCGCCGACGACTCGCGCCAGGTCTCCGAGCTCTACGACATGATCCACCCCGGCGAGGGCGACACCTCCGGCGTGCGGTCGGTCTTCGTCATCGACCCGAAGAACACGGTGCGCCTCAGCCTGACCTACCCGAAGAGCGTCGGCCGCAACTTCGACGAGATCCTGCGCGCCGTCGACGCGCTGCAGGTCACCGACAGCGGTCCGTTCTCGACGCCCGCCGACTGGAAGGACGGCCAGCGCGTCATCGTGGCCCCGACCCTGTCGACCGCCGACGCCCGCGAGCGCTTCGGCGACGACGCGGTCGAGGAGGTCAAGCCCTACCTGCGCTTCACCACCGTCCCCGCCTGAGCCGACAACGCTGAGGGGTGGGTGGCTGTGGCCGCCCCCCCGCACCCCCACAGGTCCGCGCACACAGCGTGGCGGCGCGTGAGTCCCTCAGCCGTGCACTCACACCTGCCCCGGCGTCGGCTTGTGCGATCGCCCGGACCTCATCCCAGGTCGGACGGGCCTGCTGTCCCGTCCTCGACATCCGGGCCGCGATCAGACCCGCGACCATCGGCGTGGCGAACGACGTGCCGCTCCACGACGCCATGCCGTTGGTGAACGTCGCCGGTGGCCGTCTGCTGTCGGGCGGCTCCTGGTAGGTGTATGCGCCGTTGGGGTAGGCGTTGACGATGTCCGTGCCGAGGGCGTACACGTCGACCCAGCCGCCGCGGTTCGAGTAGCCGGCAACGGTGTCGTGGTCGTCGTCGAGCGCACCGACGCCCACGGCCCAGTCGAACGCGGCTGGCCAGAAGGGGCCCTCGTCACCGTCGTTGCCGGCGGCACACACGAATGCCGTCGCGCCTCCGCGCGCCTCGAGATGCTCGTCGTAGAACATCTCGAACGACTTGAGCGGCTGGTTGGCTCGCGTGCGGGTGCCACCGGAGAAACTGATGACCTGCGGGTCGAAATCGAGCGCGTCGATGAGCCCGTCGACCATGTCGCTCTCGAAGACCGTGCCGCCCATCGTCGTGACGGACTCGACCCTCACGTCGGCGGACGGGGCGTACGCGCGCACGACGCCCGCGATGAACGTCCCGTGCCCCCGGTAGTGGCCGATGTTGCCCGGCTCGTTCTCGCCCGCGACCCCTGTGAGCCAGGGCGTGTTCTGTGCGACACCCGGCAGCAGACCCGTGTCGACCACTGACACGCGCACGCCCGAACCGGTCGCCGCCGGGTCCTGGTTGCGGTCGAGCGGCTCCGTGGCGGCGGTGAGGTGAGGCTCGGTCGCCCCGCACCACGTGGTGCAGACGTGCAGCAGATAGTCGGCCGTGACCGTGCCGGTCCCCACGTTCTGGTCGAGGTCGTCCAGGACGTCGTCAAGGGTCTGGTCGGGCTCGAGGTCGATGTCGAAGCGGTGGAGCCTCTGCAACCTCGTGCTCCGGCGCTGGCTCTGTGGTGGCGCCGGGCGCCTCAGGTGGCGGTAGACGTCGTCGACGGCGTCCACGTCGGTCAGCAGCCGCAGCCGTCGGATGTAGTCGACGGTGCCGTCTGCGCCTCGGTGGACGTCGACCCGGTCGCGCCCCACCGCGTCAAGGATCTTTTCCACCTGGACGTCGGAGCGCTCCCGCACCATCCCGGCCTGCCACGGCCTCCACCAGCGGTCGCCGGCCGGGTGACCCGGAACCCCCCCTCCGCCGTTGCCGTTGCTGCGATCATCGCGGGTATTCACCAGAAACCTCCCAGGGGACGCGGACACAGGGGTGTGCCATGAAAGCCGAACAGGCTGCAGACGACGCGGGCGTCGCCGGTGATACACCGGCCCCCCGTCGCCGCGCCGACGAGCTGCTTCCCCTCGCAATATCGCAGCCGGACGTGGCCGCCGCGTCCGCTTTGGAGATCCTCGCCGGACGGCCGAGCGACCGGGACCGCTCGCTCGCGCACCACGCCATCGCCATCGTCGAGAGAGACCGTGGGCGCACCGACGTCGCGCTCCGCCACGCACGTTGGGCCGTGCGCGCGGCCCACCGGGCCGGACCCGACCGCGAGGCGGAGGTGCGGGCGACCTTCGGGACGACGCTCGTCTTCGCCGGACGCACCTCGCAGGGGCTCGCCCAGCTCGAACGCGCCCTGGGTCTGAGCGCCGGTCCCGCCCGGCACCGGGTCCTGCACCTGCGCGGTTGCACTTTCGGCCTGCTCGGACGCTACGACGACGCGGTGCGTGACCTCACCGAGGCTGTGGAGCTGAGCCACCGCACCGGCGACAAGCTCTGGGAGGGAAGGGCGCTCGGTTCCCGCGGCGACGTGCGGCGGGCCATGGGCGACTCGACCGGCTCGAGCGTCGACTACGCCGCGGCCGAGGCCGTGCACCTCGAGATCGGTGAGGTCCTCGAGGCGACGATGTCGGCCCGCAACCGGGCGCTCGTGGCGCTCCAGCGGGGTGACGTCGTGCACGCGCTGACCCTGATGGAGCAGGCCGAGGAGCGCTACCGGGCCGCCGGCGTGGACCCGGTCGAGCAGCTCGTCGACCATGCCGAGGCCCTGCTCACGGCCCGCCTCGCGAGCGAGGCCGAGCACATGCTCGACGCCGCCCTCGCGCGCGACGACCTCGCGCCAGTGTGGCGAGGCGACCTGCTGCTCGCGTCGTCACGCGCCGCCATGCTCCAGGAGGAGTGGGACGTCGCGGTCGAACGTGCCCGGGCCGCCGAGGCGACCTTCCGCTCGCACCGGCGGCACCGGTGGGCGGCCCGCTCGAACCTGCTGGCCCTGGAGGCTTCATATGCCGCCGAGCAGCACGCGCGCGAGTCGGCCGAGGGCGTGAGCGCCCTCCCGCGCCCGTCCCTGCCGGACCTGTTGAGCCGCACGCGCGCCCTCCTGCGCACCCTGCGACGACTCGACGACCCTGCGGTGCCGGAGGCACTCCTGCTGCTGGCGCAGGTCGCGGGCGACACGGGCCACCTGCGGATGCGCTCCCGGGCGCTGCACGAGGCGGCGGACCGCCGGCACGACGGCGCACCGCTCCCGCGAGCCGCCGCCTGGCTGGCCCGGGCGCTGCTCGCCGAGCAGGTGGGCGACCGCCGCGCCCTACGGCACGCCTGCCGTCGCGGGCTCGACGCCGTCGACGAGCACCGATCGCTCATCGGCGACCTCGAGCTGCGCTCCCTCGCCACGGGCTACGGCCTCGAGCTCGTGTCGATCGCGATCGACGACGCGGAGCGTGCGGGCGACGCCCGGGCGGTGCTGTGGTGGGCGGACCGGTGGCGCGCGACCTCGCTCACCGGGCCGTCGGCGGCACCACCCGACGACGAGGTGCTTGCCACCCAGGTGTCGGCGCTGCGCGACGTCACGCGACGGCTCACGGTGCAGGGCGAGGAGGCGCACCTCGTGCGGGAGAGGTCGCGCCTCGAGGCGAGCGTGCGCAACCGCTACCGGCAGCTGCGCGCCGAGAGCTCGGACAGCCCGGGGCCCGACCTGCGCCGGCTGGGCGAGCTGCTCGGCGACACCGTGCTCGTCTACATCGCCGTCGTGCGCGGCGTGCTGCACACCGTCACGGTGGCCGACGGACGGGCGCGGTTGCGCCGGCTCGGCGACCTGACGTCCGCCGAGCGCGAGGCGTCCTACGCGCGCTTCGCCCTACGCCGGGCCGCGCACGGGCGGGTCGTCGACGTCGACCGGGCCGGGCGGCAGCTGCAGGACGCACTGCTCGGTGACCCCGACCCCGCGTGGAGCCGGCCCTCGGTGCTCATCTCACCGGCCTCGAGCCTGCTCACCGTGCCCTTCGGGCTGATGCCCGTGTTCCACGACACGGCCTTCGTCGTGTCGCCGTCCACGTCGCTGTGGGCCCGGGCGCAGGAGCAGGACGGAAACGGCCGCCACCCGGGCCGGAGGGCGCACGTCGCGCTGGTCACCGGGCCGGGGCTCAGCACGGAGCAGCGCGAGGTCACCGAGCTGCGCCGTCTGCACGCGGACGCCACGGTGCTCGGCGGCGACGAGGCGACGGTGGACCGCACGCTGGAGGCGCTCGAGGGGGCGCACCTGGCGCACCTCGCCGCCCACGGCGACTTCAGGGGCGACGCGCCGCTCTTCTCCTCGCTCATGCTGGCCGACGGACCGCTCATGGTCCACGACCTCGACCGTCTGCGGCGCCCCCCGCGGGCGGTCGTGCTCTCGGCCTGCGACTCCGGCGGCGTGCACCCGATCGGGGCCGACGAGGCGCTGGGGCTCGTGTCCAGCCTGCTCGCCATCGGCACGCGCTCGGTCGTGGCCAGCGTCAACCCGGTCAACGACGTCGCCACGGCCCGGGTCATGACCCATGTGCACGCGGCCGTGGCCACCGGCTGCTCCCTCGCGGAGGGCCTGCACGCGGCTCGGCTCGCGGCCGCCGGTGATCCGCTGCTCGCGGCGACCGCGGCGTCGTTCACCGCCTGGGGCTCCTAGCGCGGCGGCCGGGGTGCCCGAGTCAGCGGGCGTCGAACCAGGCCGTCCTCATGGGCTGCTCACCCTCACGGTCGATGACGAGGCGGGCGAGGCCCACCGGCACCCGCTCGAAGGCGAAGCGGCCCTCGTCGAGCGCCTGCGTCGTGCTCGACCCCGAGGTCTCCAAGGAAACACGGCACTCACCGGCATACGGCTCGTCGCCGGCCATGACGACGCCGATGACGCGGGAGAACTCGCCCTTGCGGGTCACCTCGATCTCGACCGACATCGCGCCGAGCTCGAAGACGACGAGGTGCGACGCCGTGGCAGACCCGTTGTCGCGCACCGCTGCCGCGGCGTCGGCGCCGAACGACACGAGCGACATGAGCAGGGTGTCTGCCCGGTGCAGCTCGAAGGCCGCACGCCCGAGCTCGACGACGTCGGGGGGCACCGGGTCGACGACGGCCGCGATGTGGCCGAGCCGTTCGAGCAGCTCGAGGTCGTCGGGGTGCAGACCGTGGTGCGTGTCATTGGTGCTCATGACGACTGCCCTCCTCGGTCGAACGTGTAGTCGCCGCTGCCGACGAGCTCTCTGAGCTTGTCGAGGCAGCGCATCCGCGTCGGCCCGATCGAGCCGATCGACATGCCGAGCGCCTCCGCGATCGCCTTGTAGTTCGGGCGGTCGCTCGCCATGAGCGCCCGGAGCAGGACCTGACAACGCTCCGAGAGCCGCCCGAGGCACGACCACAGCTGCGCGTCGCGCTCGTCGTCGAGCAGGGACGCGTCGAGCGAGCGCACCTGCTCGTCGACGACGCTCGTCGCGAGGTCGTCGTCGCGCACCAGGTGCTCGCGCCCCTTCTTGCGCAGGAGCGCGAGGCACTCGTAGCGAGCCGTCGTCGCGAGCCAGCCCGCCAGGGCCTCGGGCTGCGCGATGTCGTCGAGGTGGTCGAGGAGCTTGAGCCACGAGTTCTGCACGACGTCGGCGGCGTCGTCCTGGCTGAGCCGGTGGCCGCGTGCCACGGCCCAGAGCAGCGACGCGAAGCGGTCGACGATGGCGTTCCACGCCGTGGCGTCGCCTCGGGAGGCGCGGGCGAGCAGCTCGGTGAGCTCACCGGGTCCGCCCATGCCTCGCCCCCTCTCTGGGTGCTCAGTCTAGGTGTCACCCCCTGCAGACGTCAGGGACAACCCGTTTGATACATCGGGCAAGCGCCGGCCGACGTTTCCCGTGAAACGTCGG
>CBHRRQ010000197.1:0-7854 GCA_966081555.1 uncultured Terrabacter sp.
CTCCTGGACCGACTTCCACGTCGCCTACCGCTCCGGTGCACGCCACCGGCTGGACCAGGGCGCAGCTGGGCGTGCCATCCTGGCCGGCCGCGCAGGGCAACCCGGCCCCGTGGCGACCGACGGCGAGCTGCAGGCCGGCGCCCACGGGCTCGCCGTGCCTCTCGGCGTCGGCGCCGACGACCTGCCGGGCGGTGTCGGGGCCTCGGTGGGAGTCGTCTCCCTCGAACCCCTCGACGCGCGCAGCGTCGGCCCCCGCCTCCAGCACGCAGCCGCGGCCCTCCGCGCCGTGCTCCGGTAGGTTCCCAACCCCGATCTTCGGAGCCGCGCCACGCTCGCCGGCCGACCCGCGCCCTCGGGCCTCAGGCGACCGTCGGGGCCCCGAGCAGCCGCACGCCGGCCTCGCCCAGCTGCGCGAGCGCCGCATCGGTGGTGGGGCGCGCGACGCCTGCCGTCAGGTCCAGCAGCACCGTGGTGTGCAGGCCCTCGCGTCGCGCATCGAGCGCGGTGGCCCGCACGCAGTGGTCGGTCGCGATGCCGACGACGTCGACGTGGGTCACACCTCGCTCCTTCAGCCAGCCCGCGAGCGGGGCGTGCTCGTCGTCGTCGGACCGGCCCTCGAAGCCGCTGTAGGCCGCGGCGTGCTCACCCTTGCGGAAGACCGCCTCCACGTGGCCCAGTGCGCCTGCGAGGCGCGGGTGGAACTCAGCCCCCTCGCTGCCCGCGACACAGTGCACGGGCCACGTGTCGACGTAGTCGGGCTGTGTCGAGAAGTGGTCGCCCGGGTCGATGTGCCAGTCGGCCGTGGCGACCACGTGGTCGTAGTCCGCGGCGTGTCGGCTCACGTGCTCGGTCACCAGGCGGGCCACCTCAGCGCCGCCCGCGACGGCGAGCGACCCGCCCTCGCAGAAGTCGTTCTGCACGTCGACGATGACGAGCGCCCTCGTGCTGCCGGCGGCAGTCTCGGGATGCGGTCCGTTGCTGGGTTCGGCCACGGCTCAGTCCTCCTCGTAGATGGTGGGGATCACTGGCTCGCCGCGCGACAGCTGAGCGGCAGCGCGCGGGAGCTCGGCGCGCGAGGCCTCGTGGCGAGCCCTCGCCTCGTGGATGTCCTGGTGGTCGACGACCTCACCGCCGCGCACCAGCTCGATCATGAGCGGCCGGTCGTCGCCGTCGTCACGGGGTCGCTCACCGATGCCGATGACCTCGGCCTGGGCGACGCCGTCGCTGCCGAGGCGCCGCATCGCCCACTTGCGGCCGCCCACCGAGGTCTTGTCCTTGCTCTTCTTGGCCACGCCCTGCATCACGCCCGAGGCGTCCTCGCGCTGGACGAGCTTGTAGACCATCGACGCCGTGGGAGCGCCGGAACCGGTGACGAGTGCGGTGCCGACCCCGTAGCCGCTGACGGGTCCTGCGGCCAGACCGGCGATGGCGTACTCGTCGAGGTCGGACGTCACGATGATCCGCGTGTCGGTGTTGCCGGCGGCGTCGAGCTGCGCGCGCACCTCGGTGGCCTGGATGAGCAGGTCGCCGGAGTCGAGCCGCACCGCCCCGAGCTCGGGACCCGCGATCTCCATGGCGAGGGCCACCGCCGTCCTGACGTCGTACGTGTCGACGAGGAGCGTCGTGCCCTTGCCCAGCGACTCGACCTGCGCCGTGAACGCCTCCTTCTCGGAGTCGTAGAGCAGCGTGAAGGCGTGCGCCGCCGTCCCCGTCGTCGGGACGCCGTAGCGCCGGCCCGCCTCGAGGTTGCTCGTCGCGTCGAACCCGGCAACGTATGCCGCCCGGGCCGCGGCGACGGCCGACTCCTCGTGCGTGCGGCGCGACCCCATCTCGATGCACGGCCGACCTCCGGCCGCGCTGGTCATGCGGGACGCCGCCGAGGCGATCGCCGTGTCGTGGTTGAGGATCGAGAGCACGAGCGTCTCGAGGATGACGCCCTCGGCGAAGGTGGACTCGACGACGAGCACCGGCGACTGCGGGAAGTAGCACTCGCCCTCGGCGTAGCCGCTCACGTCGCCCGAGAACCGGTAGGACGCGAGCCAGTCGACCGTCGCGCGGTCCACGACGTCGTTGTCCCTGAGGAAGCGCAGCTCGTCGTCGCCGAAGCGGAACTGCTCGAGGGCCTCGAGCACGCGCCCGGTGCCGGCGATCACGCCGTAGCGTCGCCCGTCGGGCAGTCGTCGCGCGAACGCCTCGAACACGCAGCGGCGGTGCGCCTCGCCCGAGGCGAGGGCCGCCTGCAGCATGGTCAGCTCGTAGTGGTCGGTCAGCAGCGCCGTGCTCGCGGCGCGAGGGCTCGTCGGGCTCACCCTTCTCACCCTAGGGGTGAGCGGGCGCCGGACGCCCCAGCAGCCGCAGGGCTCGCCTCGGGTCGGGGGCGGCCGCCCGGGGACCTAGGGTGGGCCTGTGACCGCAGCCACCCTCTCCCTGGCCCCCGTCGAGCAGGAGGTGACCTCGACCGAGGACGTCGTCGCGCCCGACCTCCCGTGGGTGACGATCGTCTGGAACGACCCGGTCAACCTCATGACGTACGTGACGTGGGTCTTCGAGACGTACTTCGGCTACCCACGGCCGAAGGCGGAGAAGCTGATGATGGACGTCCACGTGAAGGGCAAGGCGGTGGTCTCCAACGGCCCGCGCGAGTCCATGGAGCGTGATGCCGAGGCACTCCAGGGCTACGGCCTCTGGGCGACCTTCGAGAAGGACGAGTGATGGCACGCGCCTTCCTGCGCGAGGACGACGACTACGTCGCGCTGCTCGACACGACCGAGCGCACCGTGCTCTACGGCCTCATGCAGCAGACCCGCACGCTGCTCTCGCCCGAGATCGAGCCCACGGGTGACACCTTCGACGACCTCGTCGCCACGATGGGACTGTCCCTGAACGCGAGCGACTCTGCGGCGCAAGCGGACTCGCCTGCGCTCGCCGACCGCGACCCCGCGCTCGACCGGCTCCTGCCGACGGCGCACCGCGGGGACGACCAGGTGGCGGCCGAGTTCCGCCGGCTCACCGAGGAGGGCCTGCGGCAGCGCAAGAGCGGCAACCTCGACGTCGCCCTCGACCGCCTGTCGGACGCCACCGGCGACCGGGTCGTCCTCGGCCCCCAGCAGGCGGCGGCCTTCCTCATGGCACTGACCGACGTGCGCCTGCTCCTCGGCGAGCGCATGGGCATGCGCACCGAGGAGGACGCAGAGGCGCTGCACGCCGCGATGGAGGTCATCGACGACGACGACCCGCTCGGCTACGCCATGGCCTGGTACGACTTCCTCACCTGGCTGCAGGAGACGCTGACCCACGCCCTCATGGGCACCGACCTCGCCCTCGGCGAGGCGGCATACGACGAGGACGACGTCGATGACCTCACCGAGGACGACGACGACATGGACGACGGCGACGACGTCGAGGACGGTCCGCGCGGGGCGGTGTGACACACCCGACGTCCCGGTCGCGGGCCGGCGTCGGCGTCGGCACCTAGGCTCGTCCCGTGGACGTTACGATCGTCGGGTGCTCGGGATCCTTCGCCGGGCCGCGCTCGCCCGCGTCGTCCTACCTCGTCCAGGCCGAGCACGAGGGCCGCACGTGGAGCGTCGTCCTCGACCTCGGCAACGGGGCGCTCGGCGCCCTCCAGAACCACATCCAGCCGTATGCCGTCGACGCCGTCCTGCTCAGCCACCTGCACGTCGACCACTGCATCGACATGTGCGGCCTCTACGTCATGATGCGCTACGTGCCCGGCGGACCCGGCCGCGCCGCCATGCCGGTGTGGGGCCCGCCCGGCACCGGCGTGCACCTGGCCCGCGCCTACGGCGGCGGCGACAGCGAGGACGTGTTCGGCACGTTCGACTTCCACGACCTGCGCGACCGTGAGCCCGTGACCGTCGGCCCGTTCACCGTGACGCCCGTCCGGGTCAACCACCCCGTCGAGGCCTTCGGCTTCCGCGTAGAGGCGCACGGTCGCACGCTCGCCTACACCGGTGACACCGACACCTGCGACGAGCTGTCCGACCTCATGGCCGACGCCGACCTCGTCCTGGCCGACTCCGCCTTCGTCGACGGTCGCGACAGCGTGCCCGACATCCACCTGTCGGGCAGGCGCGCCGCAGAGGCCGCCGTCCGGGCCGGGGGAGTGGGGCGTCTCATGCTCACGCACATCCCGGCGTGGAACGACCCCGAGGTGTGTCGCGACCAGGCCGCGGCCGTCTGGCCGGGCAAGGTCGAGCTCGCCGAGCCCGGGGCCAGCTACACGCTCTGAGGCGGTGCTCGTGGCTCGGCCACGAGGTGGACGCCGGCGGTGGTCTCGGCGACCACCCGGGTACGGGAAGTCTCGGTGCGGGCGCCGACGGCCCCACCCCGAAACCCCCCGAGACCCCCAGGAGGCACCGTGCAGCAGCGAACCATCGGGACGAGGAAGGTCAGCGCCATCGGGCTCGGCGGCATGCCGATGTCGATCGAGGGACGGCCCGACGAGGAGCGCTCGATCCGCACGATCCACGCGGCGCTCGACGCCGGCGTCACGCTCATCGACACGGCGGACGCATACCACCGCGACGCCGACGAGGTCGGGCACAACGAGACGCTCATCGCCAAGGCGCTCGCGTCGTGGTCGGGCGGCGCCGCCGACGTGCTCGTCGCGACGAAGGGCGGCCACCTGCGCCCCGGCGACGGCTCCTGGACGCTGAACGGGCGTCCCGACCACCTCAAGGAGGCGGCCAAGGCCTCGCTGGCTCGGCTCGGCGGCGATGCCATCGGGCTCTACCAGTTCCACCGTCCCGACCCCGACGTGCCGTACGCCGAGTCGGTGGGCGCGCTGGCCGACCTGCTCGACGAGGGCGTCATCGAGATGGCGGGCATCTCGAACGCCGACCCGGCGCAGATCCGCGAGGCGCAGGAGGTGCTCGGCGGCCGGCTCGTCTCGGTGCAGAACCAGTTCTCCCCGGCCTTCCGCAGCAGCTCCCCCGAGCTCGAGCTGTGCGCCGCGCTCGGCATCGCGTTCCTGCCGTGGAGCCCGCTCGGCGGCATCAGCAAGGCCGGCGACCTCGGCAGCCGGCACGACGTGTTCGCCGACGTGGCCCGGGCGCGCGACGTGAGCCCGCAGCAGGTCGCCCTCGCGTGGGAGCTGGCGCTCGCCCCGGTCGTCGTGCCGATCCCGGGTGCCTCGCGCCCCGAGAGCATCCGCGACTCGGTGCGCGCGGTCGACCTCGAGCTGTCGCCCGACGAGGTCGAGCGGCTCTCGGAGGCGTCCGAGGACTGACCACCCGGCACCCGCGGTGCGGACCCGCGCCCCCGGCATGGCTAGCCTCGACGTCATGACCAACCGACATGACGGACGTGCCCCCGACCAGACGCGCGAGGTGCGGATCACGCGCAACTGGCTCGACCATGCAGAGGGGAGCGTCCTCGTCGAGTTCGGCCGCACCCGGGTGCTGTGCGCGGCCTCGTTCACCGAGGGCGTGCCCCGGTGGCTCAAGGGCAAGGGCACCGGTTGGGTCACCGCGGAGTACGCCATGCTGCCGCGGGCCACGAACACCCGCTCGGACCGCGAGAGCGTCAAGGGCCGCATCGGCGGCCGCACCCACGAGATCAGCCGGCTCATCGGCCGCAGCCTCCGGGCCGTCATCGACACGAAGGCGCTGGGCGAGAACACGATCGTGCTCGACTGCGACGTGCTCCAGGCTGACGGCGGCACCCGCACGGCCGCCATCACCGGGGCGTTCGTCGCGCTCGCGGACGCCATCGAGGACGCCCGCGCCAAGGGCCTCATCGCCAAGAAGGCCGAGCCGCTCACCGGATCCGTGGCCGCGGTCTCCGTCGGAGTCGTCTCCGGCCAGGCCGTGCTCGACCTGGACTACCCGGAGGACTCCACGGCCGAGACCGACATGAACGTCGTCATGACCGGCGACGGGCGCTTCATCGAGGTGCAGGGCACGGCCGAGGGCGAACCGTTCGACCGTGACCTGCTCGACCAGCTGCTCGACCTCGCGAAGAAGGGGTGCGCCGACCTCACGGAGCGGCAGCAGCAGGCGCTCGCCGCGTCCGGCACCCCCGACTCGGCCGTCCTCGCCGACGGGGGGTCGGTCGCGTGACGAAGGTCGTCCTCGCCACCCGCAACTCCCACAAGGTCGAGGAGCTGCGCGAGATCCTCGCCGACGTGAGCGCCGAGCTGGGCCTCGAGATCGTCGGCCTCGACGAGTTCCCCGACGCACCCGAGGTCGTCGAGGACGGCGTCACCTTCGAGCAGAACGCCATCCTCAAGGCCGCCTCCGCGGCGCACGCCACCGGTATGCCGGCCCTCGCCGACGACTCCGGCCTCGCCGTCGACGTGCTGGGTGGGTCACCGGGCATCTTCAGTGCCCGCTGGTCCGGTGGCGGCGGCGACCGCGCCAACCTCGAGCTCCTCCTCAACCAGCTGGGCGACGTGCGCGACGAGCACCGCGCGGCGGCCTTCGTCTGCGCTGCCGCACTCGTGCTGCCCGACGGCCGGTCGGCCGCCGAGCTCGGGCGGTTCCCCGGCACGGTGGCCCGCGAGCCGCGGGGCACGAATGGTTTCGGTTACGACCCGATCTTCGTCCCATCCGACCAGCCGGACGGCAACGAACGCACACTGGCGGAGTACGACGCCGACGAGAAGAACCACGTGTCGCACCGGTCGCTCGCCTTCCGAGCGCTCGTGCCGCACCTGAAGGAGCACCTGAGGCCATGACCGCAACCAGCCCGGCCACCCGTCCCGAGACCGCTCAGGAGCCGGTGGCTCGGCCACTGTGGTGGGGAGCCGTCGACGGGGTCGTGGCCGGGCTGGTCACCGTCGGTCTGGCCACGTTGGCGGCCGCCGCGCTCGTCGCGGTCGGGCAGTCCTCCGGACAGCCGGCCCCGATCGCCGCGGTGAGCGGGGCCTTCATCGACCGGACACCCCCGTGGCTGAAGGACTTCGCCGTGTCGACCTTCGGCACGAACGACAAGCGGGCCCTGCTCGTCGGCACCGTCGTGGTGCTCGCGCTCGTCTGCGCCGCGATCGGCGCGGTCGCCACGCGGCGCCTGGTGCCGGCGCTCGTCGCCTTCGCCCTCGTCGGGGTCGTCGGGGCCGCGGCCGTGATGACGCGCCCGGGTGCCGGGCCGCTCGACGTCCTCCCGACCGTGCTCGGCACGGTCGCCGGCCTTTGGTTCCTCAGCCGCGCCGCCACCCCGTCGCCGGCGGTGGGAGCGGGGGGAGGCAGCGCCGCGAACCCTGGCCGACGCTGGCTGCTCGGTGGCGCGGTGGGTGCCGTGACGGCATACCTCGGCGGCTATGCGGGTGGCGGCTCGTCGGCGGCGACCGTGTCGCGCGACGCCCTCAAGAGCGTGCCGGTCAAGGGAACGAAGCTCGCCATCCCCGCCGGGGCCGACCTGCGCATCCCCGGCCTCACGCCCTACATCGTCCCGAACGCCGACTTCTACCGCATCGACACCGCGATCGTCGTGCCGCGCATCGACGCCAACGACTGGAGGCTGAAGGTCACCGGCATGGTCGACCGCGAGGTCGAGATCGACTGGAAGACCTTGCAGGGCAAGGAGATGCAGGAAGCCCTCGTGACGCTCACGTGCGTCTCGAACGAGGTCGGTGGCGACCTCGTCGGCAACGCCGTCTGGACCGGTTGGCCGGTGCGCGAGCTGCTGGCGCGGGGCGGGCCCCCCCCCCGCGCCGCCCAGGTGGGGCAGACGAGCAGAGACCGCGGGACGGCCCCGACGCCGCAAGCGGCATCCTGCGCGAGCCGCCACGCGTCGACCCCTCGCAGCACTACGCCATCCTGGTCCCATCGGTGGACAGCGACGGCAACGAACTCGCCGGCGTCCGCGCCCCGATGGTCGCCGCCCCCCTGG
>CBHRRQ010000198.1:0-7778 GCA_966081555.1 uncultured Terrabacter sp.
GCACCAGCGCGAACCAGGTCACGTCTCGCGGTCGGAATCACGGTCATCGGCGAGGGCGAGCAGCAGGTCGTCCACCGGGAGGTTGTGCCCGGCCTGGATCTCGCGCGCCCACTCCTCGGCGGAGATGAGCCCTTCTGCTGCCGTCCAGGCCTCGGCGCGCTCCTCCTCCTGAAAGGGGTTGGGCAGCGACAAGCGGTCCCTCAAGGCTTCCTCGGCGCCGATCAGGTGCGCTGCGAGCACGGGTTTTCCCAGAGCGATGAGGATGCTCGTGTAGGTGTGCGCGAACGCCATGGTGAGGTTCGGACTGCGCAGTCGGACGATCGGCTCGACCAGCGACCGTGCGACCTGGTCGGCCTCCTCCGTGCGGCCGCTCGCAGCCAGGAGGTTGGCGAGGTTCTGGCCCTGAAGCGCGGCGTCGTGCTCGTTGCCCACCGCGCTGAGGATCTCGAGCGCCTCCCGAGTCAGGTCCTCGGCACGTGCGTAGTGCCCGAGCTCCGCCTCGACTCCGGCGAGATTGCCCAGGGCGCGGGTGAGCTTGGGCTGGTTTCCGACTCTCCGGTGCAGCGTCAACGAGTCCTCGAACATGCTGCGTGCGGATTCGACGTCGTCCAGGTGCAGCTGTGCCGTCCCCAGGACGGCCAGGGCGAAGGCCTCGCGCTCCTCGTCCGCGACCGTGCGCGCCATCTCGAGGCTCCGCGTGGCGAGTTCACGAGCACGATCGGCGTCGCCCCGCGCGATCTGCAGGTTGGCGTAGGCCGCGAGGCACTCGGCCAGCGCTGACGACGGTGCTCCTCCGGCGCCGTTGACGGCCAGCTCCAGCCAACGGGAGCCCTCGATCACGTATCCCCCCGTGTACCAGAGCCATCCGAGGGTGCCGGCCAGCTGGAGCGCGGTCGAGGTCGCAGCGACGTCCTGGTCCTCGGTCGCCGCGGCAGGGCGAAGCCCCCAGCTCAGGCCTTCGCGGAAGTTGTCCAGCTCGACCTCCGCTTGACCAAGGGCGAGGAGGTGGTCGGACTCGCGGGTCACCGAGAGCCGTTCGGCGACCTTCAGGTAGTGCCGGCCGTGCGCGGACCGTGCCTCGTCGAGCTCACCGGTGGCGTGCAGCTGCGACAGGGCGAAGGACCGGATCGTCTCGAGGAGGCTGATGCGTGGCTCGCCGTCAGGAGCCTCGGAGACCACTGCCAAGCTGGCGTCGACGAGGTCGGCGACGAGATCCAGCGGATCGCCCGGCCGCTCTCCCTGCCCTGAAGGGAGCGCGACCGCGCTCAGCGACTCGAGGTCTGCTCCGCCTGCGAACACTCCCAGCCGGCGGAAGAACTCCTGTTGACGCTCCGGGAGCAGCTCATAGGACCAGGCAATGGTCTGGCGGAGCGTCCGGTGCCTCGCCGGCCCCTGCCTGCTCATCGACTCCAGGTCGAGGGTCGTGTCGATCCGACGCAGCAGAGCCTGTGGACTGAGCAGGCGGGTGCGCGCGGCGGTCAGCTCGATGGCCAGTGGCAGCCCGTCGAGTCGTCGACAGATGGCCGTGACGGCGTCGACGTTCTCCGGGGTGAGATGGAAGTGCGGGCGGACGCTGCGGGCGTGCTGGAGGAAGAGCTGCACTGCTGGGGCGTTCTCGGCTTCGGCCACCTCGGGACCGGTCGGCAGGCCCAGGGGTGGGACCGGGTAGAGGTGCTCGCCGGGGACGCCCAACGGTCGTCGAGAGGTGGCCATGACCGCGGCGCGGGGCGCTGCCGCCAGCAACTCCGCTACGACCTCGTCGGCCTGGGGAAGCTGCTCCAGGTTGTCGAGGACGAACAGGGCCGCCAACTTCGCGACGTGCTCGAGCAGGCGCGGTGGCTGACGGCTGCCGCGTGGTGCCTCGATCACGTCGCCGATCGTCGTCCACGCCACGTCCGGCGCCGTGGCCGACGCGAGGGGCACGAAGAAGGTGCCGTCGGGGAAGCGCCCCGTGAGCTGTGTGGCCACCTCGATCGCGAGGCGCGTCTTGCCGGAGCCTCCCGGTCCGCTCAGCGTGACCAGCCTGAAGCCCGGCGACCGCACCAGGCCGCTCAGCTCCGTCGCCTCCCGGTCGCGTCCGACCAGGTGGGTCGTGGGCACGGGCAGCCGGGACGCTGCGCCGAGGGTCCTGAGCGACGGGAAGTCGTTCCGCAGGCCGTCCACCGTCAGCTGGAAGAGCCGCTCGGGCTCCGCGATGTCCTTGAGCCGGTGGGGTCCGAGGTCTCTCAGCGCCACACCATCGGGCAGGGAACCGCGAGCGAGCTCGGCAGAGACGGACGACAGGACGGACTGTCCACCGTGGGCCGCGGCTGCGATGCGGGCCGCGCGGTGCACGTCCATGCCGACGTAGTCCTGGTCGTGCACCTGTGGGCTCCCCGTGTGGATGCCGATGCGGACGCGCAGGCGCTCGTCCCCCGGCCACGTGCGGCTCTCCAGTCCCAGCTGCGCCTGGACGGCTGCCTGCACCGCACCCTCGGCCGTCGGGAACACCACGAAGAAGCTGTCGCCCTCCGTTCCCATCTCGGTGCCCCCGTGAGCGGCCCAGGCAGCACGCAGGACGTGACGGTGGGCGTCCAGCGCCTCGGTGTACCGATGTCCCAGACGGCTCAACATCAGGGTCGAGCCCTCGATGTCGGAGAACAGCATCGAAACGGTCCCGGACGGCAGCTCCCGCACGTCGCCTCCTCTCCCAGTCGCTCCGAGCGTGAGTGCTGGGATCGCGGCTCGTCAAGGACTCCCGGCGCCCTTCCCCACGTCGGCCTCAGCCCCAGTAGTCGTCCATCGGCTCGGCAGTCACGTCGGAGACCTCGTCGGCCCCCGTGGACGTACGCCGCTCGGTGACCGTGAAGCGGCCGCGGTAGAAGAGCATCGGCCGCCCGGACTCGCCGTCCTCGAGCTCCACGACGCGACCCACGACGACGTCGTGGTCCCCGGCGACGTGCACCTGCTCGACGGTGCAGTGGACGCGCATCAGCACACCGGGCAGGCTCGGGCCCCCGCGCGCCGACGGCTCCCAGTCGAGGCCCTGGAAGCGCTCGCCGGCCGTGGACCCGAAGCGTGCGATCAGCTCGCGCTGCTCGTGCCGCAGCACGTTCACGGTGAAGCGTCCTTGGTCGCGCATCCGCGGCCAGGAGCGCCCACGGTGGTCGGCGCAGAAGAGGACGAGTGGTGGGTGGAGCGACACGGACGCGAACGACTGGCAGGCGAAGCCGACCGGCTCGCCGTCCGCGGCGAAACCCGTCACGACCGTCACGCCGGTCGCGAAGTGTCCGAGGGCGTGGCGCATGCGCTCGGGGGTGGGCTCCCCGGTCACGAGTCCTCCGGAGAGCCGGGGTCGCCGGGCTCGCCCGACGCGCCGGGCTCGGCCGTCTCGCCGAAGGCCTGGACGAGCGCGGCGAGCCGCGAGGCCTCCTTGCCGGACACGTCGCCGTCGGCCTTCTGGATCGCCATGACCGCCACGGTGTCGCCGTCCTCGAGGTCGAGGCTGACCCAGGGCTCACCACCGCCGAACTGCACGCGGACGATCTCGGGCCACTCGAGGGTCCGCGTCAGCACGAGGTTGCGCACGACGATGCCCTGCCGGCTCGGGACCGCGACGATCGAGGCGTAGCGCCAGGCGACGAAGGCCACGACGACTCCGAGGCCGAAGAACATGAGGCGGTCTCCCAGCCCCCAACGGCCGTCGGCCTGTGCCGGCATGACGACGGCGATGGCACCGAAGACCGCGAGCGAGGCCCACGCGACGCCGAGGGCGACCACGCGCCCGCGACGCGGACGGAACGGGGCGAGCGGGTCGGGGGACGTCCCGTGCTCGTGAGAGCCTGCCGGTTGGCCGGTCATCGCGTCGCCACCATCGCCAGCGGGCGTCACAGCCGGCAGGCGGCGATGTCGGTGACGAGGATCGCGCGAGCGCCGAGGTCGTAGAGCTCGTCCATGAGGCGGTTGCGGCCCAGCCGCGGCACCATCGCGCGGACGGCGACCCACGCGTCGTCCTGGAGCGACGACACCGTGGGCGACTCGAGACCCGGCGTCAGCTCGCACGCGCGGTCGACGAGGTCCTTGGGGCAGTCGTAGTCGAGCATCACGTACGTGCGGGCGGTGATGACACCGGCGATGCGGCGCTGGAGCACCTCGATGGCCGCGGCCTCGCCCGGGCGGTCGCCCCGGATGAGCACCGCCTCGGACCGCAGGATCGGCTCACCGAAGACCTCGAGCCCCTGCTGGCGCAGCGTCGTGCCGGTCTCGACGACGTCGGCGATGCAGTCGGCGACACCGAGACTGATGGCCGTCTCGACGGCGCCGTCGAGGCGCACGACGTCGGCGGCGAGCCCCCGCGCGGCGAGGTCGGAGCGCACGAGGCCGGCGTACGACGTGGCGACGCGCTTGCCGGCGATGTCGGCGATCTCGCCCACGTGGCCCGGCTTGCCGGCATACCGGAACGTCGACGCGCCGAACCCGAGGGCCATGACCTCGACGGCGGACGACCCGGAGTCGAGCAGCAGGTCACGCCCGGTGACGCCCGCGTCGACGGTGCCGGAGCCGACGTAGACGGCGATGTCACGGGGACGGAGGTAGAAGAACTCGACGTCGTTCTCGACGTCGGTCACCACGAGCTCCTTGGTGTCGCGACGGGTGCGGTAGCCCGCCTCGCGCAGCAGCTCGACGGCGGCATCGGACAGGGAGCCCTTGTTGGGCACGGCGATTCGCAGCATGGGGTGGACAGTCCTCAGAGGTGGGAGTAGACGTCGTCGAGCGAGATGCCCTTGGCGAGCATGAGGACCTGCAGATGGTAGAGGAGCTGGCTGATCTCCTCGGCGGCCTCGTCGTTCGACTGGTACTCGGCGGCCATCCACACTTCGGCCGCCTCCTCGACGATCTTCTTGCCGATCGCGTGGACGCCGGCGTCGAGCTGGGCGACGGTGCCCGACCCCTCGGGTCGCGTCTGCGCCTTCTCGGCCAGCTCGGCATACAGCTGCTCAAAGCTCTTCACGGTCGCCCAGCCTACGGGCCGCCGCGTGGGGACCCGACCAGTGCTCACCTCGTGGCGGCGCCGGTCGCCGGCACCGCGCGCAGCGCGACCACGGTGGCGACCGCTGCGGTCGCTGCCTCGTGGCCCTTGTCCTCGGCCGAGCCCGGCAGCCCGGCCCGGTCGATCGCCTGCTGCTCGTCGTCGCAGGTGAGGACGCCGAAGCCGATCGGTGTCGCCGTGCGCACGGACACCTCGGTGATCCCCGACGTCGCCGCCTGGCACACGTAGTCGAAGTGGGGAGTGCCGCCGCGGATGACGACGCCCAGCGCCACGAGCGCGTCGAAGCGCTCGGCGAGGGCGGCGCACGCGACCGACAGCTCGAAGGTGCCCGGCACGCGGACCACCTCGACGTCGGTCACGCCGGCGTCGGCGAGCCCACGGCGGGAGCCGTCGAGGAGCCCGTCCATCACCTGCTCGTGCCAGCTCGCCGCGACGACCGCGACGCGCAGTCCGCTGCCGTCCGTCGTGAGGGTGGGGGCGCCGTCCTTCATGCCGTCTCCTTGCCGTCGTGCCGCTCGCCCGCGGCCGGGATGTCGTGACCCATCCGGTCCCTCTTGGTGACCAGATACCTCTCGTTGTCCTCACCCATCGGACCGTGCAGCCGCTCGACCGCGACGACGTCGAGCCCGAGGTGGCGCAGGGCGGACGTCTTCTTCGGGTTGTTGGTCAGCAGCACGACCTCGGTGGCCCCGAGGTCGTGCAGGATCGCGGCACCCGCCGCGTACTCGCGGGCGTCGACGGGCAGGCCGAGCGCCGTCTGCGCATCGACGGTGTCGGCGCCGCGGTCCTGCTGGGCGTACGCGCGGAGCTTGTCGACGAGCCCGACGCCGCGGCCTTCGTGTCCGCCGAGGTAGACGACGACGCCGCCCTCGCGGCCGACGCGCGCCAGGGCCGCCTGCAGCTGCGGTCCGCAGTCGCAGCGCAGCGAGCCGAACGCGTCGCCGGTGAGGCACTCGGAGTGCAGGCGGGTCACGACGGGCCCCGAACCGCTCAGCCCCTTCAGCCCCCGCGGGCTGACGAGGGCGACGTGCTCGTCGCCGGTGAGCGTGTCGCGGTAGCCGTATGCCGTGAACGTGCCGTGGACGGTCGGGATGCGCGTGGTCGCGAGGCGCTCGACACGGTCGAGCCGCTGCCGGTGGTCGATGAGCTGCTCGATCGTGATGACCGGAAGGCCGAACTCGCGGCCGAGGGCGACGACGGCGTCGAAGCGCATCATCCCGCCGTCGTCGTGCACGAGCTCGCCGATGACGCCGACCGGTGAGAGACCGGCGAGGCGGGCCAGGTCGACGGCGGCCTCGGTGTGCCCGGGCCTGGTGAGCACGCCGCCGTGGCGTGCCCGCAGCGGAAGGATGTGCCCGGGACGGATGAGGTCGGCGGGCGTTGCCTCCGGGTCGGCGAGCACCTGGACGGTGCGCAGCCGGTCCGCCGCGCTGATGCCGGTCGTCACGCCCGTGGCCGCGTCGACCGAGACGGTGTAGGCCGTCCGCAGCGGGTCGCGGTTCTCCGAGACCATCAGCGGCAGCTCGAGCCGGTCGGCGATCTCGTCGGGGACAGGCGCGCAGAGGTAGCCGGACGAGTGGCGGATGGTCCACGCCATCCAGTCCTCGGTGGCGGTCTCTGCTGCGAGCACGAGGTCGCCCTCGTTCTCGCGGTCCTCACTGTCCAGGACGAGCACCGGGCGGCCGGCGCGGAGCGCCTCCAGCGCGTCGTCCACGGTCGAGAGAGCGGTCATGACGCGACCTCCTGACGGTGCGTGAGCAGACGCTCGACGTACTTGGCGATGACGTCCACCTCGAGGTTCACGACGTCACCGACTCCCTTGTGTCCCAGGGTGGTCAGGTCGAGAGTCGTGGGGATGAGAGAGACGCCGAACGCGTCGTCGCCGACGTGCGCCACCGTGAGCGAGACGCCGTCGACCGTGATGGAGCCCTTCTCGACGACGTATGCCGCGAGGCCGGGCGGGAGCGTGAAGTCGACCGTCTCCCAACGGTCCCCGGGAGTGCGCGCGGTGATCGTCGCGGTGCCGTCGACGTGGCCCTGGACGACGTGCCCTCCGAACCGGCCGTCGGCCGGCATGGCCCGCTCGAGGTTCACGCGGTCGCCCTCGCGCAGCGCCCCGAGGCTGCTGCGGTCCAGCGTCTCGGCCATGACGTCGACCGTGAAGCCGGTGCTGTCGTGCTCCGTCACGGTGAGACAGACGCCGTTCACCGCGATGGAGGCCCCGTGCGTGGCGTCGCTCACGACGAGCGGCCCCTCGATGCGCAGGACGGCTGAGTCTGCGCCGAGCTCGATGCCGGCGACGGTGCCGAGCTCCTCGACGATTCCGGTGAACATGCTTCTCTCCTGGGGTTCTTGCACGGCGGGCGTCAGCGGCGCGTGGCAGCCGGCGCGAGCACGTCGGTGGTGTTCATGGTGTCCGTGGTATGGGTCGGGTCGGCTGCCGCGGGGTCCTGGCCCACCACGCGGGGCACGGCGTGGATGCGCACGTCACCGCCGACGACGACGACCTCGTCGAGGTCGAGCCGGCGCACCTCGCCGATCGAGGCCACGCCGAGGCCGGCGACGGCGGGACGCCCGTCGCCGAGTAGTGCCGGGGCGACGTACGCGTAGACGTCGTCGACGAGGCCGGCGCGCAGGAACGCCGCCGCCAGGGTCGGCCCACCCTCGAGCCAGACGTCACGGACTCCCCTGTGCCACAACGAGTCCAGCGCTTCGCGCGGGTCCCGGGTCGCCAGGTGGAGGACCTCAC
>CBHRRQ010000199.1:0-7771 GCA_966081555.1 uncultured Terrabacter sp.
GTCAGGCGACGGAAACTGCGCCGTGGCGGAGTTGTTGAGGTGTCGGGCGGCGTCGGGTGACGGAAAGTGCGCCGTGGCGGAGTTGTCGAGGTCTCGGGCGGCCTCGGGCGGGTCGGTCAGACCTCGTGGTGCAGGGCCTCGGCCGGCAGCTCTCCGGGGCGCCGGCGGGCGAGGAGCTCGACGGCATACATGGCCGCGAGCACGAGCGCGCCTCCGGCGATCATGCGCAGCGTCGCGGTCTCGTCGCCGAGCGTGACGGCGAAGAACGCGGCGAAGACCGGCTCGAGCGTCATCACGATGGCTGCCCGGGTTGCCGGCATGTGCGCCTGCGCCCAGGTCTGCACCCACAGCGCCAGGATGCTGGCGAAGACGACCATGTAGAGCACGGAGGCCCACTGGCCCGGCGAGGCCGGCAGCACGATGCCGCCCGGCGCCGCGCCGACGACGCAGAGCAGCGCGATGACGACCATCTGCACCACTGACAGTCCCGTCGCGATCTCGGAGGCGCTGTAGCGGCCCAGCCCCACGATGTGCAGGGCGTAGAGGGCGGCCGCCAGCAGCGTGATGGCCTCGCCGACGCCGACCGAGAAGCCGTTGAGCGACAGCAGCGCGAGGCCCACGGTGGCGAGGCCGACTGCCGCCCAGGTGGACCCGGGGACGCGCTCGCGCAGGATCAGGGCGGTGAAGACGGGTGTCAGCACGACGTACGTGCCGGTGATGAAGCCCGACACGGACGCCGGCGTGGTCGCCAGACCCTGCGTCTGGAAGATCTGGGCCAGCCCGTAGAGCGCACCGAGCCCCACCCCGACGAGCACCTGCCGCCGCGTCAGCGCGCGCAGGGGACGCCAGAAGACGACGACCATGATGACCGCGGAGAGGCTGAAGCGGACGGCGAGGAAGTCGACAGGGGGCACGGTCTCGACGAGGTCGCGGATGAGGAAGAACGTCGAGCCCCAGACCGCTGTCAGCGCGACGAGCAGCAGCGTGGCCAGGCGCGTGCGCGCCGCAGGTTTCATGGGCGGCGTCAGACGATCGTGAGGGTGATGGTGCTGCCCTTGGGCACGGCGGTGCCGGCCGCGACGTCCTGCGCGCGCACCTTCTTCTCGAAGAGGTCGCCGAACGGGTACTGCTTCTGCACCTTGAAGCCGAGGTCGGTCAGGGTCTTCTCGGCGACGGTGTCCTGCTGGTCGACGACGTTGGGCACCGGCACCATGACCGGGCCCTTGGACACGACGACCGTGACGGTGTCGCCCCGGTGCAGCGTGCCCTTGGCCGGGTTCTGCGAGACGACCTGGCCCGCCGGGACGGTGTCGCTGTTGACGTCCTCGGCGCGCGCCACCTTCAGCCCCGCCTTGGTGATGGCTGCCGACGCGGCGTCGAAGCCGGCGCCGGTCACCGTCGGGACCTTGATGGGCTCGCGTCCCTTCGAGACGACGACGGTCACCTCCGCGTTGCGTCGCACGGACGCTCCCGCTGCCGGCTCCTGCGAGATGACGACGCCCTCGGGAACGGTCTCGCTCCAGTCCTCGCGGGTGGCGCCGAGGCGCAGGTTGACGGGGGTGAGGGCGGGCCCGGCCTCGGCGACCTTGGTGCCGACGAGCTGGGGGACCGCGTAGCGCTCCTTGCCCTTGGAGACCGTGACGCGCACGACGGACTGCTTGCCGAGCTCGCTTCCGGGCGACGGCTCGACCCGCAGCACGACGCCCCTGGCCTTCGTCTCGGAGAACTGCTCGACGGTGTCCATGCGCAGGGACGCCTGGGTCATCGCGTCCTCGGCCCGGTCGACCTGCTGCCCCACCACCGCCGGGACCTTCGTCGATCCGCCCGGTCCGGCGGTGAACCACCAGCCGCCGAAGCCGACGCCGGCCACGAGGAGGACGACGGCAGCCCACAGCGGCCACCGCCGGCGACGACGCGGGCGGCGGTCGAGGGGCATGGCGGCCGTGTGCTCGAGGCCCGGTGGGTCATCGTTGACGGGGAGGCCGCCGAGTGCGGTGGCGCCGGAGCGGCGTACGTCGGTTGGACGGGTGCGGCTGCGCTCGGCGGGACCCGCTGCGGCAGCCCGGCCGGTGCCGGCGGGCAGACGGCTGGTCGTCGACAGGGCGGGCAGCACCGAGGTCGCGGGGTCGGCAACCCCGCCGGCCGCGGCGCCACGGCGGTCGAGCTCTGCGGCGGAGAGGGCACGTCGCACCGAGCGGACCGCGGCCACGAAGTCGGCGGACGAGTCGAAGCGGTCGTCGGGCTCGACGGCGGTGGCCCGCGCCACGAGGGCGTCGAGGTCGGCCGGCACGGTGGAGACGAGCGACGACGGGGCGGGGATGGACCCGTGCACGTGGTTGTAGGCGATCTGGATGGGCGTGGTGCCCGTCACGGCCTTGCGCCCGGTCAGCATCTCGAAGAGGAGCAGGCCCGCGGCGTACACATCGCTGCGAGGGTCGGCGACGCCGCTCTCGACCTGCTCGGGCGAGAGGTACGAGACGGTGCCGAGCAGCACCCCGGTCTGACTCGTCGCGGTCTGGTTGCTGATGGCGCGGGCGAGCCCGAAGTCGGCGACCTTGACCTCACCGTCGCGGCGGACGATGACGTTCTCGGGCTTGACGTCGCGATGGATCATGCCGGCGGCGTGGGCGGCTCGCAGCGCGAGCAGGATCGGCTCGAGGATGGCCAGGGACTCGCGCGCGGTGAGCGGCGCCTCCTCGTGGATGACGTCACGCAGGGTCTTGCCCTCGACGAGCTCCATGGCGAGGAAGACCTCGTCGTCGTCCTGACCCTGGTCGAAGACGGCCACGACGTTCGGGTGGCTCAGCCGCGCGGCCGAACGGGCCTCGGAGCGGAAGCGCTCGACGAAGACGTCGTCGGCCGCGAGCCCCGGGCGCATGATCTTCAGCGCGACCTCCCGGTCGAGCCGTGCGTCCAGCGCCACGTAGACAGAGGCCATGCCTCCGTCTGCGAGGTGGGAGAGGATGCGGTACCGGCCGTCGATCACCCGACCGACGAGGGCGTCCGCCACGCTGGACGTCACGCACCGAAGTTTACGGGCAGATCAGGCGCATCCCGTGCAGGCGGGCCGCTCGGCCCCGTGCTCGACTCTGCGCCCGACGCGAGCCAGGCGCGAGCCTGACTTCGGGCTCAGAGACGGTTGTAGATGGCCAGGACGCTGGCGACGTACTGCTTGGTGTCCTCGTAGAGGCCCTTGGTGCGGACCGAGTAGAGCCCCTGGTAGTAGCCCGCGATGGCCTGCTCGCGCGAGTCGGCGCTGGCCTGCAGGGACCGGATGATGAGCACGCCCGAGGTGATGTTGTCGCGCGTGTCGAAGCGGTCGAGCGACCGGCCGGCCAGCTCCGAGGCCCAGGTCTGCGACGTCGGCATGATCTGCATGACCCCGACGGCGTTCGTGTAGGAGACGGCTCGCTGGTGCCAGCCGGACTCCAGCCACCCGATCGCGAGGGCGAGCTTGGGGTCGACGCCGTGGCGTGCTGCGGTCGCCCGGATGATCGCCGAGGTCTCGGTGCGGGTCGGCACCCTGGCCGCGGCCAGCCGGGCCTTGCTGGCGGCGACGGCCTTGGCCGTCTTCGCCGACACGGAGTAGCCCTTCGGGGCGGCGGCCTCGGGGGCCGGGGTGGCCGGCGCTGCGGCCGACACGGCCCCGGGCACGACGATCTTCTGGCCGACGAAGATGAGGGCGCTGCGGCGTAGCTTGTTGGCGGCGAGCAGCTTGGTCAGGGACACGCGGTACTTCAGCGCGATGTCGCTGGCGGTGTCGCCGGCGCGGACCACGTGCACCGCGTCGCGCGAGGACGGACGCACTGCCGTCGCCGTACGCGTGCCGGAGCCGGCGGTCGCCCGCGGCTGTGCGGTGGCGGGGGAGGCCTTCCCGGGGACGAGAAGCTTCTGGCCTGGGTGGATGAGCGCCCCGCCCAGCGCGAGCCGGTTCTTCTGGGCGATGGCCCGCACGCTCGTGTGGTTCGCGATGGCAAGGTGCCAGAGCGTGTCGCCCGGACGGACGGTGACGGTCTTCCAGGGAGTGGCGGCCACGGGAGCCACGACCGCGTGGGCGGGCACGGCGAGTGCGGCGACGTCGGCGAAGGGCATGAGGTGGAGTCCTTTCCTGGAGCCCGGTGCTGGTGCAGGAGACGGTGCAGAAGACGTGGAGGGGCAGCGGAAGGGTGGTCGTGCCACGGCACAGCGGAGGCCGGTGTGGCATCTGTGATTGCTGTGGCGTCTGTGACGATAGCGCACATTTGAGCACTAAACTAAAAATACATCGGTGTAATTCACGGTTCGGGAGCACGTGGTCGCTGAGGGGCGCCTCGCGGGACTCGCGGGCGACCGCGGTCGCGGCAGGTTCCCGGACCCGTCGTCCCGGGTGGCAGACTCGGCCCCGTGAGCGACACTCCCACGCAGCCCGACGAGACCACCCCCGACGCCACCGACCTCGAGACGTTGGTCGGGGAGTGGCTGACCGTGCCCGACGCCGCCGAGCGGCTCGGCGTGCCGTTGTCGCGCGTGCGGCAGATGGTCGCCGACCGTGAGGTGCTCGCCGCGCGCATCGGCGAGCGCAAGGTCACCGCCATCCCGGCCAAGTTCGTCGACGAGACCGGCCCGCGGCCCGAGCTGCGCGGCACGTTCACCGTGCTGGCCGACGGCGGCATGGACGACGCCGAGATCATCGAGTGGCTCTTCACACCCGACGCCACCCTGCCGGTCGAGGGCGCGCCGATCGACGCCCTGCGAGCGGGGCACAAGACCGAGATCCGCAGGCGCGCCCAGGAGCTCGCCTTCTAGCCCTCCTCGCCGAGCCGGGTCAGGAGTGGCGGGCCGTCGACACCGCGACGAGGGCCTCGAGCACGTCGAGCGCGGGGGAGTCGTAGTGGCCGGTCTCGCGGGCCCGCTCGACGGCCTTGCGGGCGTCGTCGGCGAGGGCGGTGATGAGGCCTTCGACCCGGTCGACGGCGCCCGTGTCGACGAGCACGCCCCGGATCGCCTCGACGCCGGCGAGCTCCAGGTCGTCGCGGCCGAGCAGCGACTCCACGGTCGTCCGGTCGGTGGCTGACGCCGCGTCGAGGGCGTACGCCACGAGCACCGTCCGCTTGCCCTCGCGCAGGTCGTCGCCGGCGGGCTTGCCGGTCGCCTCGGGGTCGCCGAACACGCCGAGCAGGTCGTCGCGCAGCTGGAACGCCTCGCCGAGGGCGAGGCCGTAGTCGGACAGGGGAGCGAGGGACTCCTGCGGGGCGCCCCCGACGAGGGCGCCGATGAGCAGCGGGTGCTCGATCGTGTACTTCGCGCTCTTGAACCGGATCACCTTGCGTGCCGAGGCAACCCTGGCCTCGAGGTCGAGGCCGTCCCAGCCGCGGGCCGACTCGAGCAGGTCGAGGAACTGGCCACCCATCAGCTGCGTGCGCATCAGGTCGAAGAGGCCACGCCCGCGGGCGAGCTCGTCGCCCGGAAGGCCGCACGTGGCGTACAGCTCGTCGCACCACGTGAGGCACAGGTCGCCGGCGAGGATGGCCGTGCCCTCGCCGAACCGGTCGGCGTCACCCGCCCAGCCACGCTCCTGGTGCAGGCCGGCCACGGCGCGGTGCGCGGACGGCATACCTCGTCGGGTGTCGCTGCGGTCCATGACGTCGTCATGGAGCAGCGCGGCGCCCTGGAAGAACTCCATGCTCGCGGCGAGTCTCACGAGGGCGTCCGAGTCGTCGCCTCCGGCGGCGCGGTAGCCCCAGTAGAGGAAGCCCGCGCGCAGCCCCTTGCCCCCGGAGAGCAGGTTCGACACGGCGGACACGAGCGGCGCCGTCTCCTCACCGATCGCGGCGAGCGACTGGGTGGCCCCTGCGATCTGCCCGTCGATCGCCTGCTGGACCCGACGGCGCAGCGCGTCGAGGTCGGTGGGGGTCTGCACGAGGTCCTCCATCGAGTCGCGGGAATCGTCGTCAGCCTACGCGGCGCGCCGGTCGCGGCGTGAACAGCCCACGCGGCGCGGGCACGCTCCGCCTAAGGTGTGCGGCATGGCACACGGCACGGCATCCTCCATGGCGCGGGCAGAACGGTTCACCCGGTCCATCCCGGCGATGATCGAGGCCGACACGCCCACCTTCAGCTTCGAGTTCTTCCCGCCCAAGGACGACGCCGCCGAGGCGCAGCTGTGGGACGCGATCCGCCGACTCGAGAAGGTGTCGCCGAGCTTCGTGTCGATCACCTACGGCGCGGGTGGCAGCACCCGCGGGCGCACGGTGCGCCTCACCCAGCGGGTGCTCGAGGAGACGTCGCTCACACCCATGGCGCACCTGACGTGCGTGGGCCACTCCGTCACCGAGCTGCGCAGCATCGTCGGTGCGTATGCCGCCGCGGGGGTCCGCAACATCCTGGCCCTGCGCGGCGACCCGCAGGGCGGGCTGGGACAGCCGTGGGTCGCCCACCCCGAGGGCCTCGACCACGCCGACGAGCTCGTCTCTCTCGTCAAGGGCCTGGGCGACTTCACCGTCGGCGTGGCGGCGTTCCCCGACGGCCACCCCGAGTCGCGCAGCGTGGAGGAGGACGCGCAGACGCTCGTCCGCAAGGAGCAGGCGGGGGCGCAGTTCGCGATCACCCAGATGGTCTTCGACGTCGACAACTACCTCCGGCTGCGTGACGAGCTCGCGCGGCGCGGCTCGCAGCTGCCCGTCGTGCCCGCGATCATGCCGATCACGAACGCGCGACAGGTCGTCCGTATGGCACAGCTCGCCGGCCAGCCCATGCCGACCGCCGTCACCGACCGGCTCGACCGGCACGGTGACGACGCAGACGCGGTGCGGGCCGAAGGGCTGGCCATCGCCACCGAGTCGTCCCAGCGGCTCCTCGACGAGGGCGCCCCGGGCATCCACTTCATCACGATGAACCGCTCGTCGGCGACCCTCGAGGTCTTCGGCAACCTCTGAGGCCGTGCACGGCGGGACGGCCGACCTCGGGAGAGGTCGACCGTCCGGTGGAGGTGCGTGGGTGTGGAGGTGGTCAGGTGGTGCCTGAGGGGGTGGCCGCGCCGTTGGGCGAGGTCGGCGTCGTGCCCTCGCCGAGCTGGCCCTGAGGGCCGTCCCCGTCGTGGTCGCCGCGGCCGCCGGGGCCTCCTTGACCGCCCGGGCCTCCTTGGCCGCCCTCCTGGACCCCCGTCACAGCGAACGACGCGTCCACCTGGACGATGACGTGCGTCCCGTCGGAGCGCACCATGTGCGCCTCGTAGACGCCGTCGGAGTCGGTCTCGACGCGCTCGATCGTGGCGGTCGGCTCCTTGGCCTTGGCGGCGGCGGTCACCTTGGCGGCCGTGTCGCCGGTGAGCAGCTGCTCGTCGGAGCGCATCGGCTTGCTCGGGTCGGTGTTGCCGTTGCCGGTGCCGTTGCCGTTGCCGTTGCCAAGGGCGCCCGGCCCCTCGCCGTCCATGGCGTAGCCACTTCCGTTCGCGGCGAGGCTGCTCGTGCTGCCGGTCTCGTCGGCGCGCGCGCGGGCGGCCCCGCCGAGCCCGAGCCCCCACGCGGCCCCCATGCCCGCGCCGGCCCCCGCGCTGGTCATGTTCTTCATCCGGTACACTCCTTCGATGGGCTGGCCTCGTGCCAGCTGGATCCACCGTCGGAGTCGGGCCTGTGCCGGCGCCCTCGTCGGCGTGGGCGCGTGCTGTGAGTCGCTGCACCCACCTGTGAGGACGGCGTGCGGCTGGTGGCTGCGACGCCGGTCAGGACTCCCGGTCGAAGGGGCGCTCGGCGCGACCGTCGGCCGGGGGAGGCGCGGCCCGTCGGCCCCGGCC
>CBHRRQ010000200.1:0-7719 GCA_966081555.1 uncultured Terrabacter sp.
GCTACCTGGTCGGCAACGCGGTCTGGCCCGGTGGGCCGGTGCGCGAGTTGCTGTCGCTCGCCGGGCCCAAGCCCGGCGCCGACATGGTGCTGCAGACGAGCATCGACGGCTTCACGGCCTCGACGCCGCTCGCGGCCCTCACCGACGACCGCAACGCGCTGCTCGCGATCCGGATGAACGGCGAGCCGCTGCCCTTCGAGCACGGCTTCCCCGTACGCGTCGTCGTGCCGGGTCTCTACGGCTACGTGTCGGCGACGAAGTGGGTCACCGAGCTCAAGGTGACGACCTACGAGAAGGACGTCGCCTACTGGTCGACGCGTGGCTGGTCTGCGGTCGGGCCGATCAAGACCGCCTCGCGCATCGACGTGCCGCGCGCCGGTGCCACGGTCAAGGCGGGCACGGTCGCCGTGGCCGGTGTCGCGTGGCACCAGCACACGGGCATCTCGAAGGTCGAGGTGCAGGTCGACCAGCAGCCTTGGGCCGAGGCGCGGCTCGCGGCCGACGCCAGCATCGACACCTGGCGGCAGTGGGTCTACGAGTGGCAGGCGACGCCCGGCAGCCACGAGCTGCGGGTGCGCGCGTACGACGCGAAGGGCGAGCCGCAGTCACCGCTCGAGGCGCCGCCGGCCCCGGACGGCGCGACCGGCATCCACGTCGTCACCGTGAAGGTGGAGTGAGCCCGCTGCCGACGACGGCCTCGGCCTCGATCTCGACGAGCAGCTCGGGGTCGATGAGCGCGCCGACCTGGACCATGGTCGACGCCGGACGCACCTCGGCGAAGACCTCGCCGTGCGCGCGGCCCACGGCCTCCCAGTCGCGGATGTCGGTGACGTAGAGGCGGGTGCGCACGACGTCGGCGGGGGAGGCCCCGCACTCGGAGAGGGCGGCCACGACGATCTCCAGGGCCGTGCGGGCCTGCCGGTACGCGTCGCCGGGAGCGACCACCTGGCCGTCGTGCACCGCCGTGGTGCCCGCGACGTGCACGACGTCGCCGACGCGTACGGCCCGCGAGTAGCCGACGACACCCTCCCACGGGCTGCCCGTGCCGATGCTTCGTCTCATGCCCGCAGGCTAGCCACCGGCGCGACGACGGTCGGCAGGCCAGCGGTCGGCAGCAGGAACCAGTGCCGCGCGAGGCACACGACGCGGGCGTGCTCGACGGGTCCGTCCGTGCTGTCGAGCAGGCACCGGTCGGTGAGCTCGGCGACGGCACCGCACTCGGGGCACACCGTCGTCTCCAGACCCGGCGCGCCTGCGCCCTCGATCGTCTCGTCCATGTCGACACCCCCGCTCCGACCCCTGTCTCCTGACGGAGCGTCGGGGACGCCGTGGTGATACCGGCCCGCGTGCCCGCCGCGGTCCGTCGACCGCCGGCCAACTACAGTGGGCGGCGCAGCAGTCGGCGGACGTGGTGGAACTGGTAGACACGCAGGATTTAGGTTCCTGTGCCTCAGGTGTGCGGGTTCGAGTCCCGCCGTCCGCACCGAGAGCACCCGAGAAGTACTGAGACGCTTCGCCCGGCCGGTCAGGGTGGCGGCAGGATCGCCCCGGACGGGTACGAGGGGTACCGATACGCTTCGTGAAAGCCTTTCGTCCAGCGCGAGATTCGTGAGCGCCGTGACCGCACGCAGCGGTCACCCGCCGCACGCCGACCAGGAGGAGCCCCCGTGACGTCCAGACTCGAGCCCGGCGAGAAGGCACCGGCCTTCTCGCTCCCCGACGACACCGGCAGCACCGTCTCGCTCGACGACTTCTCCGGCCGCAAGGTCATCGTCTACTTCTACCCGGCCGCCATGACCCCCGGCTGCACCAAGCAGGCGTGCGACTTCAGCGAGTCCCTCGACTCCCTGAAGAAGGACGGCTACGAGGTCGTCGGCATCTCGAAGGACAAGCCGGCGAAGCTGGCGAAGTTCCGCGAGCGCGACCACCTCACCATCCCGCTGCTGAGCGACGAGGACCTCTCGGTGCACAACGCGTACGGCGCCTGGGGCGAGAAGAAGCTCTACGGCAAGACGGTGGAGGGTGTCATCCGGTCGACCTTCGTCGTCGACGAGGAGGGCAAGGTCAGCCACGCGTTCTACAACGTCAAGGCCACCGGCCACGTGGCCAAGCTCCGCCGCGACCTCGGCCTCGCCGACTAGAGTCGAATCGTCCCGAAAGGAAGCCAGATGACCGACACCGCACGCATCGAGCAGGACATCCGAGCCGCCCGCGCGCGTCTCGAGGGCACCGTCAACGAGCTGGCCTACCGGGCGCAGCCGCAGGTCATCGCCGAGCGACAGGTGCAGAGCCTCAAGCTGCGCCTCGCGGCGGCGACGCACACCGAGGACGGCGAGCTGCGCATCGAGCGCATCGGTGCCGTCGTGGCCGCTGCCGTCGTGGTCGTCGTGGCCGTCGGCCTGCTCCGCCGCCGGCGCGGCTGACCCGGCCACCAGCGGTCACCGACGAGCGGGACGTACGAGGCAGCACGGGTCACCATGGGCAAGAAGGACACCGCCACGACGGCGCAGGAGCTGCCGGTGCGGATGCTGCACGACCGGGTGCTCGTCTCCCTCGAGAAGGAGGGTGACCGGCGCTCCGGCGGCGGCATCCTCATCCCTGCCACGGCGTCCGTCGGCAAGCGACTGGCCTGGGGCGAGGTCGTGGCCACCGGGCCGAACGTGCGGCAGGTGCAGCTCAGCGACCGGGTGCTCTTCGATCCGGAGCAACGGGCCGAGGTGGAGCTGCAGGGCACCGACTACGTGCTGCTGCGCGAGCGCGACATCCATGCCGTCGCCGCCCAACGGGTCGACGCGGGACAGACCGGCCTCTACCTGTAGGCCGTCCCCTTCGGGGCCGGCACGGTCGAGAGCGCCGGCGTCACAGCACCTTGGCGCCGTACATCTCGCCGAGGGGGTCGGCGATGAGCTCGAGCCGTGCGCCGTTGGGGTCGCGGAAGTAGAGGGACGTCCCGCTCTCCTGGACGTACTCGACCCCCGCCTCGTCGAGCCGGCCGCGCAACCGCTCCCAGGCCGCGGGCTCCACCGAGATGGCGATGTGGTGCAGGCCGCCGAGCACCTCCGCATAGGGGCCGACGTCGAGGCCGGGGAAGTCGAAGAACGCCAGCAGGTTGCCGTTGCCGATGTCGAAGAAGAAGTGGTTCGACCCCCGGTAGTCGCGGTTCTCGAAGATCTCGGTCAGCGGGAACCCGAGCACCTCCTGGTAGAACCGCACCGTCTCCTCGAGGTCACGGGCCACGACGGCGAAGTGGTGCAAACCGCGGGCGCTCGACGCCGGGCGGCTCTCGGGCGGCTGGAGGTACGCGGTGCGCACTCGCTGGCGTTCGGCGTCGATGGCGGTCAGGTCGATCTCGGTCACGGGTGCCTCGGATCCTGGAGTCGGTGTCGACAGGCGGTCGGCAGTTGCGCGTTCAACTCAGGCTAGCCCGGGGGCCGACGGCTCGTGCCGGGTTGGCGTCAGCCGACGACGGTGACCGAGTACCCGCCGGCCTCCTGCCGCTCCGGGTCGGTGTGCGAGAACCGGAGCAGGTGCGCGAAGGGTCCGCCGTCGGCGAGCGCCCCGGCCAGGCCCTGCGCGTGGAGCCCGTCCAGGTGCCACAGCCGGCTGAGGCCCTCGAGCAGGACTTCACCCGGCTCGGCGTCGCTGAGCACGCCCAGCTGCTCCAACCGCTCGAGGCCGACCTTCTCAGCGACCTTCTCGATGGTGTGCCGCGTCCCGAGAGGCCGCGCGAAGGGGTGGGCGCGCTGCCTGCCGCGGCCGGGACCGACGCGCTCGACCACCCCGAGCTCGACGGCGAGGTCCCAGAGGCGTGCGCTGTCGGCGACGAGCCAGCCCCGGTCGGTGCGGAACATCGTCAGCAGGTGCTGGCCCGAGCCCGTCGGCACGCCCAGTCGCAGCGCCTTGGCCGACGGAGGCCTCATCCTCGCCGCCGTGCCGAGCTCGGTCCGCGTCGTGCCGAGCACGCCCTTGAGCAGCGGCGTGACGGCGGCACCGCCGTGGCGCAACTCGAGCGTGCCGGTCGTCGTGACGAGGCCTCCGAGCGTGAGGAGCAGCGACTTGGTCGAGTCCGTGCCGGCGAGGATCGTGAGGTTGCGCTGCGCGACGTGGCGGTCGTGGTTGGCGTCGAGCGACCCGGCCCACTGGTCGAGCGGGCAGCTGACGCTGGCCATGAGGCACTCGTGCCCGGTGAGGTCCGGCGGGATGTCCCAGGTGCGGTCGAGCTCGACGACCTGCATCGCGCCGGGCTTGGTGCGGTCGTCGAGCTGTGGCACCACGGCCATGCCGATGGGCTGGGGCTGGTAGGCCGGGTTGGTCGGGTCGCCACCGAAGAAACCGGGGTTGACGAACCATGCCCGCACGTGGACCCCGACCGCAGGCAGGAGACCGAGGTTCCAGACCCGGACGAAGACGCGGTAGCGGCGGCCGGCGGTCGGGCTGGCGACGAGCTGGGCGGGCGAGAACGGACCGGTGTAGGCGGCGTCGACGAGCAGGATGTCGGGCGACTCCCAGCACGGGATGCTCGGCCAGGTGGGCCGGACGGCACGGTCTCCGGGGCTGTACGCGCGCACGAGGAGGTAGGGGTAGACGTCCTCACGGCGGGGGCGGTGCTCCCGGCCGATCTGCTCGATGAGCTCCTTGGCGGCGTCCTCGACGCCGTGGCCGGGCGACCAGTTCGGGTCGAGGTCGCCGCTCGGCCGCTCGGTGTGTCCGAACGCCCCCGGTGGGTCCTCCCCGCGCTGGGCGGCGTCCTCCTTGGGGGTGAGGACAGGGTGCTGCTGGTCGTCAGGTCTGCGTGCCATCGCTCAGCCCTCCTTGCGCTGCAGGCGCTCGCGCCACGTGGGGTCGGTGTTCGGCTCGTGGTCCTCCGGCCGGCCACAGTCGGCCGGCCCGGCCGCGGGCAGGTAGTGGACGGCGAGGTCGTGTGACTCGTCGTACCAGCGGCCGGGCTGCGTCGGGCAGTCGTGGTCGGCGTGGAAGAACTGGGGCGACGTGCACGGCAGCGAGTAGCCGTAGTCCTCCGACCCGACCGGGGTGATCTCGGGGACGCAGGGCACCGTGCTGCGGTCCCAGTCCCAGGTGCGCCAGGCGTATCCGCGGTCGGAGTCGAGGTTGAAGTCGGGCACCCCGAACTCCTTCTGTCCCACCTCGTCCGCCATCCGCCCGACGAGGTAGAGGCCGTAGTCGACCGGGCCGCCGAGGTGCTGGTCGGCGGGCAGCCGCGCGTCGAGGACCTCCTGGGTCTCGGCGGGTGAGGCCGCCTTCTCGAGGTCGTGCCGCGCGCCGTCGTCGCCAGCCACGCCCGAGAGCAGGACGGTCGAGCGGGACCCGACGACGTACGGTCCGGCATGGGTCGCGGCGCCCTCCTGGGCGACGCCGTCGCCGGCCTGGTTGGTCAGCGGATACCGCCAGGGCGCAACCCATTCCGAAGGTTTGAACTCGTCACCGGCCGCGTCGCCGGCATACCGGAGCGGTGACGTGAGGCCGAGCGCGCCGACGAGGTCGATGCGGCTGATCGCCGACGGGAGGTCGCGGACGACGCCGCGGGGGTACGCGTGGTCGAGCCCTTGCGCGTCCGTCGGGTGGAGACGCCCGGAGGGCTCGGTGACGGGCGGCGGTCCGGTCGGGAGACCGAGCGGGTTGTCGAGGCGGAGGCGATGTCGTAGGTGCCCTCACGGCCGAGGGTCGTGAGGCCCGGGTTGATCTCGGCCGGCTTCGGCATGGCGAAGCCCGACATCACGAGGGCGCGACGGGCCAGCAGGTAGAGGTTCCAGGCGGGCACGATGACGGCCCAGTAGATGACCTGCCGCGCGGGGAACGTGGTGATGTCGACGATGAGGCCCGGCAGCACCGTCGCGAGCCACACCGCCACCTGCGCGAGGTAGACGGCCCACGCGAAGAGCGCGAGCAGCAGGTCGAGCAGCGTGAACGAGTCGTCGTCGTCGACGTCGGCACCACGCGAGGGGTCGTCATCGATGCCGGACCCGCCGCCTCCGGGAGGCGTGGGGAAGGAGTGGTCGGTGAAGACCGAGGGCGGCGGCGGCAACCGGAGGCTGATCGCGTCGCTGCTCGTCATCTTGAGGTAGCGGTAGACGATCTCCCACATCTGCGCCAACGCCGCCTCGTTCGGCCGCCCGTCGGGTTGTCCGGTTACGGGGTCGGTGGCGGAGAACGGCGGGTCCTGCAGCAGGATGTGGGGCCCGTCCGCGCCGTACACGTCCTGCATGGCGTCGAGCAGCCCCTCGACGAGGTGGTCGGGCAGCGGCCCCGTGTCGAGATCGAAGAAGGTGTGCCGGAAGGCGGTCGCCGTCGGCCCGTCGCCGTTGTCGTATGCCGGGAAGCCGGCCCAGTAGTCGTAGGCGGGCGCGTCGTCGCGGCCGTTGTAGGGCGCGTCGTCGCGGTGGCGGAAGGCGAGCCGGAAGTGCAACGCCGAGGTGCCGTACTCGCCGTAGAGCGGGCCGGGGTGGCGGGCGCCGTAGTTCTCGGAGTCCATGTGGTTCTCGACGAGGTGGTGGCGCTGCCAGTGGTTGCGGTAGGGACCGCCGGACTTCGCGTTCGTGAACGGGTGCCCGGTGACGTCGGTGGCGCAGTGCGACATCCAGCCGACGGCGAAGGCGATGCGCGCCTCGGCGTCCTGCCGCTCGTCGTCGGTCGTCGCGGCGGCGAGCGCCTCCTGCGCCTGCTGGAAGAGGACGAACGGGAACTGGTAGGTGCGCCGGTAGTGGAACATGTCGGACCAGTAGAAGGCGTCGTCGCCGAACCCCTGAGGCACGCCCGAGGTGAGCACCCCGAACCAGTCACCCATCTCGGCGAGCAGGCCCTTGAAGGCGGTGATGATCGCGGACGTCAGCGAGTCGAGGACCTGCGCGAGCTGGGTCGAGAGGCCGCCGGTGAGCTGTGACGCGAGCTGGGCGTTGTTCGTGGTGATCGGGTCGATCCACTTCTCCCACTTGCCGACGAACTGCGCGTCGACGACCTCCCACACGTCGAGCGCCCACTGCACCACCTGGCGGATGACCTGGCCGGTCGTGTTCTTGAAGTCGGGCAGGAGGTAGAAGAGGTCAGGCCCTAGGGAGCCCAGCTCGAGGTAGTTGCGCCAGGTGTGGCAGTGCTCGCCGATGACCCTGGCCTGCGCCGGGTCGATGGCGAAGTTCGCCGGGACCGTCCCGTCGCGGAGGTTGCGGGCGGTGTCGTGCGCCGCCTCGAGGTGGACGTACCAACCGGGCATGTCGGACTCCTTCGCGGAAACGGGACCGAACGGTCCATCACCTCGAAAGAGGTCGTCACCGGACTGGTGATACCTCGCCGGTCGCTCGCCGAGGGTGCCGTCATGGCTGCACGCATCCCGATCTCGGTGGCTGCCCTGGTGCGGGACGGCAGGGTGCTGCTCGTGCACCGGCATCCGTCACGTGAGCACTATCCGGACTGCTGGGACCTCGTCGGCGGACACGTCGAGCCGGGGGAGTCACCGGAGCAGGCCGTCATACGGGAGTGCCTGGAAGAGCTGGGTGTCCGCCTCCACGACCCGAAGCGCATCCCCATGAAGGGCAGTGACCCGACCCTTGAGCTGCACTCCTTCGTCGTCACGCGCTGGGACGGCGAGCCGACGAACGCGGCCCCCGAGGAGCACGACGACCTGCGCTGGTTCCGGGCCGGCGAGCTCGCAGACCTGAGGTTCGCCCACGGGGGCAGCCTGTCGAGTGCCCTCCACGCGCTGGAGGC
>CBHRRQ010000201.1:0-7498 GCA_966081555.1 uncultured Terrabacter sp.
ACCATGAGCAGCTGCTTGAACAGCTGCGGGCTCTGCGGCAGGGCGTACCAGGAGCCCGGCGCGAGGCGGGCCGGCACGAGGAAGTCGCGGGCGCCCTCGGGGGTCGAGCGGGTGAGGGTGGGCGTCTCGATCTCGACGAAGTCGCGGGCGCCGAGCACCGTGCGGGCGGCGGCGTTGACCTTGGACCGCAGGCGGATCGCCGAGCCGGCCGAGCTGGCGCCGGGGCGTCGGAGGTCGAGGTAGCGGTGCTTGAGGCGGGCCTCCTCGCCGACCGTCACGCGCTCGTCGATCTGGAAGGGCAGCGGGGCGGCGGCGTTGAGCACCTCGAGCTCGCTGACGATGACCTCGATGTCACCGGTGGGCAGGTCGGGGTTCGCGTTGCCCTCGGGACGCTCGCGCACCTCACCGGTCACCTTGACGCAGTACTCGTTGCGCACGTCGTGGGCGCCGCCCTGGGCGAGCACCTCGTCACGGGCGACGACCTGGGCCACGCCCGAGGCGTCGCGCAGGTCGAGGAAGGCGACCCCGCCGTGGTCCCGGCGTCGCGCCACCCAGCCGGTGAGGATGACGGTTTGACCTGCGTGGTCGGCACGGAGCGTGCCGGCCTCGTGACTGCGGAGCACGGAGGATCCTTCCGAGGACGGGTGGGGTGCGACGCGTGGGGCCGCTGGGATTCGGGTGGCCTCGCACGCGGTCGGCGTGCGGCACCGAGGTTTCATCCTAGACCGGGTCCGCCCCTAGCCTTGTCCGCGTGCAGCACAGCCGCAGCCGAGACCTCGACGGCGTCAGGGGCCTCGCCATCCTGCTCGTCGTCGCCGCGCACTCAGGCCTGCCCGTCCGCTGGGGCGGCCTGTCGGGGGTGACCCTCTTCTTCGTCCTCTCCGGCTACCTCATCACCAGCCTGCTCCTGCGCGAGTGGGACCGCTGGGGCTCGATCAGCCTGTGGCGATTCTGGGGCCGGCGTGCCCTGCGCCTGCTGCCTGCCCTCGTCGTCCTGCTGCTGCTCGTGCCGCCGCTGCTGCTGGCCACGGGCGACGGCCGCATCACCGACTACCCCGTCGCCGCGCTGGCCTCGCTCTTCTACGTCGGCAACTGGGTGCGCATCGCCGGCACCGACCTGGGCGTCCTCAACCACCTGTGGTCCCTGTCCGTCGAGGAGCAGTTCTACGTCGTCTGGCCGGCGGTGTTCATCGCGCTGATGACCTGGCTGCGCTCGCGTGCCCTGTCGGTCGTGCTCGCCCTGGCCGCCCTCGCGACCTTCTACTCGGTGTGGACACAGGGCAGCGAGGTCCGCCTCGACATCTCGACCGAGACGAACGCGTTCGCCCTGCTGCTCGGCGTGGCCCTGGCCTTCGGGCTCGCGTCCGTGCGCCGCCGGGGTTGGGAGCTCCCGGCCGCGAGCCCGCTCGTGCCCTTCGTCGTCATGGTGGCGGTGTCGGCGTTCCCGAGCCACGGACTCGAGGTCGACCACCCGCTCTTCCGTCCGCTCGGGGCCGTGTACGCCGTCCTCGGGGCCTGGCTCGTGTACGCCGCCGCCACGGGCCGCTCTCGCATCGTGGGTTCGCGGGTCATGGTGTTCTTCGGCACGATCAGCTACGCGCTCTACCTCTGGCACCAGACCCTCATCAACAGCCGGCTGCTCGGGGAGCACTCGACGCCACGCAACCTGCTGCTCATCGCCGTGGCCGTGCTGCTGTCGTGGCTCTCGTGGGTGCTCGTCGAGAGGCCCGTCGGCCGGCTGCGTGACCGCCTGCGCCTCGACCGGCCCTCGGGCCGCCAGCAGGCGTATGCCGCCTCGCAGGGCCCGGACGCCGCTGACGCCGCTGACATGGAGAAGGAGGGACCTCGTCCCTCCACTTCCAACGTATAGCGCACGGGGGGCCTTGCGGCAAGGCCCTGTTCGGGGTCCAGAATCGCGGTCCACCTTTGGTCGCGACCCCGAGCGGAGCACGCGTGACACCTCTGACCACCGACGCCTTCGACCTTCCCGCCCATCTCGCCCACAAGTGCGACCCCGCACTCATCGCCGGTGACGAGGCGCAGTTCGCCGCCATCGCCCGCAGCCTCGAACAGACCGTCACCGACCTGTCGGACCGCCTCGACTCCGTGCGCCGCGCCCCCGCTGGTCACGGCCAGACCGCGCTCGAGCGCGACCAGGAGGTGCATCGCCTCACCGCGCGCCTGCGCGCCCTGCGGCGCTACGGCATCGACCTCACCCTGGGCCGCATGGTGGCGCAGGACGGCACCGGGCCGGTCTACGTGGGCCGCTTCGGTCTCACCGACGAGGACGGTCGTCGGCTCCTCGTCGACTGGCGCTCTCCTGCCGCCGAGCCCTTCTTCGGCGCCACCCACGGCAACCCGATGGGTCTGGCCAACCGGCGCCGCTACCGGTGGACCCGGGGTCGTGTCAGCGACTACTGGGACGAGGTCTTCGTCGAGGACGGGATCGACCACCGGGCCGCCCTCGACGACCAGTCGGCGTTCGTCGCCAGCCTGGGTGTCAACCGGTCCGCCCGGATGCGCGACGTGCTCTCCACCATCCAGGCCGACCAGGACGCGATCGTGCGCGCGGGTTCCCGCGGGCCGCTCGTCGTGGACGGCGGGCCCGGAACGGGCAAGACCGTGGTCGCGCTGCACCGGACGGCATACCTGCTCTACTCCGACCCGCGCCTGGGGCACCGACGCGGCGGGGTGCTGTTCGTCGGACCTCACGAGCCGTACCTCGCCTACGTCTCCGACGTGCTGCCGAGCCTCGGCGAAGAGGGTGTGCAGACCTGCACCCTCCGCGACCTCGTGCCCGAGGGCGCAGGCGCGCCGGAGGAGGCCGACCCCGAGGTCGCACGGCTCAAGGCGAGCATGGAGCTGGTGCGGGCCGTCGACCCGGCGGTCCGGCTCTACGAGGAGCCACCCACCGAGCCGTTCGAAGTCTCGACACCGTGGGGCGACGTCGTCCTGGGCCCCGGCGACTGGGTCGCGGCCTTCGAGGCCCCCTCCCCCGGCACGCCGCACAACGAGGCGCGTGACGTGATCTGGGACGAGCTCGTGACGATCGTCGTCGACCGGCACGACGACGAGGAGGCGACTCGCGACATGGTCCGCGCGGCTGTCGAGCGTGACCGCGGCCTCCGCACCGCCCTGGCCCGCGCGTGGCCGATGCTCGAGGCCACGGACCTCGTCGGCGACCTGTGGTCGGTCCCGGCCTACCTGCGCCGGTGCGCGCCGGCGCTGACCGTCGAGCAGGTGCGCGCGCTCCAGCGCCCCGAGCCCGACGCGTGGACGGTGTCCGACCTCCCCCTCCTCGACGCGGCCCGACATCGGCTCGGAGACCCAGACGTGTCTGCGCGTCGCCGCCGCCACGAGGCGGCCGTGTCGGCCGAGCGGGACGAGAGGGCGAAGGTGGTCGAGCACCTCATCGCGAGCGACGACTCGGAGATGCACCTCATGTCGATGCTGCGGGGCGAGGACCTCCTGGGTGCGCTCGACAGCCACGACGACGACGGCGGCGGCGACCTGCTCGCCGGTCCCTTCGCGCACGTCGTCGTCGACGAGGCCCAGGAGCTGACCGACGCCGAGTGGCAGATGCTGCTCGCGCGGTGCCCGTCGCGCAGCCTCACGATCGTCGGCGACCGCGCACAGGCCCGGCACGGGTTCACCGAGTCGTGGGAGGAGCGCCTCGAACGGGTCGGCCTCGACCGCGTCTCCATGAGCTCGCTCAACATCAACTACCGCACGCCCGAGGAGGTGATGGTCGAGGCCGAGCCGGTCATCCGGGCCGCGCTGCCCGACGCCAACGTCCCGACCTCGATCCGACGCAGCGGGGTGCCCGTCGTGCACGGGCCGCGGGCCGACCTCGAGACGGTCGTCGAGCGGTGGCTGGCCGACCACGACGACGGGGTGGCCTGCGTCATCGGCGACCCGACGTTCGCACCGCGCCCTCGCGTGCAGTCCCTCACGCCCGGGCTGTCCAAGGGCCTCGAGTTCGACCTCGTCGTGCTCGTCGAGCCCGAGTCGTTCGGTGTGGGCATCGAGGGGGTCGTCGACCACTACGTCGCGATGACCCGGGCCACGCAGCAGCTCGTGGTGCTCGAGTGAGGCGGGCGACTAGACCGGAGTCAGGTCCCGAGAGCCTTCTGCCGCAAGGGATTCCGTGACGGCTGCGAGGGCCGGGCTGGCCGTCATGGTGTGGCGCCAGACCAGGCTCACGGTCCGTTCCGAGACGGGGTCGACGATGGGCACCGCGACGACGCCGTCGGGCAGCGGGCCACGGCCGAGGCGTGGCACGAGCGCGATCGCCTCGCCACCTGCGACGAGCGCCATGTGGGTGGCGAACTCCAGCGCGACGTGGCCGATGCGCGGCGCGCGCCCGACGTCGAAGTACATCTTCTGGAGCCACTGGTGGCAGATCGAGCCCGGGGCGACGCTCGCCCACTGCTCGTCGAGCACGTCACCGACGCCGATGCTGGCCGAGCCGGCGAGACGGTGGCCGGCGGGGACCAGCACGTCGGCCCGGTCACGCCCGAGATGGCGCACCTCGAGGTGGTCGGGGATCGCGAGCGGCAGGGGCTCCCAGTTGTGCACGAGCGCGAGGTCGTGCGACCCGGAGGCCACGGCGTCGACGGCATCCCACGGGTCGATCTCGTCGGGCCGCACCGTCACGCCGGGCGCGCGCTCGCGCAGCCGTGCGAGCGCCCCGACCACGATGCCCCGGTATGCCGTGGCGAACGTCGCGAGGCGCACCGTGCCCACCGCCTCTCCGCTGACGCCGTGCAGCCGCGACTCGAGGCGCTCCATGTGTGAGAGCAGGTCGCGGGCCGACTCGGTCAGCGTGCGGCCGGCCTCGGTGAGCAGCACCCCGCGCCCCTGGCGTTCGAGCAGCTGGACGCCCGTCTGGACCTCGAGCCGCTTGATCTGCTGCGAGACGGCACTGGGCGTGTAGTCGAGGGCGGCCGCAGCAGCCCCGACCGAGCCGTGCGCCTCGACGGCCACCAGCGAACGTAGCGCAACCGGGTCGATCATGCAGCGATGCTACACAGTTGGCGCCATGACTGTTTGATGGACGTGAACGGTTGCAGCACCCACGATGGTGGACATGCGCCCCCGTGACACCGCCCTCGCCGTGCTCGTCGCCGTCATCTGGGGGACGAACTTCGTGGCGATACGCACGGGCCTCGACTCGGTGCCACCCCTGCTCTTCCTCGCCGTGCGCTTCGTCGTCGTGTGCGTGCCGGCGGTCTTCTTCGTGCGCCGTCCCGGGCTCCCCTGGCGCGACCTGGCGCTGATCGGCCTCTTCACGAGCCTCGGGCAGTTCGCCCTCATGTACCTGGCCCTCGAGCTGGGGATGCCGCCGGGCCTGTCGTCGCTCGTGCTCCAGGCGCAGGTGCTCCTCACCGTCGTCATCGCCGCCCTGTGGCTGCGCGAGCGGCCCTCGGCGGTCCAGCGCATCGGTGTGGCCCTCGGTGGCGCAGGGCTGCTCACCATCGCCGCCGGGCGGGGGCTGAGCGCTCCGCTGCTCCCCCTCGTGGTCCTCGTCCTGGCCGCCGTCTCGTGGGCGGTCGGCAACGTGCTGACCCGCCGGGCCGGCGCGCTCTCCGGGCCCGGCTCCGGCCTGGGCGTCACTGTCTGGTCGGGCCTTGTCGTCCCGGTCCCCGCGCTCGCCCTCTCTCTCGTGTTCGAGGGACCGGCCGCGATCGGACACGCGCTCGGCAACCTCCAGTGGTCGGCCGTGCTGTCGACGGCCTACACGGCCTACCTCTCGTCGCTCGTCGGCTACGGCATCTGGAACACGCTGCTGAGCCGCCACCCCGTCGCCAGGGTCACGCCGTTCGCGATGCTCGTGCCGGTGTTCGGCATGGCGGCGGCCGCACTCGTCTACGACGAGCGGCCCCACGTGCTCGAGCTCGTCGGGGGGATGGTGCTCCTCCCCGGCGTCGCGGTCGCGGTGCTGCGAGGTCGGCCCCGCGGCGCGACCGCCGGCCGCGCGGGGGACGGCTCAGTGCTGGTCGCCGTCGACGTAGACCCAGCGACCGGCGCGCCGCGCGAACCTGCTGACCTCGTGCAGCCGACCGGCGCTCGCTCCCCTGCGGCCGGCTGACGGCTCCTCGAACCGGGCGACGAACTCGACGACGCCTTCGTCGTCGTCCGGGGCGCCGCGCTCGGTCCGCACGACGGTGAGGCCCGTCCACCTCGTCGACGGGTCGGCCGCCAACACCGCGGGCCGCGTGCGCGGGTGCCACGTGCGCACGAGGTGGTCCACGTCGCCCGTGGCGAAGGCCGTGTAGCGCGAACGCATCAGCTCCTCGGCGGTGGCGGCGTCACGCTCGCCGGCGAGCAGCGGCCCACAGCACAGGGCGTATGCCGTCCCGCTGCCGCACGGGCAGCCGCGGGTGGGCGCCGGGCCAGCACCACGGCCGAAGGACGAGCCGCTCACTTCCCCGACGAGGACGACGTGGCGCCCTGCGCCTGGGCCTCGCGCGCGGGCCACGGGGCGTCGTGAGGTCGCAGCGTCGACCAGCCACGACTCTTCGAGAGGCCGGCGCTGAGCAGGCCCACGAGGGTCGCCGAGTTGCTGATGCGTCCCGCCAGCGCCGCATCGACGGCGTCGTCGAGCGGCACCCACAGCGGCCGCAACGTCAGCTCCTCGGCGGTGCGCTGGTGAGCGTCCGCCTCGGGGACGTCACGCAGGCCGCGAGCAAGGAACACGCGTACGGTCTCGGGAAACGCCCCCGGCGACGTCACGTCGTCGGCGAGCACGTGCCACTCGTCCGCGACGAGGTCGACCTCCTCGGCCAGCTCACGGGCGGCCGCGTCGCGTGGCGGCTCGTCCGCCACGTCGAGCAGACCGGCCGGCAGCTCCCAGACGTGGCCGCCGCTGGCGTGGCGGTACTGCCGGATGAGCAGCACGTGGTCCACGCCGTCGACCTCGCGCAGGGCGAGGATCGCGACCGCGCCGGGGTGCGTCACGAAGTCGCGCGTGACGACGCCCCCGGCGCCGAGGTCGACGCGCTCACGCACGACGTCGAAGATCATCCCCTCGAACGGCGTGGACGACTCGAGGACGGGCTCGGACGCCCACTCCTCGACGATGTCGCTGCCGCTGCCGATGGGCGCGCCGAGACTCAACCGCTGCTCCCCGTCCCTCAGTCGGCGTCGGTGGCGCCGGCGGAGACCGACGCCAGCTCGTCGCGCTCGGCGCCGTGGTCACCGGAGTCCGACGCGTCGGCGGAGTCGTGGCTGCGGTGCCGCTCCACCTCGACGAGACGCTGGCTGCGCTGGCGCTCGAGGGCTGCCCCGATGAGGCCGGCGAAGAGCGGGTGCGCGCGGTTGGGGCGTGAGAGGAACTCCGGGTGCGCCTGCGTCGAGACGTAGTAGGGGTGCACCTCGCGCGGCAGCTCGACGAACTCGACGAGCGTACCGTCGGGCGACGTGCCGGAGAAGACGAGGCCCGCCTTCTCGAGGTCGGCGCGGTAGGCGTTGTTGACCTCGTAGCGGTGGCGGTGGC
>CBHRRQ010000202.1:0-7468 GCA_966081555.1 uncultured Terrabacter sp.
TCATCCTCATCGACTGCCAGCCGTCGCTCGGCCTGCTCACCGTCAACGCGCTCACGGCCGCGCACGGCGTCATCGTGCCTCTCGAGTGCGAGTTCTTCGCCATGCGCGGCGTGGCGCTGCTCATCGACACGATCGACAAGATCACCGACCGCCTCAACCCCCGCCTGCAGGTCGACGGCATCCTCGCGACGATGTACGACAGCCGCACCCTGCACAGCCGCGAGGTCGTGCGCTCGGTCGTCGACCACTTCGGCGACCAGGTCTTCCACACCGTGATCAGCCGCACCGTCAAGTTCCCCGACGCCACGCTCGCCGCGGAGCCCATCACGTCCTACTCGTCCGACCACTCCGGCGCCAACGCCTACCGCCAGCTCGCGCGCGAGCTCATCGCGCGCGGTGGCGCAGCCTGATCCGCAGTGAACTGATGGTCGGGCAGGACACCGTCGACCGCGACGCGGTCGACCCCCACGCCGCCGTGCCCGCGGACGGGTCGGCAGCGGGCACGAGCACCGGGCCCAGCGTTGACGCGCGCGTTGGCCCGCACGACCCGTCGGGCGCGACGCCCGGGGGCGCCGACACCGCGGCAAACCCCGAGCTCGTGCCGGGCGGCGTCATCACCCGGCGCTCGTCCGCTCCGTTCGAGGTGCACCTCGACGTCTTCTCGGGCCCCTTCGACCTGCTCCTCGGCCTGATCAGCAAGCACAAGCTCGACATCACCGAGGTCGCCCTCGCCAAGGTCACCGACGAGTTCGTTGCGCACATCAAGGCCGCGCAGGCCGCCGACGCCGACTGGGACCTGGGGCAGGCGTCCGAGTTCCTCCTCATCGCCGCGACGCTCCTCGACCTCAAGGCGTCGCGCCTGCTGCCGCAGTCGGGCCCACAGGACGACGAGGACCTTGCGCTCATCGAGGCCCGCGACCTGCTCTTCGCCCGCCTGCTCCAGTACCGCGCGTACAAGGAGATCGCGAACACCTTCCGTGACCGGATGGCGACCGCCGGCCGCATCACGCCGCGCCAGGCCGGGCTCGAGGCGGAGTTCGCGAGCCTGCTGCCCGAGCTCGTCATCGCGGTCACGCCGGAGCAGTTCGCGCGCATCGCCGCGCGGGCCATGACGCCCAAGATCGCCCCGACCGTGGGCCTCGACCACCTGCACGCGCCTCAGGTGAGCGTGCGCGAGCAGGCGGCGATCATCGTCGAACGCGTGCGCAGCCGCGGCCAGGTGTCCTTCCGCAGCCTCGTCTCCGACGCCGACAGCACCCTCGTCATCGTGGCGCGCTTCCTCGCGCTCCTCGAGCTCTTCAAGGAGGCGGCGATCGCCTTCGAGCAGGCCGAGGCGCTCGGTGAGCTCGACATCCGCTGGACCGGCGCCGACGACGGCGACGTGGCCATCGACGACGAGTTCGACGAGCAGGTCGACGAGCAGGTCGACGGTGAGCCCGGCGAGGCGGACCATGAGGACGAGACCGCGCGCCCGTCGCAGCCGGAGGCGCGAACCGATCCAGAGCAGGACGAGGGCGCAGTCGCCGCCCCCCGAGGAGGAACAGACGATGAGTGAGCAGTCGGCGCAGGGGCCCGACGCGACCGCCGAGCCCGAGGGTCTCGACGAGCCCGAGGGTGCCGACGAGCAGATCGCCTTCGACATCAACGACTTCCCGGGCGGTGCCCGGTCGGCGCTCGAGGCCGTGCTCATGGTCGTTGACGAGCCGGTGACCGAGGTCGCCCTCGCGTCGGCCCTCGAGCTCCCCGTCGAGGACGTCCGCGGCCACCTCGTGGCGCTGGAGGAGGAGTATGCCGCCGCGCAGCGCGGCTTCACCCTGCGCAGCGTCGCCGGCGGGTGGCGCGTCTACAGCCGCTCCGACTTCGCACCGGTCGTCGAGAAGTTCGTGCTGGACGGCCAGCAGGCCAAGCTCACCCAGGCCTCCCTCGAGACCCTCGCGGTGATCGCCTACCGGCAGCCCGTGTCACGCGCCCGGGTCAGCGCGGTCCGCGGCGTCAACGTCGACGGGGTCGTGCGCACCCTGACGTCGCGCGGCCTGATCGAGGAGGTGGAGGACGTCGGCGAGAGCGGCGCCGTCCTCTACCGCACCACGCCCTACTTCCTGCAGCGGATGGGGCTCTCGTCGATCGACGACCTCCCGGCCCTCGCGCCGTACCTGCCGGACGCCGACGTCATCGACGAGCTCATCGAGGAAGGACACGCATGAGCGAGTACTCCAGGTCACCCCGCCAGCCCCGCAAGAAGGGCTCGGCCGCCGGTGGCGCCAAGGGTCGCCCGGGAGCATCCCGGGGCGGCGCCGCCCGTGGCGGCAAGTCCGCCGCGGGCGGCCGAGGCGGCAAGGGCGGATCGGCGGGTCCGCGCTTCGCGGGCTCGACGAAGGCCAGCCAGCCCACCAAGCTGCCCGAGCGCCGGTCGGCCCCCGAGATCGACGTCCACGACCCCGACGGCGTGCGCCTCCAGAAGCTCATGGCGGCCGGGGGAGTCGGTTCTCGCCGCGTGTGCGAGAACCTCATCGAGCAGGGCCGCGTCGAGGTGGACGGCCAGGTCGTCACCGAGCTCGGCGTGCGCATCAACCCGCGCACCCAGGTCGTGCACGTCGATGGCGTCCGGGTCAACCTCGACGAGGACCGCGTCTACCTCGCGTTCAACAAGCCCAAGGGCGTCGTCACCACGATGAACGACGAGCTGGGCCGCATCTCGCTGGCCGACTACGTCGGCAACCGGGAGGAGCGCCTCTTCCACGTCGGTCGGCTCGACGCCGACACCGAGGGACTGCTGCTGCTCACGAACGACGGGGACCTCGCGCACCGGCTGCAGCACCCGGCATACGGCGTGCTCAAGACGTACATCGCGACCATCCGCGGCCCGGTGCAGCGCGACGTCGGCAAGCGGCTGCGTGAGGGCGTCGAGCTCGAGGACGGCCCCGTCACCGTCGACTCGTTCCGCATCGTCGACCACCAGCCCGGCAAGGCGATGGTCGAGGTCGTGCTGCACGAAGGGCGCAAGCACGTCGTGCGACGCATGCTCGAGGCGGTCGGACACCCGGTGCTGGAGCTCGTGCGCACCGAGGTCGGCCCCATCCGCCTCGCCGACCTCAAGTCCGGCCGCACCCGCAGGCTCAACAAGGCCGAGATCGGTGCGCTCTACAAGGCCGCCGGTCTGTGACGTGGACGTCCGGTCCGCGACGTGACGCCATCGCTACGCTGACGGGGTGACCACGCACGTCCGCATCGTCGGGGTTGGGCTCATCGGCGCCAGCCTCGGAATCTGCCTGTCCGGCAACGGTTTCCGCGTGTCGCTCGAGGATCCGTCTCCGACCGCGGCGCGCCTCGCACGCGACCTCGAAGCGGGCGAGCTCGCGGACGACCTCACCGACGCCCCCGACGTCGTGGTCGTCGCTGCACCGCCCGACGTGACCGGAGGCGTCGTCATCGCGGCGCTCGACCGGTGGCCCGACGCCGTCGTCACCGACGTCGCCTCGGTCAAGGAGGCCGTGCTCGTCGAGGTGCTCGACTCCGGCGCCGACTCCAGCCGCTACGTCGGGTCGCACCCGATGGCCGGCCGCGAGCGGTCCGGCACCGCGGCTGCCCGCGGTGACCTCTTCGACGGTCGGGCCTGGGTGGTGGTGCCGCACGAGGGGTCCACCGACGCGGCCATCAAGAAGGTGCGCGAGATCGCGACAGCCGTCGGCAGCGCCGTCCGTGTCATGCCCGCCCACGAGCACGACGAGGCCGTGGCCGCCGTGTCGCACGTGCCGCAGCTCGCCGCGAGCATCGTCGCCGCCTGCCTGCGCGAGCTGCCCGAGTCGGCCGTCGGCCTCGCCGGGCAGGGACTGCGCGACGTGACCCGCATCGCCGCCAGCGACCCGCGCCTCTGGACCCAGATCCTCGCCGGCAACGCCCCCGCGGTGCGCGACGTGCTGCGCCAGGTGCGCGACCAGGTCGACGATGTCGTGGCCGCCCTGGACGCCCTCGTCGACGCCGGAGGTGAGGGCTCGCTCGGCACCCTGAGCCGGGTCCTCGAGGCCGGCAACCTCGGCCACGCACGCATCCCCGGCAAGCACGGCGCGGCCCCGGCGGCATACGAGGTCGTGTCGGTCATCGTCCCCGACGAGCCGGGCTCGCTCGGGCGCCTCTTCGGCGACATGGGCAACGCCGGCATCAACCTCGAGGACCTGCACCTCGAGCACGGCCTCGGGCAGGCCGTCGGCGTGGCCGAGCTCTCGGTCGTCCCGGCCTCGGTCGAGCCGCTCCGGACCGAGCTCATGCGGCTCGGGTGGAGACTGCACGACTGACCGGCCCGGGTCCGGCTGCACGCTGGGCGACGGTCGGGCGGCCCGCGGCGAGGCACTATCCTCGGGCGCATGCCTGAGAGCCCCGAGGAGCACCTGTCCGGTTTCGTCATCGCCGTCGACGGCCCCTCGGGATCCGGCAAGTCCAGCGTCAGCAAGCAGGTCGCGCGTTCCCTCGGCTACGGCTTCCTCGACACGGGCGCGATGTACCGCGCGCTCACCTGGTGGTGCCTCCATGAGGGTGTCGACCTCACGGACGCCGACGCCGTCACGGCCGCCGCCGAGCGGTTCCCGCTCTCGATCGGCACCGATCCCGACCGCCCCACCGTCGAGGTCGACGGCACCGACGTCTCGGCCGCGATCCGCGAGACGCGCATCTCGACGAACGTCTCTGCGGTCGCGACGGTGATCCCGGTGCGCGAGATCCTGCGGCTGCTCCAGCGACGGCTCATCTCCGACGCGGGCCGGGCCAACGGCGGCGTCGTCGCCGAGGGCCGCGACATCACGACCGTCGTCGCGCCCGACGCTCCCGTGCGCATCCTGCTCACCGCCTCGGAGGAAGCACGCCTCGCCCGGCGCTCGAAGGAGCTGCACGGCGCCGCCGACGCCGACTCGGTGGCGGCCACGCGCTCGCAGATCGTCGACCGTGACAAAGCCGACTCGGCGGTGTCGGAGTTCACCGTCGCCGCTGACGGCGTGACGACGATCGACACGTCCGACCTCGACTTCGAGGGCTCGGTCGAGGCGGTGCTCCAGGTGGTCGAGGCGGCTCGCGCGTGAGCCAGCCGGTCGCTCCCCACCCCAACCGGGCCCGGATCGACCGCCCGATCGGCAAGCTCATCTTCAGCACGCTCTACCGCGGCACCGCGCTGCACGCGGAACGGGTGCCCCTCACCGGTCCCGTCATCCTGGTCGCCAACCACGCCGCGTTCCTCGACGGTCCGCTCGTCTTCGGGCTCGCTCCCCGGCCGGTGAGCTTCCTCGTCAAGCAGGAGGCGTTCTCGGGGTTCTTCGGCTGGACGATCCGCAACGTCGGGCAGATCCCGATCGACCGCAGCGTCGGTGACCGCGCGGCCCTGGCCGCCGCCACCGCCGTGCTCGAGCGAGGGGGAGCGGTCGGCGTCTTTCCCGAGGGCAACCGCGGCTCCGGCGAGGTCGAGCAGATCAACTCCGGTGCCGCGTGGATCGCGCTGCGCACCGACGCGCAGATCGTGCCCGTGGCCGTCATGGGCACGCGGGCGCCGGGCGCGGGCAAGGACGACTGGCCCGCGCTCCGGTCGCGCCTCGTCGTCGACTTCGGCGAGCCCTTCCGCCTCGCCGTCGACCCCGCAGCACCGGGTCGCGACCGCCTCCGTCTGGCCAGTGAGCAGCTGCGCGACGCCCTCGCGTCACATGTACGCCGCTCGCGGGTGGAGAATGGTCCGTCAACAGACGTTCACTGATTCGAGGACACCGTGACTGACGAGACCGCCCGCCCCATCGACGAGGGCGCTCCGATCTCGACCTCCGACCCCGCCGTCGACGACGCCTCCGTGGAGCGTGCGCTCCGAGCGGGGCTCGACGACTTCGAGCTGAGCCCCGAGGACCAGGCCCTGCTCGACGCCGAGGGGCCGTATGCCGCTGACGCCGCCGAGCAGGGCCCGCTGCCCGTCGTCGCGGTCGTCGGCCGACCCAACGTCGGCAAGTCGAGCCTGGTCAACCGCATCCTGCGCCGCCGCGAGGCCGTCGTCGAGGACGTCCCCGGCGTCACGCGCGACCGCGTCTCCTACGAGGCCGAGTGGGGCGGTCGCCGCTTCACCATCGTCGACACCGGCGGCTGGGAGGCCGACGCAACCGGCATTCACCTCCGGGTCGCCGAGCAGGCCGAGATCGCCATCGACCTCGCCGACGTCGTCATGTTCGTCGTCGACTCGACCGTCGGCGCCACCGACGACGACGAGGCCGTCGTGAAGCTGCTGCGTCGCTCCGGCAAGCCGGTCGTCCTCGTCGCCAACAAGGTCGACGACGAGCGCGGCGAGGCCGACGCGGCCATGCTCTGGAGCCTCGGGCTGGGGCAACCGTGGCCGGTGTCGGCCGCGCACGGCCGCGGCAGCGGTGACGCGCTCGACGCCGTGCTCGAGGTGCTGCCCGACGTGTCGGCACACGGCGCGTACGCCCAGGGCGGCCCCCGCAGGGTGGCGCTCATCGGCCGGCCGAACGTCGGCAAGTCGAGCCTGCTCAACCGTCTGGCCGGCTCGGAGCGCGTCGTCGTCGACAACGTCGCGGGCACCACGCGCGACCCGGTCGACGAGATGATCGAGCTGGGCGGCAAGACGTGGCGGTTCGTCGACACCGCCGGCATCAGGCGTCGTGTGCACCAGTCCCGCGGCGCCGACTTCTACGCCTCCCTGCGCACCCAGACGGCTCTCGAGAAGGCGGAGGTGGCCGTCGTGCTCATCGACGCCGAGCAGCCGATCGCCGAGCAGGACATCCGCGTCGTGCAGCAGGTCATCGACGCCGGTCGCGCCCTGGTCATCGCCTACAACAAGTGGGACACCCTCGACGAGGAGCGTCGCTACTACCTCGAGCGCGAGATCGAGAAGGAGCTCGTGCAGGTGCCGTGGGCCCCGCGCGTCAACGTCTCGGCTCGCACCGGTCGTCACATGGACCGGCTCGTCCCCGCCATCGAGACGGCTCTCGACTCGTGGGACACCCGCATCCCGACGGCGAGGCTGAACGCGTTCCTCGGTGAGATCGTCGCCGCCCACCCGCACCCGATCCGGGGCGGCAAGCAGCCGCGCATCCTCTTCGCCACCCAGGCCTCGACCCGCCCGCCGCGGTTCGTCGTCTTCGCGTCGGGCTTCATCGAGGCCGGCTACCGCCGCTTCATCGAGCGCCGGCTGCGCGAGCAGTTCGGCTTCGAGGGCACGCCCATCGAGGTCTCGGTCCGCGTCCGCGAGAAGCGCCGGCGCTGACCCCGAGCCGACGGTGGTCCGCCCGCGGTGGGCCGATTGGGACGGGCGGCACACGGTGCGCTAAGGTTTCGTCTCGTTCGCCCCACGGGGCAACGGGCTGTGGCGCAGCTTGGTAGCGCACTTGACTGGGGGTCAAGGGGTCGCAGGTTCAAATCCTGTCAGCCCGACCGTGTCCTCTCTTGGGACATAGGAAACCCTCGAACCTACGGGTTCGGGGGTTTCCTG
>CBHRRQ010000203.1:0-7457 GCA_966081555.1 uncultured Terrabacter sp.
GGGGAGGGGGCGGCGCTCAGGTGTCGTCGGCGGGGACGAGGAAGCCTTCGCGCATCAGCTGGCGGGCCAGGTCGATCCCGACCATGTCGGCCCGGAGCACGCCGCCCCCGACGAGGGCGACGAACGTGCCGACGTCGTGCGACTCGACAGCTCGAGCGCCGAGGCGACTGCGGAGCGTCACCGTGCCGTCCTCGTCGGGGACCAGGCGCGCATCGACGTGGGCGCGCAGCCGCAGCCCCGTGCCCGGCTCTAGCCGGTCGGCCGCAGAGAGCTGGGCGAGGGGTCGGATCGGCGCCGGCCGTTGGGCGCCCCGCACCCGTGACTCGAGGGCGTCGACCACCGTCGCGGGGTCGATGCGCTGGAGCTCACGGACGAGGGTCTCGCGCACGAGATCGACGTCCGCGCCCAGGGCTCGGCGGTCGAAGCCCTCCGGCGTGACGCCGAGGGAGGCCCGCACCCGTTCGTCGCGGCTCGCGGACTCCAGCGCCAGCCGCACGAGCTCGTCGGCGAGGTGACGCCGCGTCCACACGTGGATGCCGAGGGTGAGGTGCGTGCTCACGCCGCCGAGGGCGGTGGCCGAGTGGATCCAGCCGCGGGGGAGGTAGAGCACGTCGCCCGGACGCAGGGTGAACTCGAGCTCCGGCTCGGTGCGCCCAGCCTCCTCGACGGCGGCGCGGTGGTCGGTCCACGGCTCGTCGCGCAGAGGGGAGGGGTGCACCGGGGCCCGCAGGCGCCAGCGCTTCTCGCCGCCCATCTGGAGCACGAAGACGTCGTGCACGTCGTAGTGGTCGCTGAAGCCGGTGTTCTCGCGGGGGGTGACGTACGCGTTGGCCTGGACCGGGTGCCCGAGCTCCTCGGCGAGCAGCTGGGTGAAGTCGATGAGCGGAGCCCACGTGCGGTGCAGGCCCTGCAGCACGATGGTCGAGCCCGAGCCGAAGAGGCGGAGCAGCTTGTCGTCGCTGACCTGGTCGGTGACCGTCGCCCCGACTCCGCCGCCCTGGGTGAACTCGCGGTCGCCGAGGGTGCGGCCGTCGCGGGCGACCCGGAGGAAGGGGGCGCGCAGACCGCGGCGCGAGACGAGCTCGTCGACCGCGTCCTCGTCGAAGAGGTCGGTCAGCCCGCCGGGCAGCTCGTCAGCTGTCGTCACGAGCGGGCGACGCGACCAGTGCTCACGGGCGAACGTCTCGGGGTCGACCGGGACCAGACGCTGAAGAGCCGAGTGCCCGCCCCGTGCGGCGGACACCCGGCTCGGCGTGGCAGCGGTCATCAGGCCCCGCCGTCGGCACCGCCGTCGTGGCTGCTGGTGTCGGCCCCGCCGTCAGCGGGACCCTCGGTGTCGGCCCCGCCGTCGGCGCCGCCGTCGTGAGAGTCGGTGTCGGCGCCACCGTCAGCCGGGCCCTCGCCCGTGGAGCCGGTGTCGGAGTCCATGCCGGAGCCCATGCTCGACCCGAGGTCGGACTCGGTGTCGGATCCCAGTGCGGTGTCGGCTCCGCCGTCGGCGCCGCCGTCGTGGCTCTGCGCGTCGGCGCCGCCGTCAGCCGGTCCCTCGGTCGTCGGGTCGTCGCTCACCGGGTCCAGCGGGTTGTCGCTCATGGCTGCTCCTCTAGCTGATTCCAGGCGGCGCCGGACGACGCCGTCGCCTGTGCACCTACCCACTCCCGTTCGCTCTGGCACGAGGGCCTCGAGCGTGTTCTGATCGAGCCATGGCGATCAGCAAGGGAGACACCGTCCACTGGAACACCTCGCAGGGCCGGACGACCGGCACGGCGGTCGAGCGGCGCGTCAAGGAGTTCACGTTCGACGGCCAGAAGTTCAAGGCGAGCGAGGACGACCCCTACTGGATCGTCGAGTCCGACAAGACCGGCGCGCGGGCGGCGCACAAGCAGTCGACCCTCGAGGCCGGCTGACCGCGGGCCGATCGCCGGGCCGACCGTGGGCTGGGTCCGAGGTCGTCAGGTGAGGTGGTCGAAGTCGCCGCGGGTCCACGCCGCGTGCCGGTCGGCCGAGAACCGCACCACCACCTTCGCGTCGTGCGGCACCACGGCCCCGAAGTTGTTGTAGAGCCGGTCATAGTGCAGCCCCTCGAGCTGCCCTGCGACGCGCTGGACGACGTTGCCCGACAAGGGAATCCGGTTTGGATAGCTGCGCAGGAAGCTGACCGACCTGCGGTCCGGGTTGGGGAAGACGGCGTCGCCCGCGAGCAGCACGCCACGTCCCTCGGCGCCGGCCCGCCACTCGACCACGGCCTGACCGCGGAAGTGGCCCCCGACTCGGTGCAGGGTCAGGCCGGGTGCGACCTCACGGGACTCGTCGTAGAGCTCGACGAGGGGGTCCTTGCGGCGCACCCACTCGGCGTCGCGCTGGGCGACGAGCACCGGCACTCCTCCCAACGCGCGGGCCCACTCGGTCTGGACGCCGTACATGTGCGGGTGGCTCGCCGCGACGGCCAACGTCGGCCCGAGCGACCGCACGCGTTCGACTGCGTCGTCGTCGATGTAGCCGACGCAGTCGAAGAGCAGGACGCCCTCGGGGGTGCGCACCACCATCGTCTGCTGGCCGATGCCGACCTCGGGGTCGGCGCGCAGGCCCCAGAGGTCCGGCTCGACCGGGTCGAGGGTGATGCGGGTGCCGGCCTCGCGCAGCTCGTCGAGCGTCGTCCACCGCTGTCCCGTGGCCGGCACCCACTGCCGGTCGTCCTCGCACACCTCGCACTCGGGCGGGGGCTGCGTCAGGTCGCCGGTCTCGACGGCGCAGGTCGCACAGATCCAGATCACGCGACCAGCCTGCCGGTCCGCGCCGCGACGCACCAGCGGGTTTGCGGGAGGATGCACGCGTGATCCTGCACCTGCGCGCGGCCGTCGAGCAGCTGTATGCCGCCCTGCCGTCCCGCTTCACGCCGTTGCGTTCCGAGCTCGTGGCCGAGGCGAAGAAGGCCGGCGACAAGGAGCTCGCCGGCTCGATCGGGGCCTTGCGCAAGCCGACGGTGGCGGCGTGGGCGGTCAACCACTTCGTGCGCGAGCACGGCGAGGAGCTCGAGGACTTCCGCGAGTTCGCCGAGCTGCTCCGCGAGGCCCAGCGCAGCCTCGACGCCGACCAGCTGCGTCTGCTCGGGCGCGAGCGGTCGCGGCGCGTCGACGCCCTGGCCGACCGCATCGCAGAGGAGTCGGCGGCGGCGGGTCAGAAGCTGGGCGCCGGGGTGGCCCAGGAGGTGCGCGACACCCTGACCGCCCTCATCGCCGACGAGGACGCCGAGGCCTCGGTGCTCACGGGCTCGCTGGTGCGGGCCCTCAGCTACTCGGGCTTCGGGTCCGTCGACGTGGAGGACGTCGTGGCGATCGGCACGGACGACGCCGCGGATGAGGTCTCCCGCCCGTCGCTGTCGGTGCTGCGCGGGGGCGCGACCGGCGCAACCGGGGACGACGCAGGTCAGGAGGGCGACGATGCCGTCGACCTCGAGGAGCGGCGCCGGGCCAAGCGGGCTGCTGCGCGCGCCCGGCTGCAGGCGGCTCTCGAGACGGCCCGGTCCGAGCTGCGCACCGCCGACCGTCAGGTGGCGGTGCTGACGGCCCGCCACGAGGAGGTGACCGAGGGCATCGCCGACCTCGAGCGGCGCCTGGCGACGGCCCGGGGCCGGCTCGAGAAGGTCACGGCCGAGCTCGACGAGGCGACCGGCATACGCGATCGGCGCGAGCAGGCGGAGGCGGCGGCGCAGCAGGCGCTCGCCGACCACGACGCCGAGGGCTGACCCGGGTGAAGGAGGCGGCGGCGGGACCCGAGCACCCGGCGCGGGCGGCTCCGTGCACGACCACCGCCCGATTTCGTATCCGCGGCTGCGACCGTGTAGTCTCGCCGTCGCACAGCAGGTCGATGCGGGCCCGTCCTCGTGACGGTTCCACAGCGTCGGCCGTGCCCCAATAGCTCAGTCGGCAGAGCGTTTCCATGGTAAGGAAAAGGTCTAGGGTTCGATTCCCTATTGGGGCTCTGGTCCGCCGGGTCCCGGCCTTCCGCAGCATCGCGGAGAGGCCGGGCACGGCAGCCCATGGCGGGGTAGCTCAGCTGGTTAGAGCGCACGACTCATAATCGTGAGGTCGCGGGATCGAGCCCCGCTCCCGCTACCACTTCCGCGCGCACCGACGTCGATTTCTCCAATCGCCGGGGTGTCGCGTAACCTAGGACGTCGCGCCTGCGTGTCACCCGGGAGCCCGGAACGCGTGACGCCCCGCGCGACACCCGTCGCAAGACGACAGATCACCTTCGTACGTTCCCGAAAGAGCAGGTTGCCGTGGCCAGCAAGAGCACCGACGTCCGTCCCAAGATCACGATGGCGTGCGTGGACTGCAAGGACCGCAACTACATCACGAAGAAGAACCGTCGGAACAACCCCGACCGTCTCGCGATGAACAAGTTCTGCCCGAAGTGCGGCAAGCACACGGAGCACCGCGAGACCCGCTGACCCCAGCGCTCGACGTCCACGCTCCCTCGGCCACCGGCCGGGGGAGCGTCGTCGTTCCCACCCGGTGGGCGTCCCAGGGGCCGGCCGAGACGCCCTGAGCCGCTGACGCCGGTGGTCGGTAGGGTGCCCGTATGCCGGTGAACGCAGACTTCCAGGGCCGGGTCTACCCGCCCACCGAGACCTACCGGGTCAGTGCCGCCAAGATCCGAGAGTTCGCCGAGGCGGTCGGCTCGGCCGACCCCGTGCACGTCGACGCGGAGGTCGCGCGCGCCCGCGGTTACGCCGACGTCATCGCGCCCCCCACCTTCGCCGTCCTCATCGCGCAGCAGTGCGACGCGCAGCTGATCCGCGACCCCGAGGCCGGCATCGACTTCTCCCGCGTCGTGCACGGCGAGCAGCGCTTCACCCACCACCGCCCGCTCACGGCCGGCGACGCCGTCATCGGCACGCTGCACGTCGACGCGGTGCGCGAGGCGGGCGGGCACGCCATGGTGACCACCCGCACCGAGCTCGCCACGGAGGCTGGCGAGCCGGTCTGCACGGCCACGTCGACGATCGTCATCCGAGGAGGCGAGTGATGAGCACCCAGCCGAGCGACACCACGACGGTGCGGGCCTTCGAGAGCGTCTCGGTCGGTGACGCCCTGCCGCCGCTGACCGTCCACGTCGACCGCGCCCGCCTCGTCCAGTACGCGGGGGCGTCCCTCGACCGCAACCGCATCCACTGGGACGAGCCCTTCGCCAAGAAGGTCGGCCTGCCCGACGTCATCGCACACGGCATGTTCACGATGGGATCTGCCGTCACCCTGGTCACCGACTGGGTGGGCGACGCGGGCCGCGTCGTCGAGTACGGCGTGCGGTTCACCCGTCCCGTCGTGGTGCCCTACGACACCGGCGCCGACATCGAGGTCGCGGGCGTCGTCAAGTCCGCCGACCCCGAGACGAAGCAGGTCACGGTCGAGCTGACCGCGACCGCCGCCGGCGAGAAGGTCCTGGGCCGAGCCCTCGCCGTCGCCCGGCTCGACTGAACAGGCAGGCCCAGCGCGTGCGTGAGGACCACGACGTCCCGCTCTCGACCCTGACGACGATGCGCGTCGGCGGCCCGGCCGCCCGGCTCGTCACCGTCGAGACCACCGACGAGCTCGTCGACGCCGTGCGCGAGGTCGACGACGCCGACGAGCCGCTGCTCGTCCTGTCGGGCGGCTCGAACCTCGTCGTGTCCGACGACGGCTTCCAGGGCACGGTCGTGCACATCGCCACGAGCGGCGTCACGCCCGAGTCGGCCGACGCGTGCGGTGGGGCGATGGTGCGCGTCGCGGCAGGCGAGGTCTGGGACGACGTCGTCGAGCGGGCCGTCTCGGAGGGCTGGGCCGGCGTCGAGGCGCTCAGCGGCATCCCCGGCCGCACCGGCGCGACGCCCATCCAGAACGTCGGCGCCTACGGCCAGGACGTCTCGCAGACCGTCGCCCAGGTGCGCACGTGGGACCGCCAGGAGCAGACCGTGCGCACCTTCATGAACGCCGACTGCGCGTTCACCTACCGGCACTCGCTCTTCAAGGGCAACGCCCGCTACGTCGTGCTCGACGTGCTCTTCCAGTTCGAGGTCGCCGACCTCAGCCGCCCCGTCGCGTATGCCGCCCTGGCGAAGGGCCTCGACGTGCCCCTCGGCACGCGCGTGCCGCTCCACGACGCCCGCGAGGCGGTGCTCGAGCAGCGTCGCTCCCGCGGCATGGTGCTCGACGACGCCGACCCCGACACGTGGTCGTGCGGGTCCTTCTTCACCAACCCGATCCTCAGCCGCCAGCAGTTCGACGACCTCGTCGAGCGGGTGGGGGAGCGGCTCGGCTGGGAGGGTCCGACGCCTCCGCGCTTCGCCGAGCCCGACGGCCGGGTCAAGACGAGCGCGGCATGGCTGATCGAGCACGCGGGCTTCGGCAAGGGCTTCGGCCTGCCCGCGCCGGCAGCGCTGTCGACGAAGCACACGCTGGCCGTCACCAACCGGGGTGGCGCCACGGCGGGCGACGTCGTCGCGCTGGCACGGCAGGTGCGTGACGGCGTGCGCGACGCCTTCGGGGTCTCCCTCGTCAACGAGCCCGTGCTGCTCGGCGAGACCCTGTAGGCGCGGGCTACTTCGTCAGGACGACGGTGAAGGTCTTGGCCGGCAGCTTCTTGCCGGTCGTGCTGACCTGGTAGGCCGGGCGGTTGAAGGCGAGCTTGAGCGCGCTCGTCGTGCCGCGGTCGACCTTGAAGAACACCCAGCCGCCGGTGGTCTTCGACCGCGTGGCCGGCTTGAGCACGGTGGCGCCCCAGCGCTTGGTGAACTCGGAGGTGGGCACGACCGTCTGTGCCGGGCTCGCGGCCACCAGCGACAGCATGGACGGGTCGACCGAGGCGGAGTAGCGCGAGCCGGCCTTGGCCGTCACCCACACGCCGACGATCTCGAACTGCCTGGCCCCGACCGGCTGCCCGGACGGCCACGAGAGGTTGCGCACCAGCCGCCGCGCGGTGATGGTGTGCCCGAGCTCGGGGTCCTTGAGCGTCGCGGTCAGCGTCTTCGTCGTCATCCTGTCGACCGGCGCCGCCGACCCGGAGGTCGTGGTGGTCGACGGGGTGGGGCTCGCCGACGCCTCGGTGGAGCCCGTCGCCGACGCGGTCGCGCCGGCGGGTGCGGTCGGGTCGGCGGTCACGGGAGACTCGCCGCTGCAGGCCGCCAGGGCGACGACGGGGGCGACGAGACCGACGACGGCGAGCCGTCGGAGGTGGGCGCCGGAGGCGGTCGAGGGGCGGGTGAGGGCGGCGGCAGGAGTCTTCATGTCCGCACCAGCATGACCGGGCGCACCGACCCTGAGCAAACTCGGTGCCCCGGCGCGGACCGTGCCCGCCCCCCGCAGGTGGGGTGCTTTGTCCCGGTGTGCCCCACTGCTCGGTGTGGGCCGAGTCACCTGGCCGGCGGAGTCAGGCCCGGAGTCAGGCCCGGAGTCAGGCCCGGAGTCAGGCCCGGAGTC
>CBHRRQ010000204.1:0-7443 GCA_966081555.1 uncultured Terrabacter sp.
GCCACGAGGTCATCGTGCCCGTGGTCCTCGACGACAGGTCGCTCCCGTGGCGGTATGCCGTCCGCGGAGCCTCGGGCGACCGCGCGACGGTGAGCCGGCCCAGCCGGCTCGACCAGACCGCCGGCGCCGGCGTGGACGCCGACGCGTATGCCGCGCGCGACGGCTGGCTCGGCACCGACGCGCTCGCGACGTGCGACCTCGTCGTGACCCCCGGCCTGTCGGTCGATGCGCACGGCACCCGCCTCGGCCAGGGCGGTGGCTGCTACGACCGCGCCCTGCTGCACCGCGACCCGGCCGCGCCGGTCATCACGCTGCTGCACGAGGGTGAGCAGAGCGAGGCCGACCTCCCGAGCGACGACCACGACGTGCCGGTCGACGGCTACGTGACGACCACCGGTCGCGTCGTGCGCCTGCGCCGGCACTCGCCCGTCGACTAGGGGTTGGTCGCCGGCCGCGGCGGCACGAGGGTGAGCTCGTCGGCGGAGGCGTCGCGTACGGCGTTCTGGCTGAACGGCCACGGGAACGTCTCGTTCGCCGCCCACGCGTCCACCTGGTCGGCGTAGTGGTCGTCGTAGGTGTGCCCCGACTGCCCGGTCGAGTTGACCCAGCGTGACGCGTCGAGGTTGCTGAGGTCGACGACCATGCGCATCGACGGGCCGTTGGTGACGTCGTAGCCGGGCTTGGAGGCGTTCCACGAGTTGGCGTTGACGATGGAGTTGCCGCCGCCGAGCTCGATGTCCTCGCGGTTGAAGAGGCTCTGCACGACGGACGGCACACCCTCGGCGCCCATCACCTGGTGCTTGAGGTCGAGCTGGTGCAGCCGGCCCCAGCGCCACGTCGCCGGCACCTTGCCGAGCTCGCGGGCCAGGTCGAGCCGCGCCTCGACGAGGGCGCGCTTGAGGATCTCGCCCGAGCCCTCGGTGACGCCGGGCGTCGTCTTGTCGTCCCACCAGTCGTTCTTGGGGTCCTTGAGCAGCTGCTCCATGACGACCATCCAGCGGCTGCCGCCGTCGGGGGCGATGTCGGGCGGCAGCTCGTCGAAGGTCAACTCGAGGAGGTACTTCCACACTGCGTTGTAGTACGCGGCCGAGGCGGAGTCGCGGGACTTGTCGTTGGGCTGGCCGCCGTCCCAGTCGCGCAGTAGCCGCTGGGCCTGGGCCGTGAAGTCATCGACCTGGACCGCGAGCAGCCGCTCGACGAGGCCCGACGCGTACGTGTTGCGGCTGTCGCCCTGGATCTGGGTCATCGTCTCGGGAGAGACCTTCGGCGTGGCCGCCAGCAGGGTGCGGATGCGCTGGGCCCGGAAGCCGTAGTCCCACTCCGAGGTGAGGAACGGGGTCTGGCTCGCCGTGACGGCCTGGTTGGCGGTGACGATGAAGCCCTCGGCCGGGTCGAACGTCTGCGGCAGGTCCTCGAACGGCACGTAGCCCTTCCAGTCCCACTGCGAGTCCCAGCCGGGCGCCGGCCAGAAGCCGGGGGGCGCGCCCGGCGTCGAGGAGCGGCGGACGGGGATCTTGCCCGGCGCCTGGTAGCCGATGTGGCCCTCGGTGTCGGCGTAGACGAGGTTCTGCGACGGCACCGAGAAGAGCGCGGCCGCCTTGCGGAAGTCGGACCAGTTGCCGGCCTTGTTGAGCGCGAAGATCGCGTCGGCCGTCGTGCCCGGGGTCAGCGCCGTCCAGGCCAGCGACACGGCATACCTGTTGGACTGGGCCGCGCCGCGCACGACGCTGCGGTCGCCCGCCGTGTCGATGGCGGGCACGACGTCGGACAGGATCGGCCCGTGCACGGTCGAGCGCACGGTGATCGGCACGTCGGCCCCGCCGGCGACCTTGATGACCTCCTTGCGCTGGACGAGCGGCGTGTTGTCGCCGTCGCGCAGGTAGGAGTCGCCGGTGACCTGCTCGAGGAAGAAGTCGGTGACGTCGGGGCCGAGGTTCGTCATGCCCCAGGCGACCTTGTCGTTGTGGCCGATGACGACGCCGGGCAGGCCCGAGAAGGTGAAGCCCGAGACGCGGAACGGGCACGCGGCGCTCACCGTGCGGCACTGGAGGTTGACCTGGCCCCAGATGCCCGGGATGGTCAGCGCGAGGTGGGGGTCGTTGGCGAGCAGCGGCTTGCCGGTGGTCGTGCGGCTTCCCGAGACGACCCACGAGTTGGAGCCGATGCCGTCGCCGCGGCCGAGCAGGGCCGGCACCGCCTCGATCGAGGCGAGCGCGGACGACACGGCCGTGCTGCCGTCTGCCGAGCGGAACTGCCGGAGGGCGGCCGGCTCGGCGCTGGCCGCCTGGTCGGCCTCGGCCGCCGGCTGCCAGTCCTGGGGCGAGAGGATCGGCAGGTTCCGGTCGACCGGGTAGGGCGGGTAGAGCAAGTTGATCTGCTTGAGGGAGCGGGTGGTCCGCGACAGCTGCGCGCGGGCGAGCTCGTCGCGGTAGTCGCCGCGCAGGTCCCAGGCCATCGCCTTGAGCCAGGCGAGCGAGTCGACCGGCGTCCACGGCTCGACGCGGTAGTTCGGGTTGCGCCGCGAGAGCACGGTGTACTCGAGCGACATCTTCTCGGGCGAGCCCGCCTGCTTGATGTACGCGTTGACACCGTCGGCGTACGCCTGGAGGTACTGCCGCGTCTCGGGGGCGAGCTTCGGCAGCTCCTGCTCGGCGACGCGACGCCAGCCCATCGTGCGGATCACCTTGTCGGTGTCGACGCCCGAGCTGCCGACGAGCTCGGCGAGACGCCCGGCCGTCACGTGCCGGCGCAGGTCCATCTCGAAGAAGCGGTCCTGCGCGCTGACGAAGCCCTGCGCCCGGAAGAGGTCGTTGGCGTCGTCGGCGTAGATCGACGGGATGCCGCGGTCGTCGCGGCTGACGGTGACCGAGCTGGTGAGGCCCTCGATCTGCAGCTCGCCGCCCGTCTCGGGGAACGACTGACGCACCACGGAGATCGCCACGATGCTGGTCCCGACCACCGCCATGACGAGGAGGACGACGACGAGCAGGACGATCTGACGAGCGCGCTTCAACCGTGACACGCGAACGAGCCTAGGCCACGGCCGAGTTGCCGGGCCGCCGCCCGCGACGTGCCGCGCGGCATCGTTGCCGAACCGTCTCGTGGGCTCGCGCCGGGCGCGGACACCTCGTCCGGGGCGGCCCACCGGGATGGTTGGATTGGCCCACACCTGAGGAGCCGCCCTTGCCCGCACTCGCGTCCATCACGTCGTCGAGCATGACCCTCGACGACCTGACACGCGTGCTCCTCATCGGCTCGCTCGTGCTGCTCGTGGCCGTCGCGGCCGTCCGCCTCTCGGTGCGTTCGGGCCTGCCGTCGCTGCTCATCTACCTCGGCATCGGTCTGGCGCTCGGCAACGCCGGGGCCGGCATCCAGTTCGACGACGCCTCGACGACGCGGGTGCTCGGCTACGCGGCCCTCGTGCTCATCCTCGCCGAGGGTGGCCTGACGACGTCGTGGAGCAACATCAAGCGCTCGGTGGCACCGGCCGCCGTGCTGTCGACGGTCGGGGTCGTCGTCTCGGTGCTCGTGGTCGCCGTCGCGGCCCACACCTTCCTGCCCCTGTCGTGGACCATCTCGCTGCTCATCGGGGCGATCGTCTCCTCGACCGATGCCGCCGCCGTCTTCGCGGTGCTGCGCAACGTCGCTCTCCCCCGCCGCATCTCGGGCATGCTCGAGGCCGAGTCCGGATTCAACGACGCCCCGGTCGTCATCCTCGTCGTCGCGTTCGCCGCGCAGGGCATGCCGGGCGGCACCAGCGACCCGTGGTGGCTGCTGCTCTTCCACGCCGTGGTCGAGCTCGTGGGCGGCGCACTCGTCGGTGGCGTCGTCGGCTGGGTCGGGGGCCAGCTGCTGCGCCGCGTCGCCGGCGCGTCGTCGGCCCTCTTCTCCATCGGGGTCGTGTCGCTGACCGTCCTTGCGTATGCCGTGGGCGCCGCCGTCCACGTGTCGGGCTTCCTCGCGACGTACCTCGCCGCGCTCGTGCTGGGCAACATGGGCCTGCCGAACCGCGTGGCGTTCCAGAGCTTCGGCAACGCGATGGGCTGGATCGCGCAGATCGGTCTCTTCGTCCTGCTCGGGCTGCTCGCCGACCCGCGGCGCCTCGACGAGATGTTCGTCAAGGCCCTCGTCATCGGGCTCGTGCTGCTGCTGGTGGCGCGGCCGCTCTCGGTGATCGTGTCGGTGTCGTGGTTCCGGGTGCCCTGGCGCGAGCAGGCATTCCTCTCGTGGGCCGGTCTGCGCGGGGCGGTGCCCGTCGTGCTCGCCACGGTGCCTCTCGTCACCGGCACACCCGACACCGAGTGGATCTTCGACCTCGTCTTCATGCTCGTCGTGGTCTTCACCGTCGTGCAGGGACCGACGCTGCCGTGGGTGGCCAAACGGCTCGGGCTCACCGAGCAGGTGCACTCCGTCGACGTCGACCTGGAGTCGACCTCGCTCATGGAGATCGGCGCCGACGTCATCCAGGTGACGGTCGGCGCCGAGTCGCGGCTGCACGGGGTCGCCGTCTTCGAGCTGCGCCTGCCCAAGGGCGCCAACGTCACCCTCGTCGTGCGCGGGGGCGAGGGTTTCGTGCCCGAGCCGCACACGACGATCCGGCACGGCGACCGGCTGCTCGTCGTGACGACGTCGAAGGTGAAGCAGCGCACCGAGCGCCGGATCCGCGAGATCAGCCGCGGCGGACGCCTCGCCGGCTGGCCGTAGACTGGCCTGCGGTTCATCCCCTTCGACGCCCGAGGTTCACCTGTGCCCACCTACTCCTACGCCTGCCAAGAGTGCGGCCACGCGTTCGACATCCGCCAGTCGTTCACCGACGACGCGCTGACGGTGTGCCCGAGCTGCGGCGAGCCGCGGCTGCGCAAGGTGATCCACCCGGTCGGCATCGCGTTCAAGGGCTCCGGCTTCTACAAGACCGACTCGCGGGCCTCGTCCAAGGGCGCGTCGACCTCGTCCGCCGGCGACAAGAAGGACACGGCTAGCGCCACCTCCTCGAGCTCCTCCGACACGTCGGGCAGCTCCTCTTCCGGTTCTTCGACGTCGTCGACCGGCAGCTCGTCGAACGGCTCCGGCGGCTCCTCCTCGACGTCGGGCAGCGCGAGCACCTCGTCCTCCTCGTCCACAGCCTCCTGACGACGCGGGGCGTTGTCCCCACCCCTGGCGTGGGTCGCGCCGGCCTCCCGGCGACACCCCTAGGCTCGCCGCATGATGACTGACCAGGTGCCTCTCCCGACGATGCCCGACCCCGCCGGCCCGCGCGCCGAGATCGGTGTCATCGGCGGCTCGGGCCTCTACGAGTTCCTCGACGACTACGAGACGGTCGACGTCGACACGCCGTTCGGGCGGCCCAGCGACCCCCTCGTCGTCGGCGAGGTGGAGGGTCGCTCGGTCGCCTTCGTGGCCAGGCACGGCAAGGGGCACCGGTTCGCACCCCACAAGGTCAACTACCGCGCCAACCTCTGGGCGCTGCGCGCCGTGGGGGTGCGCCAGATCCTCTCCCCCTGCGCCGTCGGCTCGCTGCGGCCCGAGCACGGGCCCGGCACGATCGTCGTGCCCGACCAGGTCGTCGACCGCACCTGGGGGCGCCCGCACACCATCTACGAGCAGGAGGGGACCGTCGTCCACGTCGGCTTCGCCGACCCCTACTGCCCCAACGGGCGCCAGGTCGCGATCGACGCCGCCCGCCTTTCCGACCTGCAGGTGGTGCCCGACGGCACCCTCGTCGTCATCAACGGTCCTCGCTTCTCCTCACGCGCCGAGTCGGCGATGCACCAGCAGGCCGGCTTCGGCATCGTCGGCATGACGACGATGCCCGAGGCGGCCCTCGCGCGTGAGCTCGCGATGTGCTTCACGACCATCGCGATGGTCACCGACCACGACGCCGGCGTCGAGGGCGGCGAGGCCGTCACGCACGAGGAGGTGCTGCGCGTCTTCGCGACCAACGTCGAGCGCCTCGGCTCCATCCTGCGCGACGGTATCGGCCAGATGCCGGCCTACGAGCCGGACGACTCCGCAACCTGCCCGTGCCGGCGCAGCCTCGACGGGCTGGAGCTGCCACTCACGCTGCCCTGATGGCTGGCCTGCATCGACCCCGCACGGGGTCGCGGTCGCAGTGGCCCGACGGGCCCCGGCGTCGCGGTGCACGCCGGGCACGGTGGCGCCGGTGGCTCGCGGCCGTCCTGGCCGGCGCCGCGGCTCTGGTCACCATCGGGGCGCTGCGTCCCGCGCCGGCCGACGGGGTCGGTGCGCGGACGCTCGTCGCCCTCCGGGACGTCGCTGCTGGCGAGGTCGTCTCGGCCGACGACGTCGAGCTCGTTAACCGGCCGGGCAGCCAACGGCCGGCAACGGCGCTCACCTCCCCCGACGCCGCCGTCGGTCGCGTGGCCGCCGGGCCCCTCGCCGCGAGGGAGGTGCTGACGCCCGAGCGGCTCGTCGGCGGCGACCTGCTCGCCGGACAGCCGTCCGACCGCGTGGCGCTCAGCGTGCCCGTGGTCGACGCGAGCTCCGTCGGGGTGCGGCCCGGCAACCGGGTCGACCTCTACGCCACCGGCACCGGACGCCAGGTCGCCACCGACGTCGTGGTGCTGGCCGTGCACGACTCCGGAGAGACGACCGGGCTCGGCGTCGCCGCTCCGCCCCGGCTCACCCTGGCCCTGGCGCCTCAGCAAGCCGCCGACGTGGCCCGCGGGCTAGGAGCCCTCGAGGCCGGGCAGAGCCTCGTGCTCGCCATCCACCGCACCGGCCCTGCGACGCAGTAGGGTTCGAGACGTCCGGCACGACACGCGGGTCACAGCCGACCCGTGTGCAACCTCCACCGACACACTGGAACCCCTGGCAACGCCACGCAGACGACGAGGGTCCAGGTCGCGCACCAGCGACGGCCCGGTGCTCGCCTCCTCGATGGGCGACCTGCCTGCTCCTCGGGGGTCACGAGAGACAGGACAAGCGAATGATCAAGGGCTTCAAGGACTTCCTCATGCGAGGAAACGTCATCGACCTCGCGGTCGCGGTCGTCATCGGCACGGCGTTCGGCAAGGTCGTCGACGCGTTCGTGAAGATCATCATGGACCTCATCGGCAAGATCGGCGGCAAGCCGGACTTCTCGTCCTTCACGCCCGGCGGCGTCTCCGTCGGCAACTTCCTCACCGCACTGGTGAGCTTCCTCATCGTGGCGGCCGCCGTCTACTTCATGGTCGTCGTCCCGATGAACCACCTGGCCGAGATGCGCAAGAAGGGCATCGAGCCCGAGCCCGAGGCGCCCTCGGAGGAGATCATCCTCCTGCAGGAGATCCGCGACGCCCTCCGGGCTCGCTGAGCCCGGACCCGGCACAGGATCCGGCGGAGGAGCAGGCAGCGCCCTCCCCCGCCGGACACCCCAACGTCGAGTGGCCACCTCCCGACACCGCGGGCGGTGGGGCCACGATAGGCTGGGGGGCCCCGGTCCGG
>CBHRRQ010000205.1:0-7401 GCA_966081555.1 uncultured Terrabacter sp.
TGCCCGCTGCGCCGGGCGTGTGCTGGCGCACGTAGGCCGCCATGTCCGTCGGGAACACCGCCCCGGTCGGCAGGTCGAGGCCGCGCGCCGCCGCCAGCCCGCGCGCCCCGAGCACGAAGGGACTGGCGACGTGGACGACGTCGGGACCGAAGTCCTCGAACACCCTCTCGATCTCGGGCGTGGGCAGGCCCACGTCGAACTGGCGCACGGGCAGCGAGGCGACCCGGTGCACCTCGGCCCCTGCGTAGCGGCCGGGGTCGGCCGAGCGGGACCGGGGCGCGACGACGACCACGTCGTCGCCCCGTGCCCGCAACTGCTCGACGACCCGGCACACGCTCGTGGTGACGCCGTTGACGCTCGGCAGGAACGACTCGGTGACGATGGCGACTCGCACACCTCAACGCTGTCGATCCGGGACGCGCGCCGGGCGACGGCACGGGGTGTGTCCGGTGACGTGCCGGTGACAGCCTCGTGCACTGCCGCGTTCCCCGCCGTCCACGCCTAGGGTGGGCGCATGGTGCTCGGTGAGGCAGCGGCGGCCGTCGACTGGCTGATGGACAAGTCCCTCGTGCTCGGTTACACGAAGATCGGCCCCGCGGTGCGGCGAGCCTGGTGGCCGGACGACCCGGCCCCCGGTGCACTCGTCGGACGCCACGTCCTCGTCACGGGCGCCAGCGGTGGACTCGGCCTCGCCACGGCCCGCGGTCTCGCGCGACTGGGCGCGACCGTCCACCTCACCGGTCGCGACGCCGGGCGGCTCGACACGGCGCGTGCCTCGCTGCTCGACCAGGAGCCGCTCGCGGAGGTGGTCGTCCACGTCGCCGACGTCAGCGACCTCGCCGGCACGGCCCGGTTCGCCCGCGACTTCATCGCCGACGTGCCCCGCCTCCACGCGGTCGTCCACAACGCCGGCGTCATGCCGCCGCAGCGCACCACGACTCCGGAGGGGCACGAGCTCACCCTCGCGACGCACGTGCTCGGACCGCACGTGCTGACCCAGGGCCTGCGGCCGGCGCTCGCCGACGGCCGCGTCGTCGTCGTCACCTCGGGTGGCGCCTACGGGCAGCGTCTCGGCGCGGCCGACCCCGAGTACGCGAAGGGCGACTACTCGGGTGTGACCGCGTACGCCCGCACGAAGCGGATGCAGCTGGTGCTCACCGAGCTCTGGGCGAGCGAGCTTGCTGCCGAAGGCATCCGGGTCAACTCGATGCACCCTGGCTGGGCGGCCACGCCCGGCGTCACCGAGTCGCTGCCGCGCTTCGCGGCCCTCACCGGTCCGCTGCTGCGCGACGCCGCGTCCGGGGCCGACACCGCGGTCTGGCTCGTGGCGACGTCGGACCCAGTCGGCACCGGCGGGTTCTGGCACGACCGTCGACGACGGCCCACGCACTACGCGCCGGTCGGAGTCGAGACGCACGAGCAGGTCGAGCAGTTCAGACAGTTCGTGGAGGCCGCGACCCGCGAGGCGCTCTCCACGTCCTGATCCGCGCTCTGGTCAGGCGGGTGACTCCGTCCTCAGCCAGCAGGTCCACCGCTCGACGCGGAGGAAGCCGAGCCGCTCGTAGACGGGCTGGCCGTCGTCGCTGGCGATGAGCACGGCCCCCTGGTCGGGCCACGTGGTCGTCGCCGCCCAGGTGAGTGCCGCGCCGGCGCCCCGGCCGCGGGCGCTGCCGAGCACGGCAACGTTCTCGACGACGGTCACCCCTGCCGCCGAGTGCGCGGCCGACGTGGCGACAGGGTGCCCGTCGAGGTAGCCGACGAAGACGCGCGTGGCGTCTCCCACAACGTCGGGTCGGTAGAAGTCGCCGGGAGGCAGGTCGTCCATGTCCGGCATCGGGTAGCCCTTCACGAGAACGCGTTCCGCGTCCCGGAGCTCGGTGGGTGTGGTCGCCTGGCGAACCTCCACCTGGCTGGCCGGAGCCCGGGTGCCCGCCGACGTCGGCCGGAACATCAGCGGAGGGTGGCCGACGAGCTCGAAGCCGTGCTCGGTCAGGTCGGGCGCAGGGAACGGGCTGATGACGATCGCCGAGACGCCGTCGGGGTATGCCGCCGAGAGGGCCGACATGGTCGTCGTCCAGCTGCGCGGCGGGCTGGTGACGATGGCCCAGTTGAGCAGGGCGCTCGCGCCGCCGCCGCGCCCGGCGCACCATCCGTGTCCGTGCGCGAAGTGGCCCCGCGCCGCCTTCGTCAGCGCCCGCGCCCACGACACGTGCGCCAGCACCCCTTGCCGCACCAGGGAGTCGGAGGCCGGGAGGTCGTCCTCCCAGCCGTTCGTCAGGTACTCGCCCTCGTCGGGCAGCATCGAGGTCATGGATCCACTGTCGACCCGGCAGACATGAGCCGGGACCAGAACGCCGAGAACCCTCGTGACGACCGGCTCGACGTCAGGTGAGCTCGGTGCGGTTCTGCGCGGTCAGCATCTCGACGACCTTCTTCACGTCCTGGGCTCGGTCGGGCCGCGTGATGAGCAGTGCGTCCTGCGTGTCGACGACCACCAGGTCGTCGACGCCGATGAGGGCCACGAGCCGTCCGCCCGTGGCGACCGTCGCCGTGGAGTCGATGGAGACGATGTCCTCGACGGGCCCGATCGCCGTGATGCCCGGGAGCTCCGACTCGCTGACCAGCCGGGTGAGGGACGCGAAGTCGCCGACGTCGTCCCAGCCGAACGACGCCGGCACGACGGCGACGCGGCCGGCGGCCGCAGCGGGCTCCGCCACGGCGTGGTCGATCGCGATCTTGTGCAGTGACGGCCACAGGTCGCGCATCCGTCGCGGGTCGGCGGCGATGATGCGCAGGCTGTCGACCATGTCGGCGTGGTTCGCGGCGAGCAGCTCGAGCAGGGTCGTGGCGCCGACGACGAACATGCCGGCGTTCCAACGGTATTCGCCGGTCTCGAGGTAGCGGGTCGCGGTGTCCCGGTCGGGTTTCTCGACGAACTCCTCGACCCGGCGGGCGCTGGGCGCCTCATCCACCCCGAGGGAGTTGCCGACCTTGATGTAGCCGAAGGCCGTCGACGGTTCGGTCGGCTCGACGCCGATGGTCACCAGCTCGCCGCGTCGCGCCAGAGCCGCGGCCTCGGTGACGGCGCGGTGGAACGCCTCGGTGTCGCGGATGACGTGGTCGGCGGCGAACGAGCCGAGCACCGCCTCGGGGTCGCGCCGCTCGAGGATCGCGGCGGCGAGCCCGATCGCCGGCATCGAGTCGCGCGGCGAGGGCTCGGCGACGACCGCGTCGTAGCCGAGCATCGGAAGCTGCCGGCGCACGGCGTCCTCGTGGGCGGCGCCCGTCACCACGAGGATGCGGTCGCCGACGAGCGGGGAGAGGCGGTCCCACGTCTCGCGGAGGAGCGACTGCCCCGAGCCGGTGAGGTCGTGGAGGAACTTGGGGGAGTGGCGGCGCGAGATCGGCCACAGCCGGGTGCCGGACCCCCCAGCGGGGATGACGGCCCAGAGCCCGGGGATGTCGGTCATGCGCACACCGTACCGATGGGCGACGCTCGCGCAGGTGGAACGCGCGACCGGGCGGGTGGCGTGGGCGCGCGCAGGACGGCATACGCCCTCGGCCGTATGCCGTCAGGCGTGGATGTCGCGACGCCGCAGGCCTGCCAGCCCTGCCGCCGCCACGGCCGCCGCCACCGCGACGAGCAGGACGAGCGGCAGCACGCGTCCCTCCTGGGCCGGCATCGGGGGCACGTGGCCGAAGGGGGAGAGGTTCATCATCCAGTCGGGCAGACCGAGCACCGGGACGAGCTCGCTGAGCAGCAGGAAGGTGATGAGCGCGGCCCAGGACAGACCCGTGAGACGCGGCACCCACCCGACGAGCAGCAGCGCGACGGCCACGCAGACCCAGATGGCGGGCACCGTGACGAGGGCCGCCGGGACGAGCCGACCAACGGATGCCGCGACGTCGCCGGTGCGCTGCGCGTCGGCGGCGCCTGCGACCAGACCGACGAGGGCCATGACGACGGCGGTCGAGGTGAGCGCGACGACGAGGTGCGAGACGGCCCACGCGAGGCGCGACGTCGTCGTCAGCAGCATCTCGGCACGCAGGGACGGCTCCTCGGTGCGCAGCCGCGTCACGATCGAGATGCCCATGGCCGCGACCGCGAGCGCGATGATGTGCAGCTCGGTCGTGAAGAAGACGTCGATGAGCTCGATCTGGCCGCCCGCCGCCCCCGACAGCTTGCGCAGCAGGTCGAGCGTCGTGTCCGAGCTGCTGAGCGACTCGAGGTTCGCCGCGATGGAGCCGACGACCGACCCGATGACGACGGCGCTGACTCCCCAGCCGATCAGGGTGCCGCGCGCGAGTCTCGTCGTCAGGGCGCCGACGCTCCGCATCGAGCCGCGGGGCCGGCCCGGTCGGCTCGGCAGCAGTCCGGCGCCGAGGTCGCGGCGCTCCTGCAGCCGGTAGGCGAGCGCGACGAGCAGCACGAAGGCGGCGAGGCCGAGCCAGAACGGCCAGAGCCGGTTGTCGCCGTAGGGGGAGACCTTCTGGCCCCAACCGAGCGGCGAGAGCCAGGTGAGGAACCGCGCCGGGTTGTCGTCACCGGCGGTGTCGCCGAGGGCGCGCAGCAGGAAGGCGGCGCCGAGGGCGCCGAGGGAGATGGCGGCCGTGCCGCGCGTGGTCTCGGTGAGCTGGGCCGCGACCGCGGTGATCCCGACCCACGACAGCCCCATGACGAGCCAGCAGACCCCGAAGGCCAAGGAGCCGCGGGCGTCGAGCCCGACGGCGGCGAGCGACGCGGCGGTGAGCGCGGAGGTCGCCACCACCGTCGCGGTGCCGAGCAGCAGCGCGGCGGTCAGCGGTGACCGGCGCTCGATGGCGCCGGCGCCGAGCAGCTCGAGGCGCCCTGCCTCCTCCTCGGTGCGGGTGTGCCGCCGCACGACGATGTAGGCGAGCAGGCAGACGAAGACGCCACCGAGCAGGACCGACTTGAAGACCGCGAACGAGTCGAGCGTCAGGCTCGTCATCGGGCCGTAGAGCGCGACGCTGGCCGGGTTGGCCACGAGCGGACGGATGATCTCGAGCGCGCTCGACAGGCTCGGGTAGAGGTCGATCGTGGCCTGGGCCGAACCTGCAGCGAAGGCCACGAGCGCGAGCACGCTGACGGGGATGAGCAGGCGGTCGCGGCGCGAGGCGAGGCGCAGCAGCGACCCGGTGCCGGCGAAGGTGCTCATCGCGTCGTCGCCGCCTCGGCCGTCGAGCCGGTGCCGGACGAACCGCTGTGTGCCGCAACGGGGTTGCTGCGGTACTGGTCCATGAAGAGCTCTTCGAGCGTCGGCGGGGCGCTCGTGAGGGTCTTGATGCCGTGCTGACCCAGGAGGGCGAGCAGCTCGCCGAGGTGCTGGGTCTCGACGGCGCACACCACGTGGTGGTCGGTGACCGAGACGTCGGCGAGCCCGGGCACGGCGTGCAGCCGGTCGGCGGTGAGGGGGCGCTCGAGCGTCGCCTCGACGGTGGTGCGCGACAGGTGGCGCAGCTGCTGCAGCGTGCCCGACTCGACGTTGCGCCCCTCGCGGATGATGCTCACGCGGTCGCACAGCGACTCGACCTCGCTGAGGATGTGGCTCGAGAGCAGGATCGTCGTGCCCTCCCGGCGGCGCTCGCGGGCCGCCTCCTTGAACACGGCCTCCATGAGCGGGTCGAGGCCCGAGGTGGGCTCGTCGAGGATGAGCAGCTCGACGTCCGACGACAGGGCGGCGACGAGCGCGACCTTCTGCCGGTTGCCCTTCGAGTAGGAGCGGCCCTTCTTCGTCGGGTCGAGGTCGAAGCGCTCGAGCATGTCGGCGCGGCGCTTCTCGTCGAGCCCGCCGCGCAGCTTGCCGAGCAGGTCGATCACCTCGCCGCCGGTGAGGTTGGGCCAGAGCGCGACGTCTCCGGGCACGTAGGCGAGGCGCCGGTGCAGCGTCTCCACCTCGCGCCACGGGTCGCCGCCGAGCAGCGTGGAACTGCCGCCGTCGGAGCGGAGCAGGCCGAGCAGGATGCGGATCGTCGTCGACTTGCCGGCACCGTTGGGGCCGAGGAAGCCGTGGATCTCTCCGGTCGACACCTCGAGGTCGAGCCCGTCGAGGGCGACCGTGCGGCCGAACGTCTTGCGAAGGTCGTGGACCTGGATCGCGGAGGTCATGACATCGACGGTACACAGGATTCACGTTTTCCTGAATACTATGAGCAAACACCGACAGGACGTGATGACGGAGGAGTGACGATGGGTGATCGCGACGAGCGGGCCGTGGCCGCCTACGTCGAGCGCTTCGGCAACGTGCTGACCGAGGCCGGCATGCCCCGGCTCGCGTCGCGGGTCTTCGCGCAGCTGCTCGCCGACGACGACGGCCGCATGACCGCCCTCGAGCTGACCGAGGCGCTCGACGTCAGCCCGGCCGCCGTGTCCGGCGCGGTCCAGTACCTCACCCAGACCCACCTCATCGGCAAGGAGCGGGAGCGGGGCTCGCGGCGCGACGTCTACGTCGTGCACCTCGACGCCTGGCACGACGCGATGCTGAGCCGTGACCGCCTGCTCAGCCAGATGGAGTCCTCGGTCCGCTCCGGGCTCGACGCCGTCGGCGGCGTGGGCAGCGCGGCCGGGCGCCGGCTCGCCATGTCAGTCGAGTTCCTCGACCACATCGCCCGCGAGATGGCCACGATGCACGCCAGCTGGGAACGCCGCCGCGCCCAGATCACCGCCGACTGGCCCACCGACCCCTGACCCGTCGAGAGGCCGGCGTATGCCGCCTCGCCAGCCCCCGGCGTCACCGTGCGCTGGGTGCCCGCCCGGCGGCATACGCCCTCGGGCAGCGTGAGATCGGCGACGTTCGTCACGCACGCGCCGGGCGGCATGCCGCACGCCGATACGCTCGGCACCATGGCTGACAGCACTGGCGCGCGCTCCGAGTCCGACCTGCCCATCGAGCCCGTCTACGACGCCTCGGCGCTCGCCGGCTTCGACCCCGAGGCCAAGCTCGGCGCGCCCGGCCGCTACCCCTTCACCCGGGGTGTCTACCCCTCGATGTACACCGGCCGGCCGTGGACGATGCGCCAGTACGCCGGGTTCGGCACGGCCAAGGAGAGCAACGAGCGCTACCACCAGCTCGTCAAGGCCGGCACCGGTGGCCTCTCGGTCGCCTTCGACCTGCCGACCCAGATGGGCTACGACTCCGACGAGCCGATCGCGCACGGCGAGGTCGGCAAGGTCGGCGTCGCCATCGACAGCCTCGACGACATGCGCACCCTCTTCGACGGGCTGCCGCTCGACAAGATCTCGACGTCGATGACCATCAACGCGCCCGGGTCGACGCTGCTCCTGCTCTACCAGCTCGTCGCCGAGGAGCAGGGCGTCGCCGGTGAGCAGCTCACCGGCACGATCCAGAACGACGTGCTCAAGGAGTACATCGCCCGCGGCAC
>CBHRRQ010000206.1:0-7384 GCA_966081555.1 uncultured Terrabacter sp.
CCCACTCGTTGTCGTACCAGCCGACGACCTTGACCTGGTTGCCGATGACCTTGGTCAGGCCCGCGTCGAAGATGCACGAGGCAGGGTCGGTCTCGATGTCCTTGGAGACGATCTGGTCCTCGGTGTAGACGAGCACACCCTTGAGAGGGCCCTCGGCGGCGGCCTTGACCGCGGCGTTGACCTCCTCGACCGTGGTCTCGCGGCCGGCCTCGAACGTGAGGTCGGTGGCCGAGCCGGTGGGCACCGGCACGCGGAGGGCGTAGCCGTCGAGCTTGCCCTTGAGCTCGGGGAGCACCAGGCCGATGGCCTTGGCGGCGCCCGTCGAGGTGGGGACGATGTTGAGCGCGGCCGCGCGGGCGCGACGGAGGTCCTTGTGCGGCGCGTCCTGCAGGTTCTGGTCCTGCGTGTAGGCGTGGATCGTCGTCATGAGGCCCTTGACGATGCCGAACTCGTCGTTGAGCACCTTGGCCATCGGGCCGAGGCAGTTCGTCGTGCACGACGCGTTGGAGATGATCGTGTGCTTCGAGGCGTCGTACGCGTCGTCGTTGACCCCCATGACGATGGTGATGTCCTCGTTCTTGGCCGGGGCCGAGATGATGACCTTCTTGGCACCGCCGTCGACGTGCGCCTTGGCGGCCGTCGCGTCGGTGAAGAACCCGGTGGACTCGACGACGATGTCGGCGCCGACGCCGGCCCAGTCGATCTTGGACGGGTCGCGCTCCTCGAACACGCGGATCGACTTGCCGTCGACCGTGAGCGAGGTGTCGTCGTAGGTGACCTCGCCCGGGAAGCGACCCAGGATCGAGTCGTACTTGAGCAGGTGGGCGAGGGTCTTGTTGTCCATGAGGTCGTTGGTTGCGACGACCTCGATGTCGGCTCCGGACGCCACGATGGCGCGGAAGAAGTTGCGGCCGATGCGGCCAAAGCCGTTGATACCAACGCGAACGGTCACTGCTGTGCACCTCTTCGGTAAGACTGTGTCGGACGATGTGCCAGACCTTGGGCCGCCACGCTGCGACCTCGATCACACCCACCCTAGTGCGTCGCCTGAGGGGCCGAACCGGCAGTCTCAGCGCTTGGTGAGCACGCGCTCAGCGCCGACCTGCTCCCCCGCCGTACGCGTACGGCCGGGTGGGTGCGCCGACGCGGGGGTCAGCTGTCGAGCATGTCGGGCGTGAGGTTGGCGTCGGTGCCGGGCACGCCGAGCTCCTCGGCCCGCTTGTCGGCCATGGCGAGCAGGCGGCGGATGCGGCCGGCGACGGCGTCCTTCGTCATGGGCGGCTTCGCGAGCTGACCGAGCTCCTCGAGGCTGGCCTGCTTGTGCTCGAGGCGGAGCACACCGGCCTCACGGAGGTGGTCGGGGATGTCCTCGCCGAGCAGCTCCATGGCGCGCTCGACCCGGGCGCCGGCCGCGACGGCCGCACGCGCCGACCGGCGCAGGTTGGCGTCGTCGAAGTTCGCGAGACGGTTGGCGGTGGCCCGGACCTCACGGCGCATCCGGCGCTCCTCCCAGGCCAGCACCGCGTCGTGCGCGCCGAGCCGGGTGAGCATCGCGCCGATGGCGTCGCCGTCGCGGATGACGACCCGGTCGACGCCGCGCACCTCGCGGGCCTTCGCCTGGATGCCGAGGCGTCGGGCCGCACCGACGAGGGCGAGGGCCGCCTCGGGCCCCGGGCAGGTCACCTCGAGCGCCGAGGAGCGACCGGGCTCGGTGAGCGAACCGTGGGCGAGGAAGGCACCACGCCACGCCGCCTCGGAGTCGCACGTGGCGGCGCTGACGACCTTGGGCGGCAGGCCGCGGACCGGGCGGCCACGGGTGTCGATGAGCCCCGTCTGGCGGGCCAGGGTCGCGCCCTCCTCGACGACGCGCACGACGTAGCGCGAGCCGCGGCGCAGGCCACCTGCCGCGAGCACGAGGACGTCGCTCTTGTGGCCGTAGACCTCGGTGATGTTGCGGCGCAGGCGCCGGGCGGCGTTGGCGGTGTCGAGCTCGGCCTCGACGACGATCTGCCCACCGATGATGTGCAGTCCCCCGGCGAACCTCAGCATCGTGGACACCTCGGCCTTGCGACAGCAGGGCTTGGTCACCTCGAGTCGGGAGAGCTCGTCCTTCACCTTCGCTGTCATGGCCATGGGCGACATCCTGCCATCCTGATCAAGAACCCTCGCGCCGGGACCGCCCCGCGACACACCGAGCGACTGAGCCCCTCCACGTCGGCGTGTCGCACGGCGGCCGAGACGGCCTCAGGCGATGACGTCGCGCAGGGCCGCAGCGAGCCGCAGGGGGTCGTGCACGCCCGGCTCGCCCCGCGCTGCGACCGGGGCGACGACGAGCTCGGCACCGAGATCGGCTGCGGCAGCGCGCAGGGAGGCGCCGTCGGGGACGACGCTCGGGTCGGCGAGCACGACGTCGAGCCGCAGGTCCGGCGCGTTGGCGGCGAAGGACGCGAGGTGGTCCTCGGCACGGAAGTCGCGGGTCTCGCCCTTGTGCACCTCGAGGTTGAGGTTGAGCAGCCGCTTGGCCGGGGTCGTCACGAGTGCGTCGACGAGGTCGGGCACGAGCAGGTGCGGCATGACCGAGGTGAACCACGAGCCGGGCCCGAGCATGACCCAGTCGGCGGCGGCGACGGCCGCGAGGGCCTCGTGGCACGGCTCGGGGCACGTCGGCACGATGCCGATGGACGAGACGATGCCGGGTGACGACGCGACCCGGTGCTGGCCACGCACCTCGACCGTGTCGCCGGGACGGCCGGGGTCGTGGCCGCGGATCTCGGCGACGATCTCGAGGGGCTCGGCCGCCATCGGCAGCACGCGCCCGCGGGCACCGAGGAGGCGGCCCACGAGGTCGAGGCCCTTGACCGTGTCGCCGAGCAGCTCCCAGATCGAGACGATCATGAGGTTGCCGAGGGCGTGCCCCTGCAGCTCACCCGATCCGGCGAAGCGGTGCTGGAGGACGTCGCGCCACGTGTGGCCCCAGTCGCTCTCGTCGCACAGGGCCGAGAGGGCCATGCGGAGGTCGCCGGGCGGCAGCACGTCGAACTCCTCGCGCAGGCGGCCGCTCGAGCCGCCGTCGTCGGCGACCGTGACGACGGCGGTGACGTGGTCGGTGAGCAGGCGCAGGGCAGAGAGCGTTGCTGCGAGGCCGTGCCCGCCACCGAGCGCGACGATGTCGCGGTGCTGCGGGAACGCCAGGGGTCCGCGGGGTGGGGTCATCGGCCGGGCCCCGTCACTCCCGCCCCAGGTCGCGGTGCACGACGAACGTGTCGACGCGGTCGCGCCCGCCGAGGCGCTCGCTCAAGGCCTCGGCGATGGCGACCGAACGGTGCTTGCCGCCCGTGCAACCGACGGCGACGGTGACGTAGCGACGCCCCTCGCGGACGTAGCCGCCGATCATCGTGTCGAGGAGCTCACTGGCGCGGTCGAGGAACTCGTCGGCGCCGGCCTGCTTCATGACGAACTCGCTGACCGGCCCGTCGCGCCCGGTCAGGGCCCGCAGCTCGGGCACCCAGTAGGGGTTCGGCAGGAAGCGCATGTCGAAGACGACGTCGGCGTCGAGCGGCAGGCCGTACTTGAACCCGAACGACATGACCGCGATGCGCAGCTGCACGCGCCCCTCGCCCGCGAAGAGCGAGCTGAGCTTGGCGCTCAGCTGGTGCACGTTGAGACCCGAGCTGTCGATGACGACATCGGCCGACGACCGCAGGTCGAGCAGCCGCTCGCGCTCGCGCTGGATGCCGTCGAGGAGGCGGCCGTCGCCCTGCAGCGGGTGCGGGCGACGCACGCTCTCGAACCGGCGCACCAGCGCCTCGTCGGTGGCGTCGAGGAAGACGAGGCTGGGTCGCTCGCCGCGCTCGCGGGCCTCGGCGATGGCGCCCTCGAGCAGCTCGAACCAGCCGCGCGAGCGGACGTCGACGACCACGGCCACCTGCTGGAGGCGAGAGCTTGGGTCCTTGGCCCGGGCCTCCTCACGCAGCTCGGTGAGGTGCGAGAGCAGCTGCGGCGGGAGGTTGTCGACGACGAGCCAGCCGAGGTCCTCTAGGACGTTGGCGGTGGTGCTGCGCCCGGCCCCGCTCATGCCGGTGACGATGACGATCGGGGCGTCGGCCAGGGACGTCTGGGGGTTCGGGCCGGTGTCGGCGGTCATTCGAGCACTTCTCCCGTCGTGAGGTTCACGGCTGGCTCCTGGGGTGCTCCCCCAGCCAAGTGGTTGACGACGGCCGAGGCAAGCGACCTGCCGAAGCCCGGAACAGCCATGATGTCCGAGACGTCCGCGGAGCGAAGTCGTTTGACCGAACCGAAGTGGCGCAGCAGCGCCTTCTGCCGGCTGCTGCCGAGACCGGGTATGCCGTCGAGCTGGGATGCCGTCATCGCCTTGGAGCGGCGCTGGCGGTGGAAGGTGATGGCGAAGCGGTGCGCCTCGTCGCGCAGCCGCTGCAGCAGGTAGAGCCCCTCGCTGGTGCGCGGCAGGATGACCGGGTGGTCGTCGCGCGGGAGCCACACCTCCTCGAGCCGCTTGGCGAGACCGACGAGCGCGACCTCCTCGATGCCGAGCTCGTCGAGCACGGCCTGGGCGGCGTTGACCTGGGGAAGGCCGCCGTCGACGACGACGAGGCTCGGCGGGTAGGCGAAGCGTCGCGGTCGGCCGGTCTCGGGATCGATGGGCCCCGAGGTGGACGGGCCGTCGTCGTCGCCGTCGGCGGCAGTGCTGTCGCCCGCCGCCCGGTCGCGGCCCGCGGCCCGCGCGGCGCCGTCCGACGGGTCAGTGACGACGCCCGTGGAGAGGTCGAGGTCGCCGGCGCCCTCGGCATCCTCGAGGTAGCGGCGGAACCGGCGGGTCAGCACCTCGCGCATCGCCGCGGTGTCGTCGACCGTCACCGGCGCGTCGGGCGCAGCGCCGTTCGCCTCCGCAGGGGAGGTCGCGCCCCGCACGATGAAACGGCGGTACTCGCTCTTGCGGGCCAGGCCGTCCTCGAAGACGACCATGGACGCCACGACGTTGGTGCCCTGGACGTGGCTGACGTCGTAGCACTCGATCCGCAGCGGCGCGTCGTCGAGCCCGAGGTAGTCCTGGAGCTCCTGCAGCGCCTTGCTGCGCAACGTGAGGTCGCCGGCGCGGGCGACCTTGTGGCGGGCCAGCGACTGCTCCGCGTTGCGGCGCACCGTCTCCATGAGCGTGCGTTTGTCGCCCCGCTGGGGCACGCGGACACCGACCGTCGAGCCGCGCACCGTCGAGAGCCATTCGGTGACGGCCTCGAGGTCGGCCGGCAGCGTCGGCACGAGCACCTCGCGGGGCACGGCGTCGCGGTCGGCGTCGCCGTAGACCTGCTGGAGCAGGTGCTCGACGAGGGTCGGGAGGTCCTCGCTCTCCTTCTCGACGACCCACCCGCGCTGGCCCCGGATGCGGCCGCCCCGCACGTGGAAGACCTGGACCGCCGCCTCGAGGTCGTCGTCGGCGAGGGCGAAGACGTCGGCGTCGGTGGCGTCACCGAGGACGACGGCCTGCTTCTCGAGGGCCTTGGTCAGGGCGCCGATGTCGTCGCGGAGCCGGGCCGCCTGCTCGAAGTCGAGCTCGGCCGCGGCCTCCTTCATGCGGGTCTCGAGGCGCTTGGCGAAGCGGGTGGTGTTGCCGGCCATGAAGTCGCAGAAGTCCTCGGCGATGGCGCGGTGCTCGTCAGGCGTGACGCGACCGACGCACGGCGCCGAGCACTTGTCGATGTAGCCGAGCAGGCAGGGCCGGCCGCTCGCCGCGGCGCGCTTGAAGACACCCGAGGAGCAGGTGCGCACCGGGAAGACCCGCAGCAGCAGGTCGAGCGTCTCGCGGATCGCCCAGGCGTGGCCGTAGGGGCCGAAGTAGCGGGTGCCCTTGCGCTTGGCGCCGCGCATCACCTGGGCGCGCGGGAACTCCTCGCCCATCGTGACCGCGAGGAACGGGTAGGACTTGTCGTCGCGGTACTTCACGTTGAAGCGCGGGTCGAACTCCTTGATCCAGGAGTACTCGAGCTGCAGCGCCTCGACCTCGGTGCGCACAACGGTCCACTCGACCGAGGCAGCGGTGGTGACCATCGTGGCCGTGCGCGGGTGCAGGGCGGTGATGTCCTGGAAGTAGGACGACAACCGAGGGCGCAGCGACTTCGCCTTGCCGACGTAGATGACCCGGCCGTGGGCGTCACGGAAGCGGTAGACGCCCGGGTCGGTCGGGATCTCCCCCGGCTTCGGTCGGTAGGTCGTCGGGTCCGCCACGGGTCCACCCTATGTCGGCCCACCGACGACGCCGTATGCCGCCCTCCGCCCCCGACGAGGGCGGCAGGACGGCATACGGGAGGGGTCGGTCAGAGCTCCGTCTGGGTCCGTCAGAGCTCTGTCAGACTTGCGTCACGGCGCGCTCAGGCGACGGTGAAGGTGTCTCCGGTGACGGTGACCTGCTTGGCGGTGAGAGCGCGCTTCGCCTGGCTGTCGGGCGTCGGCTCGCCCGTGGTCAGGTCGAAATGGCTCTGGTGGCACGGGCAGACGATCTGGTTGTCGGCGACCGAGCTCACGGCGCAGCCCTGGTGCGGGCACGTCGTGTCGAAGGCCTTGAACGTGCCGGCCACCGGCTGCGTGACGACGGTCTTGGTGTCGGGGAAGAACTTCGCGCCACCGACCGGCACCTCGGACGAGGGGGTGCCGCCGCCGGAGGGTGCGGACGCTGCGGACGAGCCGGACCCGCCGGAGGCTGCGGCGCTGCTGGAACCGCTGGTCGCGCTGGGCACGGGCGGGCTGCTGCAGGCGGCGAGGGCACCGGCCCCCACGACGATCCCGGCAGCCTTGAGCACGCCGCGGCGGTCGGCGAGGGCGGGGACGTGCTGGTGCCCCTCGTCGGCGGAGGTGTCAGGGGTGCCGTCGGAGGGGGCGTGCTCGGTGGCGAAGGTGCTGGACTGCTCGGCGGTGCGTGAGTGGCTGCGCTGTGTCATGCGTTCCTCTTCCTGGTGGTGGAGGTCCTCGTCTTGCTCACGGTGGTGCTGGGCGTGCTCTTCTTCGCGGCCGCGGTGGTGGCACCTCCTCTGGCGCGACCCGTGGTGCGGGGAGCCTTCAGTCTCGGCGTGCTCGCTGTGCTCGAGCCGTCAGCTCGCTGTGAGCCCTCCGCGACCTTCCTCTTGGTGCCGGACCCGGTGCGGCCCTTGGCGGTGCTGCGCGTCGTGGTGCGCGCAGTGCGGTCGAGGATCGGCCGGAGGAAGCGGCCGGTGTGGCTGGCCTCCACGTCGGCGACGTCCTCGGGTGTGCCCTCGGCGATGACGGTGCCGCCGCCGGAGCCGCCCTCGGGCCCCATGTCGATGATCCAGTCGGCGTTCTTGATCACGTCGAGGTTGTGCTCGATGACGATGACGGTGTTGCCCTTGTCGACGAG
>CBHRRQ010000207.1:0-7360 GCA_966081555.1 uncultured Terrabacter sp.
CGGGACGACGGCGCGGACGTCGGCCTCGTGACCGCGCTCGGCGACGACGGCGCCGGGCGCCGCCTCCGCGAGCTCCTCGACGGGGTCGAGGTCGTGGCCCTCGCCGCCCGAGGGGACACGCCGGTCAAGCAACGGATCCGCGCCCAGGGGCAGTCGCTCGTGCGGCTCGACACGGGTGGCGCGGCCGGCGGGGTGGCTGCCGCCCCGCCCCGTGCCCTCGTCGCGCTCCGCGGCGCGGCGACCGTTCTCGTCGCCGACTACGGTCGAGGCACGGTCGAGGCGGACGGCATACGCCAGGTGCTCGCCGACGTGGCGCCGCGCGTGCCGGTCACGTGGGACCCGCACCCCCGGGGTCCCGACCCCGTCCCGGGCGTGCGGCTCGCGACGCCGAACGAGGCGGAGTCGGTGGGGTTGGCCGCGCGCTGCGGGATCGCCGGTGAGTGCGCCGGCCACTCGCTGCTCGACGTGCGTCACCGGGCCGAGGCGCTCGCCTGCGTGTGGCAGGCCGGGGGAGTGGCCGTCACCCTCGGCCCCAAGGGTGCACTCCTCAGCTACGGGGCGGGGGCACCCGTGCTCGTGCCGGCTCGCCACGTCCAGTGCGTCGACGCGTGCGGTGCCGGCGACCGCCTGGCCGTGTCCGCGGCCTTGTCGTTGGGCGCCGGTGCCGTCATCGCCGAGGCGCTCGAGCAGGGCGTACGCGACGCGGCCCGGTTCGTCGCCGACGGCGGACCCGCGGTCGTCGGGCGCCCCGAGCCTTCGAGCAGCTGGGCGCGCCCCGGCGCGCGGGAGCACGACGGCGGCCCCGCGCCACGTCCGTGCGTCGTTGCGACCGGCGGCTGCTTCGACCTGCTGCACGCCGGCCACGTCGCCACCTTGCGCGCCGCCCGGGCCCTCGGGGACCGACTGGTCGTGTGCCTCAACTCCGACACGTCGGTGCGGCGGCTCAAGGGGGCCGGGCGGCCGATCGTCCCCCAGGGCGACCGCGCGCGCCTGCTGCTCGCCCTCGAGTGCGTGGACGAGGTCGTGGTCTTCGACGAGGACACGCCGGTCGACGTGCTCCGCCGCGTCCGACCCGACATCTGGACCAAGGGCGGTGACTATGCGGGCGCCCAGGTGCCCGAGCTCGCCGTCCTCGAGGAGTGGGGCGGCCAGGCCGTCGTGCTGCCCTACGTCGAGGGACGGTCGACGACCGCCCTCGTCGAGGCGGTGGCCACCTTCGGAATCCGCACCCACGAGGCGGACGTGTCCGCCCCTGACGAGAGGAGCGACGCATGACGACGTCGACACCCGGAACCGTGCTCGTGACCGGTGGCGCCTCCGGCCTGGGAGCCGCAGTCGCCCGGGCCGTGGCCCAGGAGGGCGGTCGGCCGCTCCTGATCGACCGGCAGGTGCCCGACCCGACGGTCCTGGAGGTCCCCGAGGCTGATCGTGCCCTCGCCGACCTTGCCGACCCGCGAGCCGCCGAGAAGGCCGTGCGTGCCCTGGTCGCGGGCGCCGGCGGCGTCGACGCGGTCGTCACCTGTGCCGGCACCGACGCCTGCGGGCGGTTCGACGAGATCGAAGCGGCCGACTGGGAGCGCGTCATCCAGGTCAACCTCATCGGCACCGCGGCAGTCGTCCGCGCCGCCCTGCCGTCCCTGCTGGAGCGTGGGGGTCGCGTGGTCACGGTGGCCTCCACCCTGGGGCTGCGGGTACTCAGCGACGCCACGGCGTACTGCGCCTCGAAGTTCGGGGTCATCGGCTTCTCGCGTGCCTTCGCAGTGGAGACCCAGGGGCGGCTCGGTGTCACCACCCTGGTGCCCGGCGGCATGCAGACCGCCTTCTTCGACGGCCGGCCCGACCAGTACCGGCCGGGGCCCGACGCGAAGCTCAACCGACCCGAGGACGTCGCCGCCGCAGTGCTCTTCGCGCTGCGGCAGCCACCCGGCTGTGAGGTGCGCGAGCTCGTCGTCACCCCGTCGGTGGAGGGCTCCTGGCCGTGACCCGGCGGGCCCTCGTGCTGCGTGCGCTCGGGCTCGGCGACCTGCTCACCGCGGTGCCGGCGCTGCGCGGCCTACGGCAGGGTCTGGCGGCGTACGAGCTCGTCCTCGCAGGCGACGAGGGCGTCGGTGAGCTGCTCAGGCTGGAGGGCCTCGTCGACAGGGTGCTGCCGGCGCGAGGCCTGGAGCCGTTGGACTGGCGGGGGCGGCCGCCCGACGTGGCCGTCAACCTCCACGGCCGGGGCCCGCAGAGCCACCGCACGCTGCTGGCGCTGGAGCCCTACCGGATCATCGGGTTCCGTTGCACCGACGTCGGATTCGACGGGCCCGAGTGGAGCCCGGGTGAGCACGAGGTGCACCGCTGGTGCCGCCTCGTCCGGTCCGCGGGCTGGCCAGCGGACCCCACTCGGCTGCACCTGAAAGCCCCGCCTGCGGTGCCGAGCCCGGCTCCGGGCGCCGTCGTCGTGCACCCCGGCGCAGCCTCCGCGTCACGACGATGGCCGGTCGAGCGCTTCGCTGCTGTCGCCTCGGCCCTGGCGGACGAGGGGCACGAGGTGGTCGTGACCGGGTCGCCCGCCGAGCAGGGACTCGCGCGCCAGGTCGTCGCACTGGCCGGGATGTCGGCGGGCGCCGTGCTCGCCGGCCGCACCGACGTGCGGAGCCTCTCGGCGCTGGTGGCCGGGGCACGGCTCGTGGTGAGCGGCGACACGGGCGTCGCCCACCTCGCGACGGCCCACGGCACGCCGTCGGTGGTGCTCTTCGGGCCGGTGCCGCCGGCCGAGTGGGGCCCGCCTGTCGCGGGCCCGCACACGGTGCTCTGGCACGGCCAGGCACGAGCGGCTGAGGGCGGGCGCGGGGACCCCTTGGGGCCGACGCTGGACCCGGCGCTCAGGGCGGTAACGGTGGCAGAGGTGTTGGATGCCGTCCGGGATCGTCTGGCAAGCAACGGAACCCGCGATCTGCCGCGCATCTCAGGTCAGGCGCCGAGTGCCGACCCGTCAGAGGTCAGCGGTGCACGCTGACGGGGCCGCGATTGGTGCGCCGATCGCGCCGTGAGCTGCTGGTCGAACCACTCGAGCGTCCTGAGCAGACCCTCCTCGACGCCCACCGACGGTGCCCAGTGCAGCAGCTGCCGGGCTCGTGAGGTGTCGGGCCGTCGCACCTTCGGGTCGTCCTCGGGAAGGTCCACGAAGGTGATGCACGAGCGCGACCCGGCCAGGCGCCGGATCGTCTCCGCGAGCTCGAGCACGGTGACCTCGTCCTGCCCACCGAGGTTCACCGGGCCGGCACAGGCGCTGGCCGCGAGGGCGAGCAGCCCTGCCGTCGTGTCCGTCACGTAACAGAGGGAGCGCGTCTGGCTGCCGTCCCCGGCCACGGTCAGGGGCTCGCCGCGCAGCGCCTGGGTCATGAACGCCGGGATCATCCGGCCGTCGTTGCTGCGCATGCCGGGGCCGTACGTGTTGAAGATGCGGGCGATGCCCGTGTCGACGCCTCGACTGGTGCGGTAGGCCGTGGTGAGAGCCTCGGCGAAGCGCTTCGACTCGTCGTAGACGCTGCGTGGCCCGACCGGGTTGACGTTGCCCCAGTAGTGCTCGGGCTGGGGGTGCACGAGCGGGTCGCCGTACACCTCGGACGTCGAGGCGAGGACGAAGCGCGCACGGTTGCGCTGGGCGAGGTCGAGGGCGTGCATGGTGCCCTGGCTGCCGACGAGCATCGTCTCGACCGGCAGCGCGGCGTAGTCGACCGGAGACGCCGGCGAGGCCAGGTGCATGACGAGATCGACGTGGCCGTCGACGATGAACGGTCTGGAGACGTCCGCCTCGAGGAAGCTGAAGTGCGGGTGGCGTGACAGCGCGTCGACGGCCTCGCGGGTCCCGGTCACGAGGTTGTCGACCACGAGAACGTGCCAACCGTCGCCGAGCAGCTGCCGACACAGCCAGGATCCGACGAACCCGGCCCCGCCGGTCACCACCGCTCTGCGCGACATCCGGTCCGTGGGGTCCACGGGACACGCCTACCCCGTGGGCTCCGTCGAAAACGAGGTGCGCCGTCTCTCATCCACTTCTCGACCTTCGGAACGAGTAGCATGCGAGATCTGGGCACGAGGGCGACGCGTCGCACCTCGGAACGGGACTTTCAAGCACGAGAGGACCCGGGACCCGCGGAGGTACCGCTCATGGATGCGCTTCAGACTGCGATCACGGGGAGAGGTGCCAGCACGCAGCAGTACGGCGCGCGGACCCTCGACGAGACCCTGACCGAGGTGCTGGCCTCCGCCACTCGCTCGGTCCCACTCCTCGAGCATGCCGGCGTCCTCGTCGGGCGGACCCCGCACTTCCTGTGCACCGCCACGTCCGAAACGGGCGTCGACGGAGCTCACCTGGAGCAGGCGATCCTCGAGGAGGGTCCCTGCTTGGAGGCGATGACGACTGGCCTGACGGTGGTCAGCGACTCCCTTTCCGGCGAACGACGTTGGCCGCGCTGGACCGCCTCGGCGCTGGCAGGCGGTGTCCATGCCAGCGTCGCGGTCCCGCTCCTCTGGGAGGGCCGCACCCTCGGGGCTCTGGGTCTGTACTGGGACACTCCGCACCGGCTCGACACCGACACTCTCAACCTCGCTGAGACCTGCGGTGTGACTGCGTCGGCCATCGTGGGTTGGGCGCGCTCGGCGCAGGAGCTGCAGCACGCGCTCGTCACCCGGCAGATGATCGGCCAGGCGGTCGGGATGCTCATGCAGCGCTACGCCTTGAGCAGCGACGCGGCGTTCCGGTTCCTCCGACGCAACTCACAGAACGCGAACATCAAGCTGCGTGACGTGGCGCAGCGCTTCCTCGAGACGGGCGAGCTGCCGCAGCCTCCGAGACCGACCGCCTGAGCCGGGCTGTCGCCTGACCCCAGACCACCCCCCGGGCCGCGCTGTTGGAGCCCGGGGGTGGCGATTCATGCTCCCGTACCGCGCACGCGTGGGAAACAGTTCTGTCGAACGTTCCGGCGGCGGTGACGCCGGTCGAGCGGCGTAGACTTGTGTGATGGACGAGGCGGCCCGGGTGGCGGCCGAAACGGCCGCGGAACGCGTACGCCAGCTGACCGAGCGGCGCGAGCGGCTGCTGGCCGGGGTGGGGTCCACGCCGGCCGACGTCCTCGAGGCCGGCAGGTGGGCAGCAGCTTCGCTCGCTCGCGCCCGAGCAGCCCACGCGAGGGCCGGCCTGGCGCACGACCGTGCGGCGGTCGCTCATGACCGCGCGGCGGTCGCCCTGGAGACCCAGGCTCGCCGCAGCGGCGACCCCGACGACAGGATGCTTTTGGACGAGGCCCAGCGGCACCGACTCGCCGCCGGGGCCGACCGCGAGGCAGCCCACGAGGACCGCCGGCACGCGCTCAGCGAGGCCGAAGTCGCCCCGCGCGCGGAGGCCGGGACAGCCTCCGACGCAGGGCCCGAACAAGAAGGCGGGCCGGAACCGACCTGACCCCCATCAGTCGCGCGGCTCGGCGTCCATGACGAGAAGCACGCCGGTCGCGTCTCCGCGGGACATCAACGGAGCCACCGTCACGGACAGCGTGACCGGCCGCCCGCGACGGTTGATGGCGTCGACCGTCAGCTGACGCGTGGCACTGGGATCGGCGAGAACGGTGCGCAGCAGTGGCTTGAGGCCATCGGTCGGCAGGCCGAAGTCCAAGCCGAACAGGTGCATCCCGACGGCCTCGTCGGATCGCACGCCCCAGAGCTCCTGAGCGTTTCGGTTCCAGATCTGCACGGTGAGGTTGCGGTCGAGGACGATGACGGAGGAACGCATGCTGCCGAGGATCGACTCCATGAAGTCGTTGAGCCGGGTGAGCTCCGAGCTGCGCACGCGCAGCTCGTCGTTGGCGCCCTGGAGCTCGTCGTTCATCGACTGGAGCTCCTCGTTCATCGTCTCGAGCTCCTCGTTGGTCGACTGCAGCTCCTCGTTCGTGGTCTCGAGCTCCTCGACCGTCGACTGCAGTTCCTCGTTCGTCGTCTCGAGCTCTTCGTTCGTCGACTGGAGCTCCTCGGACGCCGCCTGGAGCTGCTTCGTCGTCTGCTCGAGCTCCTGGTGCACCTGCTGGTAGCGCGTCACGTCTGTGAAGGCCAGCAGTGTGCCGGCATACCCGTCGCGCCCGTCGACGAGGGGCACGAGGTCGATGTCGACGTAGAGCTCGGGACCGGGCTTGGACCACCGGACGCCGCGGAGGCGGTGCGGCTGCCGGCTCTCACGCGTCTCGTGCAGCGCCGGTCGCAGCTCCATCGGACGGAACGACAGGTCGAGCTCGTGGAACCGTCGCCCCACGTCGGAGTCGCTGAGCCTGGTCAGCGTCTTGGCCGAGTCGTTGATCATGGCAAGGGTGCCCTGGGCGTCGACGACCAGCTGTGCCTGTGGCGCGGCCGCGAAGGCGTCGCTGCGCAGCGCCTGGAGCGCATCGGGGACGGCGAACCGCATCATCGGTGCGGCCTGGCGCAGGACGAGCTGGGGGTCGGGCACCGGCACGGTGCCACGTCTGAAGAGTCGTCGCTTCATGTCGACGGGGATGAACGTGTCGGTGTGGTTGAGCAGCATCTCGGCCTTGCCGAGCATGAGGATGCCCTCCGGCTTCAGCGCGAAGGCCAGACGCGAGAGGATGCGCGACTGCGTCTCGGCGTTGAAGTACATGAGGGTGTTGCGGCACGTGAGCAGGTCGATGCGCGAGATCGGCGCGTCTCGGGTGAGGTCGTTGCGTCCGAAGATGACGCTGCGCCGCAGGTCCTGACGGAAGACCATGCCCTGGGGCGACGTCTCGAAGTACTTCTCCTTGAGATCCTCGGGCAGGCTCTCGGTCTCGCGCTCGGTGTACGTCGCGGCCCTGGCGTACGCGAGCGCATCCTCGTCGACGTCGGTGGCGTAGATCTTGACGCGCTCGCGGAACCGGTCGACGCCCATCGCCTCGGTGAGGGCGATGGCGAGGCTGTACGCCTCCTGGCCGCCTGCGCACCCTGCGCTCCAGACGCGGATCTCGTGGTCGGCGGTCTCGAGCAGGGAGGGGATGAGCCGCGTGCTGAGGTGCTCCCACGAGTCGCGGTCGCGGAAGAAGCTCGTCACGTTGATGAGGATGGTGTTGAAGAGCGGCACGAACTCGTCGGGGTTGACCTCGAGGTGGTCCTGGTACTCGTCGAAGGACTCGAAGCCCACGGCCCGCATGCGGTGGCGCACACGCCTCAGCAGGCTGGGCCGCTTGTAGCCGGTGAAGTCGAAGCCGCGCACGTCACGCAGGTGGAGCAGGAGGCGCTCGAACGCGTCCTCGTCTTGCGTCCGTGCGGTCCCCCCGGCCGGCACCCCGGGGGCGGCGGGCGCGGCCCCGGACGCGGCAACGGCCGGGGCGGCCCCCCG